>NZ_JAYSDA010000020.1:2980-85090 GCF_041914625.1 Aquitalea pelogenes | reverse complement strand
TTGCTCATTGCTCATTGCTCATTGCTCATTGCTCATTGCTCATTGCTCATTGCTCATTGCTCTAAATTTCATAATGCTATCCTAGTGGGCAGTAAATATGAATAATCGACACTATCAATCTGTAATTACCTCGTAGTGACATTATTCCATTGTTGCATATTCAAATTTATACACTCATTGATAACTCATTGTGAATGTCGCGGTCGCTTTGTAATTGCCAGAACTTGCCGTGCCAGTTCTCACTAATGCTCTATCAAAACTGTAATTGACCAATTCGGTTGCTTAATTTTGTAATAGAAACTGATTAGTGTTGCTCGGAATGGCTAGATCAGGTTCGAACTTGATGATATTTTTATTATATTTCAATTGCACTCCTATTCCTTTTGCGCTGCAATTTGAATCTAGGCTCAGTACGATACCTGTATTGCCGATATTGTTATTATCCGTAAATATTGTATAAACATTAGGGCGCTGGATGTTGGGCAGTTTAATTGTATTTAAAATTTTGTGGTAAAAATGCTGGAGCCAATGCTGGCATTGTTAATACCGCTGGTGCTAAATTCCGGTATTCAACGAGGCGTCTGGAAAATATCCTGTGGAGCCTGAGCTTCTGTTGCACTGTTGACAGCAGTTGCGTAAAATTTCGGCGATATAATTGAAATTATTAATGCATACAAATAGCAGTTAAAAACTATCCTTTTTTTAAAATTTAGCATGTGCTATCTATTTTGAAATTTCCAATGAATTGTGTAGTTTAGTTGTATTTACGCATCTATATTAATACTGCATGAAAGTCTTATTTTTTATGCAATTCAATTTAATTGCAGATACTCTTTTGCATAGCGTACTGTTTTGAATTTTCAAATGTCGTATAGCTAAATTGGCAGCTTTTCTTGTCGGCCAAAGCTGCATGTAAAGTACCTTTTGCATTTTTGACACGAGCCAATAATTTACCATTTTGCCCCACATTGCCTACATTATTGCCATTCTCATCCAGAATGTCGGTGCCAAATGGCAGTACTTCACCATTGGGCTGTGTTACTTTAAACAGAACTGGTAATCCTTTTGTTGTTTTAAAGTTGACATAGACTACAGCGCCACTGCGCGGTACGGCCTGGTTACTGCTGCCCTGTAATTCAACGCCTTCATTCATACTGCCAGTTTGTAGTTGTACATCATTCAGTTTATACGGAGACAATGAAGGTAGTAATGCATAACCGGAACGATCAATCTTCACACCAACTGCGGGCATGACTTCCGCACCCTCAGCGTCTCTGGCTTCAACAATTGCTGCACTTTCACCCATGCTCTGGCCAAAGAAAATACCTTGTGCAGTGGCGAGGACAGAGCCCGTCAAAGCAAGCGAAACTTGCTTGCTGTTTTTGTTGATACTTGCAGTGCCATTTGCCGAAGCTTTGCTTCCTGAATAGTTTGCACTCCCACCAAGGGTGTTATCTTCAGTTGAATTGGTAACACTTCGGTTTGCATTGACACTATAGCTCCATCGTTTATCATCACCAGCATTACCTGAGAGGCTCATTTGTTGACTATTATTTCCGTCTGTGTCGTGTTGCAGCATTGTACTGAATGATTTGCCCTCATCCATATTGATGGACAAGTTAAACATCACCGTGGCAATTTTATTGTTATTGTTGTCGCGTACCTGGTTCAAGCTAACACCTATAGAGCCCCAGCGAAGGTTTTTTCTAAACCCTGCCTGATACTGTACATTTTGGAGGTTCGAGTTCCAGTAGTTCTGTACGGATGCATTTAAATATACTGAGCTGCTCTGACTAAAGGTTTGGTTAATATTTACTTCAGCACGGCTACGCAGCCTGGAAAATGAGGTGGCTGGGTTTTCTGTACTTTTGACGGCTAGATCACGTGCATTAAGTCCATCGCGCACGCTGAAATAGCCACTTGTTGAATATCGATAAGCGGCAAGCGTAACGTTAGTACCTGTATTGAGAAACAGTTTGTTAAAGCTGAATCGATAAGACTGTCCCTTGAGCAGCGTGTCGTTGATTTTTGTATTGGAATGAGTGGCATCAACACCCATTGCACCAAGGCTGGTATTGAATACTGTACCGGCCTGGAAGGCCGTGTACCCTTCGGAAAGAGTAAGTCCGGTATTACCCGTCAGTAAATTACTCAAACCGCGCTGGTAAGTAAACTGCCCAAGCATGGGGCTGGTATTGAGCAAATTGCGTACTTTACCGATATTGAAATTGAAGCGGTCTGAACCTTCCCGCATGGAGCGCGGAACTGCAGAGAATGGTACGGTGAAGGTACTCTTTTTCCCATCTGCTTCAGTCACAGTCACATCCAGGTCACCATTGTATGAACCCGGCGCAATGTCACTTATTTCAAATGCACCAGGTGCGACGGTTGTTTCGGAGATGACATAGCCATTCTGTTTGATTGTCACAACAGCATTACTATTGGCAATGCCACGGACAACAGGCGCATAGCCTGTTTGAGAAACAGGTTTCATGCGGTCATCAGTGGCTAAACGTAGGCCGCGTAATGACACAGAATCAAATAAATCACCATCGGTGAAACTATCACCTAGAATGAGTTGTGCCCGTAATGAGTCGATGTCCTTTTTAACGTAGCTCTCCATTGGCACGACTGATCTGCCATTATTATTATCCCAACTAATGGTGGTACTGTTTCTGAACTGCCATTCACCAAAATTGAAGCCTAATTTGGTAGACAAATACGCGTTTTCCATAGTGTTATTGTTGTTTTTGGAAAAATATGTATTGCCATTGTAGTCAAGAAGAAATGCAGGAATGCCCGCTTCCCACTTTTCCGGAGGCGAGTAATCCCTAGGCTGATACTTAACATTGATCTGCGGAACGCTAATTCGTAATGACAAATCGTTTGTATCGAATGCGTAGAATGCATCTGGTATGTATTTGGTGATATCGATGCATTCGCTGTCTTCTGTTTTCGCAGGCAGGCTTTCCTCTTTAACACCAAATGTAATGAGTAAGCTACGAGAAATACACGGCATGGAACGATTACTATCGGTATTTTTCTTTACCGCAAGTTCATATCTCCCTTTAAGGGTATCATTGAAGACAATATCAATGCTATACGTGCCATCCGGTATTACATTGCCTTCTTCATATTTGGAAATGTCCAGCTCTTTTAAGTTTCCCCACAGCATGCTTTTATCAAATAGAGCAACCTTGCTTTCTTCCCCAGCCATCGCATAGTCGTAAGGCATGCTCAAGGCACACAAAACCAGTAAACTGATTTTATTTTTTTTGAAGTCAGTGATGGTTGTCATGATGTTTTTGCTTGCTATGGTTAAATTTAAAATATTTTAGTGCGGGCTTAAGTTAGAGCTGTAGTCGCTCGTCCCGCCATAGTCATTAATAATACTGAATCTGATTCCAGGTTCTGTTGGTGCGTTATCGGCTACCAATGGCAACTGTATTGTCTGTTGTGGAGGAATCATTGAGTTTTGTGGTGTTAACTTTGTAATTCCTGTGAATTGTGACATCTTTATTTTTGCTTGACTTAATGTGATAAAGTATGGACTGTTATTTTGAGCTGATAGTAGCCATTTGCCATTGCTGTGATCTATTTTCCAGGAAATATTTTGTGGTGCTTCCTCTGGTTTCATTTCTAGCCCGCTTGGCCTGTAAAATAGTTTTATTCTGGTGCGTAGTGAAATTCTTAATTCATTTGGATCCTGTGTGTTTTTTGGTGCTTCCAGAACATTAATCCAGAATAGCGATTCCCTGTCGCTAGGTAGAGCCTGCTCACCGCTGTAGCTCATTCTTATGTTTTGTGTCTTTTGTGCTCCTATGACGGCCAGCGGTGGGGTGAGAATGAATGGTGCTTTAGAGTTGTCTGGAGTGTCTTTGGGGTTTCCTTCATCAACCCAAGTCTGAATGAGTGATTTCGTGTTCGCCCCATTGCCTACGGTGAATGTGACTTCACGCTTTTCTGCTGGGTAAATGACACGAGTGGCATTAATATAGACATCAGCGTTAGCAGTATTGAGCGCGATAAATCCAGTCAGGCACAGAATGTGCTGTCTATTGAATATTGGCATTGATTTTCCCCGGAATAAAAAAGGAGATAACCTGTGCATCTCCTTTCTGTTTGTTAACTATCTGTAATGTGTGAAATACTTATTGATATTGGATAGTGTAATTGACCTTGGCCTGAACTTTGCCAGGAGGTACGCCGGTTGTTTCTGCGTAGTACTTTGCCTGGTATTTCAGCGTAGTTCCTGATCCCGAAATGTCAAAGTCTCTGCCGCTGCTTCCCAGGCTTCCATCTCCTTGGCCAATCACAATAGGAGTTGGACTTCCCATGTTATATAGTGCAATGCTTAAAGCACTTGTTGTAGTACCTTCAACGGTAGCAACGAGACGCCCTGCGTCATTCACTTCGCTGCCAGTTTCAAACCATGCGGCGGCTTTGGTGGGAGACGGGGAGCCAGAGCATCCTGACAACTGGATGGTGAACTGAGTTGTACCTGCAGTATCTCCAACTGCTTTTAGTGCAGACTGTGTTACGGTTGGAAGTGTCACTGTCCCAATATTGTTACCACCTGCTGCAGCAATGGTGCAGGTTATGTTGGACACAGTTCCTGCGAAGTTAATTGTGCCGTCAAATGCGTAAGCCTCGGCAGCAATTACAGCCATCGCAGCTGTACTTGCGAGTACGATATATCTTTTCATCGTTTATCCTTGGTACAGCATGGCAATCAATAGATATTGATGTTGATTGCCATGCGTGTCTGCTGACATTCGCCCAGAATCTGAGGCTTACTGGTATTGAATGGTGTAGTTCACCTTGGCTAGTACTGCACCTGCAGGAACACCTGTTTTTTCAGCATAGTATTTGGCTTGATAGTTGAGCGTTGCATTGCCACTGGTGATCGGGAACGGGGAACCGCCGCTGCCGATACTGCCACTGCCCTGTCCAATGGCGATGGGGGTTGGGTTGCCCATGTTGTAGAGACCGATACTCAAGGTATCTGTTGCTGTGCCGCCCACGGTAGTCAGCAAGCGGCCTGCTGCATTGACTTCAGGGCCTGCTTCAAACCATGCAGCAGCCTGTGTCGGTGATGGTGTACCCGTGCAGGCAGACAGTTTGATACTGAATTGCGTTGTGCCAGCTGTATCACCAACAGCTTTCAATGCTGATTGGGTCACCGTCGGCAGTGTAATGGTGCCTGGGGTAGCGCCTGACACAGCAAGCGTGCAGGTTACGTTTGAAATGGTGCCGGTGAAATTGATGGTGCCGTCATAGGCGAAGGCTTGAGTAGCGAAGCCACCCAGTGCGAGGGCGCTGGCGATAGTCAGAAGTTTTTTCATGATGAGTCCTTGGCGAGTGTTTGTTGGTCAACAAGAGTGTTCTTGTGTGACGTAACTATCGCTAACTCAACGATGACTGTAATTAAGACTAGTCCCTGAATTGTCTAGGAAAATTCCCAACATCTGTGGGTTGCAAATTATCTATCAAGCTGTTCTAAATTTGCGGCCAATTAATAACATTTTCTAATGCTTGATTAGCTAAATGTCATTTATATAGTAAAAAGCAAGTTATATGTCATGATGATTTGCATTAGGTACTAGTCATAATCTCATGAAGTCATATGGCAATTTCTTGTCACAGAATTCGCCGAGGGTAATAATTCACTTTTATTGGCGTGGCAGGAAAGATTATGTTGATTGGCGAGTCGCGTGTTGAGCGCTTGGTAGTGCATCGGGTGGGTAATCAGGCCCGAGGAGAGCCGCTTCAGTTGTCTGAGCGTGCTTCTGATGTTGATGATGGTGTCTCGTCGCTGATCCTTAGTGGCTATCTGCGTGGAGTGGTGTCGGACAAGAAAAAGCATCAGTTCTTTCATGAGTCCGATCTCAATCTGAACGAGATATATCACTACACCCGCCAGTTTTTCCGGGGCGAACTCGATTTCCTTGCACTGTCACAGCGCATTGCCAAGCACCTGTATGCACGTTCACAGCATCCCAACATTAGTGCCGGTGACTTGTTTGTCATCCTGTTTTCCGGTTTGTCGGATGGCGAGCGTGAGCTGCGTGGTCTGGGGGTGTTCAAGTCAGAAGTGCGTGATGACTTCCTTTCTGTTATTGAGGCTGGTGAGGTGTTTGACATCCGCCATGCATCCGGTATCAACCCCAGGTTGATTGACAAAGGGGCTTTGATTTTGGAGTCCGGCCCTCTTGTGTATGCGGTGGACCGTGGAGGTCAGCAGGCAAAATTCTGGCTGGATGATTTTCTCAAGGCCATGCGGGTTCCGGATGCTACGAGTAGTAGCCGGATGGTTGCCAGCGTGGTGGAGCAGCTGTCTGAAGAGATTGCCGACCCGTTGGAACAGGCCCGCTTCAAGGATGAGTTTCTGGCGGTATGCGAAACCGAGGAAGAAATGTCCGCAGCTCAGGTCAGCTCGATTGCAGAAAAGTTTGTTGGCAAGGAGCAGGTCAGCCAGGCTTTTGATGATGCTGCGGAAACTTATGGCTTCGCCCTTGATGACGAGGCCCGCCTGCCTGCGCAAAGCATGGCCAAGCGACTGGAAAAGTCGCTGTCAAAATATGGTATCGGTCACGGTATCAGCGTGTTGTTGCCTAGTGGCATTACCTTGAAGAATATCCAGTCGCAGAATGATGGCGAAGGTGAACTGACTTTGGTGTTGAAGTTGCACAAAAGAGAGTGAGATGTCGCGGCCGGTCAGGACTATGTTTTCTATTACGGTCAGCTGATAACAGTATCTACAGAAAAGAGAAAAGCCCGGTACAAGACCGGGCTTTTTGCTGGGTGATGACAGTCAGTTTTTCAGCACGGCAGCCATGGCTTCGGCAACATAATTCACATTGCGACTATTCAAGCCCGCCACGCACATCCGGCCGGAACGCACCAGATAGACTGCAAATTCTTCACGCAGCCGGTCAACCTGTTCAGGAGTGAGACCGGTGTAACTGAACATGCCTTGCTGTGTGACGAAGTAGCTGAAGTCACGACCGGGCACGCGCTCGCTCAGGACTTGATACAGGCTTTGGCGCATGGCCTTGATGCGGACGCGCATTTGGGCAACTTCTTCTTGCCATTCTGCAAACAGAGCCGGGTCATTCATGACGGCTGCAGTGATCTGACCGCCATGCGTCGGAGGGCTGGAGTAGTTGCGACGCACGGTGGCCTTCATTTGGCCCAGTACGCGTGTGGCTTCTTCCGCATCCTGACAGACGATGGAGAGCCCACCGCAACGTTCGCCATAAAAGGACAGATTCTTGGAGAAGGAGTTGCTGACAAAGAAGCTGATGCCGGCATCGGCCATGCTGCGAATGGCATAAGCATCTTCGTCGAGACCCTGGCCAAAACCCTGGTAGGCAATGTCCAGGAATGGAATCAACTGGCCAGTCTTGAGTAGCGGAATCAGGATGTCCCATTGCGCCGGGGTCAAGTCAACGCCGGTCGGGTTGTGGCAGCAGGGGTGCAGCAGCACGACGCTCTGGGCTGGTAATTGCTTGATGATGGCAAGCATTTCTTCAAACAGCAGGCCGCCGCTGACTGCGTCGTAGTAGGGATAATCGTGCACTTTGATGCCCGCACCTTCAAAGATGGCGCGGTGGTTATCCCAGCTGGGGTTGCTGATCCAGGCTTCACTTTGCGGAAAGTAACGTTTGATGAAGTCCGCGCCTACCTTCAGTGCGCCGGAGCCGCCAATGGTCTGGATGGTGGCGATGCGCTTTTCGGTGACAGCCTTGTGGGCTGCGCCAAACAATAAATGCTGAACGGCTGTACGGTAATTGGCTGCGCCTTCCATTGGCAGGTAGGGGCGGGGAGAGGGGCTGGCAGCGCGCGCGGCTTCGGCTTTCTGCACGGAAGAGAGCAGCGGGATACGGCCTTCTTCATCATAATAAAGCCCGATGCCGAGGTTCACTTTCTGCGGACGTTGATCTGCATGAAATGTTTCTACCAGGGTCAGAATGGGGTCGCCTGGGTACGCTTCGACATGTTCGAACATGAGACGGTACTTCCTTTGTAGCGGATTGTTATTGAATGAGTGAGCAGCGATTCAGCCCCTGTCCGGATGATTGGGCTGATGCCAAATGCTAATCGTGCATCTTCGCGCAAAGCATGCTCTGGCAGCAAGCCATGCGCATCTTCTCTGCCGGGTGGCAGCAAAATGCACGTCAGAAAGATGACGCAGTGCCCAAGTACTGGCATAATCCGCGTCTCGGTGCGCCCATGGCGAAATTGGTAGACGCAAGGGACTTAAAATCCCTCGACTTCGGTTGTGCCGGTTCGACCCCGGCTGGGCGCACCATCACCGTTGCCAGCCTGATACGCAAATCTGTCCTGCTGCTATTCGTTCCCGCCTTTTGCTGGCACGGCTTGGCAAGCTGCATTACCATACAGGACGCTGCGGTGTCGTGGATCAAACGACAAGTTGGCATTGTGACGGTTCGAGGCCGTTCCCCCTGTCTGGCAGGCTTGCCTGTCATTACAAAAGCATCACTGGATCTAGATAGAAGTTCATGAAGCCAAATACCGAAACGGCACTGGGTGCTGCTCTCAAGTCCGCTGTTCAGAGTCTGTCCAAGAAAAAACAGACTGAAATGATTGCGGAACATGTATACAGCAAGTTCGAAGTGTTCCGTCAATTCCGTCCGCTGGCTCTGGGCATCCATGAGAGCCTGATTGCCGCCCTGCCGCAATTCGATGCAACCCTGATTTCCCGCGTGGTGGCAAATCATTGCAGAAAGCCGCGTTACGTGAAGTCGCTGGCGCGTGGTGGCAAGCGTTTTGACCTTGCCGGCAAGCCTGCTGGTGAAGTGAGCGCCGAAGAGAAAAAGGCCGCCCAGCTGATGTCGGCACCCAAGCCCGCTGCCGAAACCCCGGCTGTCGAAGCTGTACAGAACGATCAGGCTGCTACTGAATAAGCGAAGTAGCCCTGTTTTCAAACCCCTCCTTGCCTTGGCAACGAGGGGTTTTGCATTTATGTTGGCTGTTTTTGTCATGGGGGTGTGCTATGCGCTGGGTACTTGCACCTGACTCCTTCAAGGGGTCGCTGGATGCGGCTGACGTGGCGAGTGCCATGCGCCACGGAATTGAACGGGCAGATCCTCTTGCTGAATGTGTTTTGCGTCCCATGGCTGATGGCGGTGAGGGGACACTGGATGCCCTGCATGCGGCAGTAGGAGGCCAGTGGCTTGAGTATTCCGTTTGCAATGCAAGCGGGGTGGAACAGTCAGTGTCCTGCCTGTTGCTGCCCGATGGGACGGTGGTGCTGGAAGTGGCACGCATCATCGGTTTGCCAGACGCCGGAGATACGCCTGTCACGCAGCGTAGTAGTCGCGGAGTTGGGCAGCTGCTGCTGGCATTGC
Source organism: Aquitalea pelogenes (assembly GCF_041914625.1). Classification (NCBI taxonomy): domain Bacteria; kingdom Pseudomonadati; phylum Pseudomonadota; class Betaproteobacteria; order Neisseriales; family Chromobacteriaceae; genus Aquitalea; species Aquitalea pelogenes. The sequence continues at coordinate 75,716 of NZ_JAYSDA010000020.1, read as the reverse complement.
TTGCTGATGGCTATCGAGAGATCGCTGTTGCATTGGGTGGTTCCAGTACCAATGATGGCGGAGCTGGCTGCCTGGTTGCACTGGGCTTGCAGCTGCGCAATGCGCAGGGTGAAAGCCTGCAAGGTAGCCTCCAGGATGTGCTTGATTTTCAGACACTAGCGTGTGAGCCGTTACGCGGAAAGACGGCACAGGTGAAGCTGGAAATCTGGTCGGATGTGGAAAATCCTTTGACCGGAGAGCAGGGGGCGACAGCGGTATTCGGTCCGCAAAAGGGTGTTGCAGTGCCCGATATTGCACGATTTGACGCAGGGATTGCTCATTTCTCACGGCAGCTGGATGCGGGTATGGGGCAATCTGCCAGTCATCTGCCCGGGAGTGGCGCTGCCGGTGGCTTGGGTTATGCGCTGCAATTATTGGGTGGGCGCATGGTGTCCGGTGCTCAGGCGGTGGCCAGCCATATTGGTTTGGCACAGGCGGTGGCCGAGGCAGACTGGGTACTGACCGGGGAAGGTCGTAGTGACAGCCAGACGCTGTCCGGCAAGGCTCCGGCTTGTGTTGCGGCCCTGGCCCGGTCGGTAGGGGTGCCTGTCAGTTTGCTGTCTGGTGCCATTATTGCGGATGATGCGGGTAGGCTGGCAGCAGCATTTGATGGCTGCTATTCGCTTTGCAATCGCCCGATGGTCCTGGATGTGGCGATGCAAGAAGCTGCACATTTGCTTACCCAGCAGGCCGAACAGTTGGCGCGGACCATTCTGGCCGCGCGTTCCCTGCCAAATGCCCGGTGATGTTCAGCTGACTGTGTGATTGGCCGGTCGTGGCAGTTTGCCGCCACAATGCTTGCAAAAGCGGGCATCCCAGTCGTGCCCTTCGGTAAAGCAATGTGGACACAGCCTGGTGGCTGATTGCTTGTCTGCCGGCGTACTGCTGCTGCCACGGGCAATTTCTGCCGTCACAATGCCGGTGGGCACCGCAATGATCCCATAGCCGGTAATCATGACAATGCTGGCCAATGCCTGTCCCAGTGGGGTTTTGGGGGTGATGTCGCCAAAACCGACGGTGGTGAGGGTGACAATTGCCCAGTAAATCCCGATGGGGATGCTGGTAAAGCCGTTGGCTTCTCCTTCTATAACGTACATCAGCGTGCCCAGGATGATGACCAGGGCGATGACACTCATCAGGAATACCAGAATCTTGCGGCGGCTGGCCAGCATGGCGCGTTTGAGCTCGCGCGCCTCACCCATGTAGCGCGTGAGTTTGAGAATGCGGAACATGCGCAGCAGGCGCAAAACCCGGACGTCGGCCAAAAAACGGCTCTCCGGAATGAACAGGCCCAGGTAGAGCGGCAGGATGGAGAGCAGGTCCACCACACCGAAAAAGCTGCGCGCATAACGCAGTGGCTTGTGTACACATACCAGCCGGAGCAGATATTCGGCGGTAAACACGATGGTGAACAACCAGTCCAGCCACTTCAGTTGTGTTCCCCAGCTTTGGCGGATACTGGCCACACTTTCCAGCACCACGGTGAGCAGGGACAGCAGGATGAGTACGATCAGCCCCAGGTCAAACATGCGGCCAGCCCGGGTATCGGCCTCGAAGATGATGATGTAAAGCTTGCGGCGCCAGCCGTGCAGGGGTATCAGGTTTTCCTGGATAGGCATGGTAGGACCCGGATTTGTTGGTTCATTCAATAGAAGCAAACACTATTAGGTTTTCAGGCAGGCTCATATATTATATGGGATATTAAATTCCGATTTATTGTTGCCCGGGAGAATAAGACAATGCGTATCGCCAATACCGTAACCGATCTGATCGGCAATACACCGCTGGTCAAGCTGAACCGTGTGACCGAAGGGTGCGTTGCCACCGTGGTGGCCAAGCTGGAGTTTTTCAACCCGGCGCACAGTGTGAAAGACCGTATTGCCGTTGCCATGATCGATGCTGCCGAAAAAGAAGGCAAGATCGGGCCGCATACCACCATCGTGGAGCCAACATCTGGCAATACCGGCATCGGTCTGGCGATGGTTTGTGCCGCACGTGGCTACAAGCTGGTGATTACCATGCCGGAAACCATGAGCCGCGAACGTCGGCAATTGCTGAAGGCATATGGCGCAGAACTGATTCTGACTCCGGGCCCGGATGGCATGGGTGGTGCAATTGCCAAGGCGCGCCAGCTGGTGGAAGAAAACCCGGACACCTGGTTCATGCCGCAGCAGTTCGAAAATGCAGCCAACCCTGAAGTGCATCGCAACACCACGGCAGAGGAAATCTGGCGCGATACCGATGGCCAGGTGGACATTTTTGTTGCCGGTGTGGGTACCGGTGGCACCATTACCGGGGTTGGCGAGGTGCTGAAATCCCGCAAACCTGGGGTGCAAATTGTGGCGGTAGAACCGGATGCTTCGCCGGTGCTGTCTGGTGGTCCGAAGGGACCGCACCCCATCCAGGGTATTGGTGCCGGCTTCGTACCGCCTATCCTGAGTACCGGCGTATATGATGAAATCATTCGCGTTAAAAACGACGATGCATTTGCGACGGCGCGTGCCGTTGCCACGCAAGAAGGTGTGCTGGTCGGTATTTCTTCTGGTGCGGCGGTGTGGTCTGCCATTGAACTGGCCAAGCGCCCTGAGAATGCAGGCAAGTTGATCGTGGTGGTGATTCCTTCGTTTGGCGAGCGCTATCTGTCGACGCCGCTGTTTGAGCATCTGGCCTGAAGCTGATTGTTGTTCAGGCCCACCGGGCAAAACCGACTGTGCATTCCCAGCCAGTCGGTTTTGTCATTTTCGCTGCTTGCCGAACTGTGTGATGGTGGATTTTGTCCAAGATTGCCTGACATCCGCTACACTACCGCCATGATTTTCATCCATAAGACCTCACTGCAACTCGCGGTGCTGTCCTTGTCACTCAGCGCATGCAGCTTGTTGCAACAGCCTGCTGCACCACAAAACGGTGGCATTCATCCCGCTCGTCCTCCCGTGACCACCAGTCCGGCGGATAGCAAGGTGGATTTGCTGTTGAAAGAGGCCAATCGTTTGGCGGACAAGGTCAAAAATGGCGGCATGACTCGTGTTGCCGCTGCCGACCAGCTCAATGCCTATCGCTTGCGGCTGGTGGGCGCCAATCAGGTTGATGACAACTGTTTTGCCATGTACCGCTATCTGGCCGTTCAGCGTGATGCCGGTCAGCTTTCTCAGGAAGAGTCGCAGTCTCGGATGGAAATGCGTCTGCGGGAGTGGCTACGGCGCTGGCCCAAAATGCAGCCAAAGCCGCCACAACCTGTTTTTACCAATTTTCTGTTGAAACTCTACGGATTGCCCGCCCTGGGCTAATTGAAACAATGAGCAAGAAAAAACAATCCACAGGCTGTCCTTGCGGGCTGCCTGCTTCCTTTCAGGACTGCTGCGGCCGTTATATCAATGGTGGAGAATCTGCTCCCGACGCCGAAAGCCTGATGCGCTCGCGTTATGCTGCGTACACCATGAACAATGCGGACTATCTCCTGGCCAGCTGGCACGCCTCCACACGTCCGGCTGATCTGGATTTGTCGCGCGAAGAACGCTTTGTCAAATGGATGTCTCTGGATGTACTCAGTACCCAGGCCGGTGGCAAGGATGATGAGGCAGGGGTGGTTGAGTTTGTTGCACGCTACAAAGTAAATGGCCGGGCGCAACGACTGCATGAAATCAGCCGCTTCCGCAAGGAAGATGGCCACTGGTTTTATGTAGATGGAGATGCCGAAGAAGGCTGATTTCTTGGTCCCTTGCTTCAATCGCGTGCTTGAGGTGATGAGGGCTGGGATGCGACACATGGTTTTGTTGCTGTCCTCAATGTTGTCGCTGGTATTTGAGAATGGCTGTCCTATGGTGATAGGGCAGCCATTTTTGCATTGTGCATGATGATTTTCAGCGCTATCCGCCTGGTCCGGAAACGTGAATATCTTGTTTCAAGTCAATATGTTGGTTGCCTGTTCTTGGTCGGTGTTCTATCCGGAGCTAACGTTAAATGGAAGCTGAAAGGAGAGTGTGATGGGACTGGCTCTGAAGGACTTGCTGGGCGAGCTGGAAAGCTGTCGCAGCAAGGGAATGGTGGCTGATGAAGTCATTCATGTCGATGCAGTGCGTACGCTGGAAATTCCACTGGATCTGAACAGCTGTCGTGAATTGCGGGTACTGTCGCATGTGTTCAGTGTCAGTGGTAAACAGTCGGAGCTGGCGGCCGTGGTGCTACGGGCGGCCTTGATGGACTTGCAGGAACATCTGGATGAGGATCTGGACGCCCTGGCTGAAGCTGCCAGGGTCTTGATGGCAGATCCCTGTCAGAAAGCCAGTGAAGTGATTTAGTCTGCGGCGGGTTTGTGGGGTGCGGGTACGGATCGGGGTCAGCATGTGCTGGCCCTGTTCTGTTTTGGCCTGATAGCGGTTTTCAAAGTGTCATCTGCATTGTCATTTAAAATCCAATGAAATTTTATTTTTCAATCAATATGCAAATGTAATTTCGTCAGCACAAAAAAAGGGGCGTTACGGCAAGGGGGAACCGCGACACCCCAAGAAGAAACTGTAAGAAAGGCTGATTGACTTGCATGGAAAACTATTTCGTACAGTTCATCCTAGAACAAGGTGGCAATAATGCGAGCGGCTTTTGATTACACATCAAACAAAAAAGGACAACGATCGCTGTCCTTGTCTTTGCTGCTGGCCGGGCTGGCCATGTGTATTCAGGGGCGTGGCAGGGTAACGCCAACCTGGCCCATGTATTTGCCTGCACGGTCGGCATAGGACACATCACACACTTCGTCGGACTCGAAAAACAGCACCTGCGCCACGCCTTCATTGGCATAGATTTTGGCTGGCAACGGGGTGGTATTGGAAAACTCCAGCGTGACATAGCCTTCCCATTCCGGTTCGAAAGGGGTGACGTTAACGATGATGCCACAGCGCGCATAAGTCGATTTTCCCAGGCAAACCGTCAACACCGAACGCGGAATGCGGAAGTACTCTACCGTGCGTGCCAGCGCAAAGCTATTGGGCGGAATGATGCAATAGCCTTTGCCAGAGACTTCAACAAAAGAATCGGGGTCGAAGTTCTTCGGGTCGACAATGGTGCTGTTGATATTGGTGAAAACCTTGAATTCATCGGCACAGCGAATATCGTAGCCATAGCTGGAGGTGCCGAAGGAAATCACCTTCTCGCCATTGACGTTCTTGATCTGGTTGTACTCAAACGGCTCGATCATGTTGTGATCCTGCGCCATACGGCGGATCCACTTGTCGGATTTGATGCTCATGGTCGGGGGTCCGTTACGGAAATTGGAGATGAGCCAGATTCTAAACGCTATGCCGCATCAGGGCCACATTTGCGACCGGATTTACCTGCGCCGTCTGTTACCCGGCCTGAGCCGATTGATATGGCTCAAGGGTTGGCATCATCCTGCCGTGCAAAGCCTTACAGGATGGAGGGATTATTGCGTACAATAATGCAAATTATTCGCGTTATTGGGCTGCACATGGTGTCACTCGACAAGTTTCCGCTGGGGTGTAAAGGGGTGGTGGACAGTCTTGAACTGTCTGATGAGGCATTTCGCCGTGTTGCCGCATTCGGCTTGATTCCGGGCAGTCGGTTCAGTTTGTCGCGCCGCGCACCGTTCGGCGGGCCTCTGGTATTGGAAGTAGGCTGCACGCGGTTCTTGCTGCGGCGCAGCCTGGCACGTTTCATTCAGGTCAAGGTGGCAGAATGAAGCGTTTTGCCCTGATTGGTCTGCCCAATACCGGCAAGTCGACCTTGTTCAATCGTCTCACCGGCATGTCACAGCGGGTAGGTAACTGGCCGGGACTGACGGTGGACCTGACCAGTGCGCGTGTGTTGCTGGGTGGCAGCATGGTGGAGCTGGTGGATTTGCCCGGCGTCAACGACCTGACCGGTTATACCGACGACGAAGCCGTGGTTCGTGATGTGCTGATGAGTACGGCATTCGATGCCGTGGTGCTGGTGCTGAATGCCGCGCAGCTGGACCGTCAGCTACCGCTGGCGATGCAGATACTGGCCAGTGGTTTGCCCGCTGTGGTGGTATTGAACATGGCGGATGAGGCCAGGCTGATGGGGATCAAACTGGATGTTGATGCCTTGCAGCACAAGCTGGGTGTTCCGGTGGCGCTAGTTTCCGCCAAGCGCATGGAAGGCTGGCCGCGACTGATGGACATGCTGAACAGGCAGGCCTCTGGCACAGAGCCCGCCGTGCATGCCCAGCTGGACAAGGTACCGGAAACACAAGAGGCCATTGCACTGGCGCATGCGCGCTTGCAGGGAGTATGGAGCTTGCCGCCGGTGTTGCCGGTGGGCCAGACCGAAAAGGTTGATGCCTGGCTGATGCATCCATGGCTGGGTTTGCCGCTGTTTTTCGGTTTCATGGCCTTGTTGTTCAACCTGACCTACCAGATTGGCACTCCGCTGCAGGACCTGGTTGGCTCCGGGCTGGATTGGTTCAAGGAAGCTGCGCTGGGGCACTGGCTTGCACCATTGCCGGCCATTGTGCAAAGCCTGCTGCTGGATGGTATCTGGCAGGGGGTATCCACCGTTCTGACCTTTGCGCCCATTCTGTTCGTGTTTTTCATCCTGATGGCCATGGTGGAAGATAGCGGCTATCTGGCACGGGCGGCTTATCTGACTGATGCCTTCATGGCACGGCTGGGGCTGGATGGACGCGGCTTCGTGATGCAACTGATGGGCTTTGGCTGCAATGTCCCCGCCATTCTGGGGACGCGGGTGATGCGCGAACGCAAACAGCGCTTGCTCACCATGTTGATCATTCCTTTTTCCCTGTGTTCGGCCCGCTTGCAGGTGGTGGTGTTCTTTTCCGGCATCCTGTTCCGGCCACAGCAGGCGCCCTGGGTGCTGCTGCTGCTGTACCTGCTGAGTTTTGCCGTCGCCATTTTCACTGCCTGGGTGTTCAAGCATCGTTATCGCGGCAATGAAGCATTTTTGCTGGAGCTGCCGCCTTACCGCCTGCCCGGCCTGCGTCATATGCTGATCCGGGCGACGGGTGAAGTGCGCGCCTTTCTTGAGCTGGCCTCCAGCTTCATCCTGATGGGGGTGGTGCTGGTATGGCTGGTGTCCCATATCCCGGCGGGTCATGACAAGACACTGGCGGATATGTTGGGCAGTGTGATGGCTCCGGTACTCGACCCGATTGGCATCCGCCACGAACTGGCCGTTGCCCTGCTGGTGGGCTTTGTGGCCAAGGAAATTCTGCTCGGCGGTCTGGCAGTCATTTACGGCGTGCCGGAAGCCGGCCTTGGCGCAGCTTTGCTGCACCATCTGGATTGGGCTTCGGCCATGAGTTTTCTGATCTTCACCCTGATTTATGTGCCTTGCCTGTCCACGGTAGCGGCCATTCGTCGTGAATCGAAAAGCCGCGCATTCACTGCGTTGTCGGTGGTCTGGTCGGTGTTGCTGGCCTGGGTCATCGCTTTTGTCTTCTACCAAGGGGTGCACGCCTTGCGCTGATGCGCCCTGTCTTGTCAGAAAACGGCCGCCTGACGGCCGTTTTTCATTGCGCTTGACGTGGCGCAGTACCCGCTTTGCCGGCGGCGCTCAGACTGCGCATTTTGATGGTGAGGCGAGCGATCATGCAGCTAGACCTTTCTGTTTCCTGGCTTGGTCTGACCATGACCAACCCTCTGTACAATGCTTCCGGTGTAATGTGCCGCTCGGTGGAAGAACTGGAGCAAGTCCGTCATTCGGCTGCCGGTGCCGTCATCACCAAGAGCTGTACCTTGCAGCCTAGAGACGGCAATCCGGAACCGCGCTACTGCGCAACGCCGCTGGGCAGTATCAACTCGATGGGCTTGCCCAATGCCGGGTTTGACTACTATCTGGACTATGCGCGTGGCTACCCGCATCAAGCGGGAAAACCCCTGTTCCTGTCCTTGTCTGGCATGAGCCTGCAAGACAATCTGCAGATGCTGGCCAGCCTGGCCGAGCAGGGCCTCCCCTGTATCCCGGAAGTCAATCTGTCCTGTCCCAACCTTCCTGGCAAGCCACAGCTGGGCTACGATCCGGCGGCCTGTCTGGCAAGCTTGCAGGCCATGAGCGATGTCTATCCCGGTGTGTTCGGAGTCAAATTGCCGCCCTATTTCGACCCGGTACATTTTGACCAGATGGCTACGGTACTCAATACCTTTCCGCGTTTGCGCTTTGTCACCTGCATCAATTCGATTGGTAATGGACTAGTGATTGACCCGGAGCATGAGTGCGTGGTGATCAAGCCCAAGGATGGGCTGGGCGGGCTGGGCGGGGCTTATGTATTACCGACGGCACTGGCCAATGTGCGCGAGTTTGTCCGGCGCTTGCCGGGCAAGCATGTGGTGGGCTGCGGTGGCATCAGCAGTGGCCGGGAGGCGTTCATGCATATCCTGGCCGGCGCGACTGCGGTGCAGATTGGTACCTGCCTTTATGAGGAGGGGGAGGGGGCTTTTGCCCGCATCCTGCAGGAGCTGGCCATGCTGATGGAAGCAAAAGGCTATCAGTGCCTGGCTGACTTCCGTGGCAAGCTGAAAACCCTGTGACAGCCGGTTTACGGTACAGGCCCCATGGTCAGGGGCCTGCTGCCTGCTCAGTCAAATTGCCAGCACGCCATGGACAGTGAGCCCATGCGCCAGTCGTCGTGCAGTTTTACCGGTGCGGTATTGTCAGAGGCGGCACCCATCATCACCAGCAGAGGATTGAAGTGTTCGTCGGTAGGGTGGTTTTCCCTTGCCAGCGGGGCCTTCTGTTTCCAGTTGAGAATGTCCTGCTGACGGTTTTCCAGCAATGCCTGGTCCATCCATTTGGCAAAAGCTTCGGCCCAGGCTTGTGGCGCACTGCCATCGCGGCTCAGTTGCCACAGATTGTGGGTATAGCTGCCAGAACCGATGATAAGTACATTGTCATCGCGCAGGTCCCGTAGCGCACGCCCCATCTGGAAATAGGTCTCCCCGCTTGCGTTATGCGGCAGGGACACCATCACCAGCGGGATATCTGCTGCCGGGTACATCAGCATCAGCGGTGTCCACATGCCATGGTCCAGTGCGCGCTGGTCGGTGGTGCCCACTTTGAGACCGGCGTTGCGCAGACGGTCTACCACATCTGCGGCCAAGCCGAGGTCGGTACTTGCCGGATAGCGCAATGTATACAGTGCCGCAGGGAAGCCACCGAAGTCATACATGGTCTCAGGCTTGGCGGCCAGGTTGACGGTGGGAATATGGGTTTCCCAGTGCGCGGAAACCACCACAATGGCTCGGGGGCGCGGGAGCGTTTCACCCAGCCGGGTCAGAAAGTGGCGTGTGGGGCTGTCTTCCAGCGGCAGGGTAGGGGCGCCATGTGAAATGAACAGTGCTGCTTGTCGGGTGCTCATGATTGTCATGCCTGTGCTAATTGCCATGTGAACAGCTTAAAGCGATTTCCATGTTAAAAAAATGGCTATTTCTTCATTATATTATTTACTAATAAGAAATAATAATGCTGCTGAGGCTGGCAAGACAATAAAGCATTACGGCTAACCCGTCTGCTGCTGGGTAAACGAGCCGGCCACTTTCTCTTGTTCATGCAGCGCAGACTCGATCATCCAGCCCCAGCCACTGCAAACAATCAGTAATCCGGCAATCACACGAATCTGGTGCCATCTGGCGGCAGGTTTGCGGTAGTTGTGTTTGTCTTGGGGCATGACACTCTCCTGTGGTAGTTGGTATTTGTATTTTAATGATAATTATTCGCAAGTAAAATTTATAATATCTAAATTTCAATTGCTATTTTAAATTACAACCTGTCCTGGATAGGCTGCTGCTGTTATCGCCAGGGTGAGCGCAGGCATGGCCTTGCAAGCAATAGTGCGCAGCAGCAAATGAAAAAGCGGTACCGCCGGTGATGGCGATACCGCTGTGGGCAAGCAGGCAAGTCCTGCCTGTCGTGAGGCTGATTAGCTCAGATCAAAACGATCCGCGTTCATTACCTTGGTCCAGGCGGCAGCAAAGTCCTTGATGAATTTTTCCTGATTGTCATCCTGGGCGTACACCTCGGCATAGGCACGCAGAATCGAATTGGAGCCAAACACCAGATCAACCCGCGTTGCCGTCCATTTCAGCGCACCGCTGCGACGCTCGCGAATTTCGTACAGATTCTGCCCAGCCGGCTTCCAGGTGTAAGCCATGTCCGTCAGGTTGACAAAGAAGTCATTGGTCAACTGGCCCGGTTTATCGGTGAATACGCCGTGCTTGCTGCCGGCATGGTTGGTATCCAGAACGCGCAGGCCACCAATCAGAACGGTCATTTCATTGGCAGTCAGACGCATCAGCTGAGCGCGGTCCAGCAGCAGTTCTTCGGCGCTGACAATGTAATCCTGCTTTTGCCAGTTACGGAAGCCATCTGCCAGCGGTTCCAGTACGGCAAACGATTCGGCATCGGTCTGCTCGGCAGTGGCATCGCCACGACCCGGTGCAAACGGCAGCGTCAGGGCATGGCCTGCCGCACGTGCGGCCTGCTCGATACCGACATTGCCACCCAGCACGATCACATCTGCAATGCTGATGGAAAACTCGCTTGCAATACCTTCCAGTACAGTCAGTACCTTGGCCAGGCGGGCTGGTTCATTGCCTTCCCAATCCTTTTGCGGAGCCAGACGGATGCGTGCACCATTGGCACCACCGCGCTTGTCCGAACCACGGAAGGTGCGGGCGCTATCCCAGGCGGTGCTGACCAGCTCGGCCACGCTCAGGCCACTGGCGGCAATCCTGGCCTTGACGGCATCGACATCATAGTCGCGGCGGCCTGCCGGTACCGGGTCTTGCCAGATCAGCTCTTCCTGCGGCACGTCCGGGCCGATGTAGCGGGTTTTCGGGCCGATGTCGCGGTGGGTCAGCTTGAACCAGGCACGGGCGAACACCTCGGAGAAGTGTGCCGGATCCTTATGGAAACGTTCGAGGATCTCGCGATATACCGGGTCTACTTTCATGGCCATGTCGGCATCGGTCATGATCGGCATGCAGCGGATGCTCGGGTCTTCCACATCAACCGGCTTGTCTTCTTCCTTGATGTTGATCGGAATCCATTGCCAGGCACCGGCCGGGCTCTTGGTCAGCGTCCATTCATGACCCAGCAGCATGTCGAAGTAGCCGTTATCCCATTGGGTGGGGTGAGTGGTCCAGGCACCTTCGATGCCGCTGGTGACAGCATTGCGGCCAATGCCACGGCTGTGGTGATTGATCCAGCCCAGTCCTTGTTCTTCCAGCGGCGCGCCTTCGGGAGCCGGTCCCAGCTGCGCTGCGTCACCGTTGCCGTGGGTCTTGCCCACGGTATGACCGCCAGCGGTCAGTGCAACCGTTTCTTCATCATTCATTGCCATGCGGGCAAAGGTTTCGCGGATGTCGTATGCAGTTTTTTGCGGGTCTGGCTGGCCGTCCACCCCTTCCGGGTTGACGTAGATCAGGCCCATCATCACGGCTGCCAGCGGGTTTTCCAGCGTGCGGACGCCGGAGTAACGGCTTCCTTCACTACCGCTGGGTGCCAGCCACTGCTTTTCCGAACCCCAGTAGATGTCTTTTTCCGGATGCCAGATGTCTTCGCGGCCAAATGAAAAGCCGAAGGTCTTCAGGCCCATCGATTCATAAGCCATATTGCCAGCCAGAATCATCAGGTCTGCCCAACTGATCTTGTTGCCGTATTTTTTCTTGATCGGCCACAAGAGGCGGCGTGCCTTGTCCAGGTTGCCATTGTCAGGCCAGGAGTTCAGCGGGGCAAAACGCTGGTTGCCGGTACCTGCGCCACCACGACCATCGGCAATGCGATAGCTGCCGGCTGCGTGCCAGGCCATGCGGATCATCAGTCCGCCATAATGCCCCCAGTCGGCCGGCCACCATTCCTGGCTGTCGGTCATCAAGGCTTTCAGATCTTGCTTGAGCGTTTCAACATCGAGCTTTTTGACTTCTTCACGGTAGTTGAAGTCAGCTCCCATCGGGTCGGTCTTGCTGTCGTGCTGGTGGAGGATGTCCAGATTGAGCGACTTGGGCCACCAGTCAGTGTTCGACATGCTGGACTGTGTCATGCCACCGTGCATGACCGGACATTTACCTGCGGAACCTGTTGTATGTGCCATCACTTGCTCCTGTTCTCTAACGCTGTGAGTATTGCGAGTTTTGCTCGCTCGCCTGAGTCGATCTACTTGCTCCCCAGTGCAGGCATCACGCCATGTGCTCGTCTGCCTTGGGAATGGTCTGGAAGTTGTTTTCCAGTTTGGTCACTGCAAACCTGAAAAAGCAGCCAATATGTCGAGCAACACTTCCTGCCATGTTTGTTGGTTTTGCATGAGGCACTCCCTGTGTACTGGATTGCTTGATGTATTTGTACTGCATCGCCTGTTCTTTATGACTGGGATGCTTCTTAAAAAGTAATAGGAATATTCTTAGCTAAACGCATCCACAAAATGGCTGGTACAAACTTTTGCTGACAACCGTGTTGCTCTTGGCATGGATGCAGTATCTGTGATGGCAATAGTTTTGTTAAATTGATTGTTGTAAATCGATTGTTAGTTTAGGGCTATCAAAAAAAAAGAGCCCGCAGGCTCTTGAGTGGATCGTGGTGAACAGGCGATTCAGTCCCAGGGCAAATCGTCAGGGCTGGCAGCAGTTACCTGTGCAGCAACCGTACTGTTGGCTGGTGCGCTTGCTCCGGTTTGTGGTGTCAATGTGGCCTGGCTGTCATCCAGTCCACCCAGTGCTTCAATCAATGCCTCAACCAGCTCGCCCAGTTCTTCGCTCATCAAGGTAAAGGTTGCTTCAAACAGGCTTTCCCTGTCGTCGCCGGCTTGACTGGCTTCTTCCTGCAGAACGTCCAGGAACTGGATCCGCTTCAATTGCAAGGTATCGGTCAGCATGAAACGCACTTTTTCCTGCCAGATCAGGCCAATGCGAGTGACTTGCTTGCCGGTTGCAATATGCTGACGAATTTCATCGGATGTCAGATCCATCCTGGTACAGCGGATGACAGCACCATTTTCACTGCCATCTTTCAGTTCGCAATCAGCATCCAGCTCGAAACCATACGGAGCCTCACCGGCAGCCAGCCAATCTGTCATTGCCGTGTGCGGTGCCAGCTTGGTGCGTGGCAGGGCGGCAGGGAAGGGGGGCAGGGCCTCACGCAGTTTGGAAACCAGTGCTTCAGCCTTGCTGGCAGTGCCAGAATCCACCATCAGCCAGCCACGGCGGCAGTCCAGATAAGCAGTGGTACGGTGTGTGCGTACGAAAGCACGTGGCAGCAGGTCATCGGTTACTTGTTCTTTGAGCGCCAGCTTTTCCTTGCGGCCAACCTTGCGCAACTCCTTGTCTTCAATTTCCTGGACTTTCAGTTCGACAAAGTCGCGGATGACGCCTGCCGGCAGTACTTTGTCTTCGCGCTTCAGTGACAGTAACTGACAGTCGCGTGCCTGGTAGACCGGGCTGTCCAGATGTGAGGCCGCGGCGACCCAGCCCTCGCTGAACCAGTCCAGACCACCACAATGCTGGAACGGGGTCTTTTCCAGTGCTTGCACCAGTTTGCCGGTTTCGTGCAGGGATTCCTGATTCAATCGATAAAAAGATAGTTGCTTAAACCACATAAATGTTCCATAATGCGCGTCCTCTGATGTCGCTGATTGTAACCCGGAAACAGGTCAAAAAGCAGACATTAAGAGGACAGAAAAATGGAAGCGGAGTGTAGCTTAGCCTGGTAGAGCGCTACGTTCGGGACGTAGAGGCCGGAGGTTCGAATCCTCTCACTCCGACCAGATTTCTGAAAAAAATGTTGCAAAAAGACTGGAAAACAGTTAAATTGCTTCTCTCGCAGAAATAAATGCGGGACACATATCGGAGTGTAGCTTAGCCTGGTAGAGCGCTACGTTCGGGACGTAGAGGCCGGAGGTTCGAATCCTCTCACTCCGACCAGATTCGAAAAAGCCTTGAATTTCTTAACAGAGACTCAAGGCTTTTTTACCAAGTTGGTAAGCCGGTATAGCTCAGTTGGTAGAGCAGCGCATTCGTAATGCGAAGGTCGGGGGTTCGACTCCTCTTACCGGCACCATATAAATCAAAGGGTTACAGTGAATATTCCTGTAACCCTTTTTTATTTTTCTCGCCGTGTAACCACTGTGTAAGCAAATTTGGGCAATCTGGATCTAGTTCATAGCTCCGTTTCCGCTCTTTGTTCCACTGCGCATACAAGCCTGAAAGCCACCAATCTTTGCTAGGTGCTGAATTTCTGGCTTGTGTGGTGTGGTTGCTGTCGAAGACTGCGGTTTTGGTCGAACTTCTGTCGGCCAGGCTGATACATCGTCAGTTGGTCGGCCAAAGCGGAAGTCCACCTAGTAGTGCTCGGATGAAGGGTATTGATGGCTTGGATTCTGATGACTTTGACCCGTCGGAGTCAGTGGAAGTGGCGGGTGTGCAACGTCAAACCGATCTTTTTCTAGCTCGCAAGCGACCACATATCGACGATACGGGTCGAAAGATATTCAAATGCACAATCATTGAAATCAAGCGCCCCAGTGTTTCTTTGAATGTAAAGCACCTTCGTCAGTTGGACGACTATGCTGCAATCATCAGCAAGCACCCTGCATACTCAAGCGAGTCCATTCATTTTGATCTTATACTGGTGGGGCGTAAGATATCCTCTGAAGACATTGAAATCCCAAGCCGACTTAATTCCCATCGAGGGAAAGGGCATCCTGGGCTGGTTAGTGATGACGGAAAGGTAAAACGATACGTACTCAACTGGTACACATTGCTCGATGACCTTGAGTTGGCTCAGCAATATCTCTTAGAGAAATTGCAAATCAAGCGAGATTCATTTGAAGCGGAAAGCAAGGACACGCTTCTTGATGCCTTGCAGGCAGAGAGTGTGTAAGCCATTACTGGTGTAACACGTTCGCCAAGTCGTCCCAACCGAAACTGCCCACCCCGAGGGCAGATATTTGTCCTGTGGTTCCAGACCAATCCGCCGAAGGCCTTTCACGGGTCTTTGGCTTTTTGCTTTCTGCCACGAGAAAATCGACATGCTGAACACTACCATCACCAAGTACATCGCCCTGTCACTTCCCAGGCGCATTGACGTTGAGCTGCGTATCCGGCTCAACCGCTGACCTTCCCAGTCCCTTCCCATACCCACCGCGCAACGGCCCCGTCCCGGTAGTGACGGGGCCGTTCACTGTTGTGCGTCCCGACATTGAAAGACATTCACCATGACCGAAGATACCCATGAATAGCCCCCAGTTTACTAGATACATTTGTGGCCACTTTCAATTGGAAAGCGGCCATTTTTCAACGATCGCTCGATCGTCCGCTTGGCCGAACTGCCGTCGATCTGGCTGATGATGCCCCGTTCCCTGTGGTGGAAATCGACTATTCCCATCACAGGGGCTGATTGAAAACCCGGAACGGCCACTTCTTAATCCCTATCTCCTAGCAATTCATCTGCACTGCCTGTAAACAGGCCTTTTTGATCGGGTGGACGTCGCCGTTACTTGGATCCGTTGCGTTCGCGCTGGCGGAGTCGCTTCATGTACGCGTCGTCGACCATATCGTCGGGGCCGAGGTCTAAGGCGCAGTTTGCCAGCGAGGCCAGTGTCCTATCTGAAAGTTTGAGACCTCTTGGCAACTGACCGTAGTTCTCCGCACTGTTCTCCTCGATGGCGGCGAACAACGCTTTGAAGAAGTCTGCCTTAGACGGACGCGTCGCCGCTGTGGCGGCGGCCGTCAACGGGTCTGTTGCCTCCATCACGGCCTTTTCCGCGTCGGAGGCCAGTTCCTGCAAGAACTCGCCCAAAGAGGGCCAGTATTTCAGATCGAACTGACCACAAAGGGCGTCCAGCTTTTCTTGGACATAGGACTGGAACAGAGCGTGGTGCTGGGACGCCGCCTCGATCACGCCGCAAACGTGGTAGTGGGTGTTACTACTAAAGCCTGACGTGTTGTGCAGATCGGAGCGCTGCTCCAGCAGTGTCGCCAGTTCGGCCGCCTTCCTTGCAATCTGCTGATTGAGGTCGGCAAGATCGCTGCGCGCGGCGCGAGCTTCCTGCATCTTCTCCGGATTCCAGAACGCAGCAGTACTCAACACCAAGCCAAGAAAAGCCTGGAGTGCTGGCAGACGTGCATGGAGCTTGTCGTGCAATTCTTCATAGGAATCACGCAGCTCGTTTCCACGACTCAACAGTCGATCCGCAACAGCGTTTTCACTAGGCAGGATGCGATGCTCGATGTTATAGCGCTTCCCCTCCAGAAGAAGGTTTTCGCAGATTTGCTGGGGAGTTTTGGGTTGAAATGCACTCATGGCGCGTCCTTGATGTTTTCGATACATCCCAGCGTATAGAACCATGACGGACTTGTCGGTACCTCAGCCATTGTTGTGTATTGGGTTCTAAGGTACCTACGGCGATCAGGGCGTTCCGGCAATGAGGCGGTTGGTCTCATTTGTGTGCAGTGCATCCAACCTCGCTTTCGAATCTCACGACGTCTACCACATTTTGAGCAGCACATAGCTTCAAAGTTGAATCTATTGTGGATGACTAGTTCTCGCCCAAAGCGACCTGCGCCCATCCGTCATAAGCATCTACTCTGAACCTCATATCTGCCATTTTTCTGTCACAGGCACCGAGTGTCGGCTTACTACCATGGTCAGGACTCTAGCCCGGCGGCCTCGGAGCACTGCATGAACGGCCGTCAAATCGGCTGCAGATCTGGATGGAGATTTTCGATTTTATGGTTCTCCATTGTGTCCTCCAGATATGTGCACTCTGCTAGTGTCAGCGGTACGCCACGGAAAGGGGCATCATGAGGCTTAATACATATCGCATTACTGTGCGAGTAGCAGTTCAACGATGAAGGGAAGATCCCAAGTTGCTAAAGCCAAGACCCCATAGATGGCGACGGTGATCCACATCGCCACGAAAAGGGTCTGTCTCCGCTTGCTGATCGGCTCAAGGAATCTATCCCGTTTGTCAGCTTGGGAAGAGTAATGCTGGAGTACATCAAGCCACGTCTTGCTCTCGTCAAAGGCAAGTTTGGCATCGCGCCACTGTGAACTGAGTTGAAGAATAAAGGACAACACAAGATATATTCACAAGTCGAGTTGATCATGGCTAGAAAATAAGAAAAGCGCTACATGTGTAGCGCCTTTTCTATGCCCGAACTTAGTCAGATCAGATAGCCAGGTCTTCCAGGCTAAAACCCTCATCCAGCTGAGCCTGTACCCAGGCAGGCTTACGGCCACGACCCGTCCAGGTCTGGGTCTCATCATTAGGGTTCTTATACTTGGCTTCAACTGGCTTACGCACAGTAGCGGTAGCTTTACTGAGCACATCATCAAGGCTCAGGCCATACGACTTAGCCAGTTCCAGGATCTGCTTCTTGGCATTAGCCTTCTCTTCTGTTTCACGACGGCTAATTTCAGCATCAACGACCTTCAGCAGGTCCTGCAGTTCAGTAAAACTCTTAGTTTGCAATTCCATGGTCATCTTCGTGTTGAGTTAAAGCTTAATTTAATTCCTTATTTTGTAAAAAGTCAAACCATGACAACTTTAATTTATTGCCATGTGTAACTTTAGCCTCAGAAACCAAATTCGTTGGTCACAGTCTTTCTTGGTCTCCCCACAGTGTTTTCCCTTTCCTTTACTATATTACTAGTGCCAAATGTCCTCATTTTGTATGCCCAGTCAACATTGCCTAGTGTTGCTGCATCTCTTTGAATGGCACCTCTTACCATGCAATCAGGTTTAGCAATGTATGACACCACCCGTGTCATCAAGTTGTGTCTCTTACCAAGTTCCCAGTGTTTGATCCTTCCGATCCCACATTGCTGGAATTCCTGTGCATGCACGTTTGAATTCCAGAAGCTGCCTAAGCCACCTGTAATTTCATTCATCCAGTAATAGCCGATCTGATTAGCCAATTCGATATCATTCTGAACCTTCTTGGCATCAAAAATGAATAGGCAATGGTAGTGGTAAGATTTTTCCGGTGTCCATTCTAAAGCCCAGATCATGCCAACATAGTGCCTGAAAATGCTTGGCTTACACCTTCTGTTGGCGTTTAACCTGTCAAACATATCTTTTATCTGGAAGACGTGTGTTTGAGATTGATACTCTTGCCTTATCCCAAGGTCTACCCTGATAAACAGTAGGTCTGATGGTCCGTTCTCAATGACAGAGTCTAGGTAAGTTACTGCGCTAGAGTAGATGCTGAAGTCAGGTGTTGGTTGGCTGAACTGATAAAGATGCTGAATGTTTAGCATGGGGAAAAGCCTCAGTGGTTTATAGTCAAACCATGAGTGATTATGTGTAAAAAAATACTCTACGTTTGTATTGCTTTGCTTGATAAGGATAATGTAGATACAAGCTAATGATAAATAGAACCCAAATTATCAGTGATGGATATCGGCTGTTGTAATGGGCATGTCTGGGTATTTTTCCAATATTTTCCTATGAAAATTGCACACGCTCGATATACAGACTTATTTTCAGGATTGATTTTACCCCGAGTTGTTCGTCATGTGATGGCATCTTCATTGACCATACCAAAAAATCAAATGGCAGGCTGCTCAATCTAGTACATGCCAGATGGCGTTCCACCAAGCTTTGCCCATATGTTAGGTATTACCACAGTCAATAATCAACAGAGTTTTCATACCGCTGTGGGTGATGGCAGGCCTTGCTAAGCAAAGAGTGCTTGGGCGCAGAAGGGGAAGTGCACAAGGATATGCTCGGAAAAAACCGAGTGGCGTGCTCTAAAAAAGTAGTAAGCGTACAAAAAAACAGCTTTTTTCACCTTTTAGAAGTTAAAAAAGCACATTTCAATGATCTATTTGAAAAAAATATATAGTTTCAGCTCTGTATGGGCTATGGGTCCTCTGAATGGAGCTTCTACGCAGAGGTCTTTGGTGGCAGTCACGCCAGTCGTTGCTTAATCAGTAGTTGGCGGCGCAGAGCAGTTAAAAATGTGCTTAGCTGGTCTCCTCTATTCGTTAATTTCAGTCTCATTTTCAACTGTAGTGGGGTATCTATTATGTTTTAATTTTATTTTCATAAGCATCAGTTTATTAGTGATTGTCAGAAATCACATTTTCCACTCCAGGTGATAGATGGATAATCGTAACGTAGCTAAATTGCAGACCGTCATATATTTTTTTAGCTATTTATGAGGCGTCTAATAATCAGTACCATAAAATTTATGATACTGATTTAGTCCGTATGGATTCACAGTTACTACTGCAGTCTTTATTTTTGCGCTGTTTAAATTTTTTGATGTTCTGGTGATCATTTTTTTTGCATCCATCCACTCGAGCACTTGCTTAAATCTTAATGTATTGCTTTTTAAGCCGTAGCGTGAACATCGTAGACGTAAATCATTTTCTTTAATGCCCTTTTCAAGATCAGAGTATGGTAGCTTCACAACTTCAGATGGTTTTACTCCGTATGTGGTGGAAAAATATCTTAATATCATTTCAAAAACGTATTTACCTGCAGTAGATATTGATTTCTCTGGATTAAATACTTGACTGTATTCATTCAAATACCACTCTGCAATTTTTATTGCACTTTTGACTGTACTTTCTGATATTTCGTCTTTTTTGTAATTGGTAGGGTATTGATCATCCTGCACAATTCCATTCTCGAAGAAATGAAAAAGGGCAGCAATGCGTGCTACGTGCTCAGAATATCTATTAATGAATTCTCTTTCATCGGAATATGGCCCACCATCTATAGTCATTAGTTCTTTTGCATTATGATCCTCTTTCCAGATAAGTCGCGCAGATGGGGAGAATGAAAGAACAATTCTTTTGCTTTTCCTGTTATTAATATCCGCGTGGTTATAGTTAAGTAGTTGAAGGACTCTAGCATTAAATTTTTCAATCCACTCTGTGGCTCGAGTGGTAGATTCATTTATGGTGCGCTGCCCATATAAAGTTTCAGGCTGTGAAATCAGTGTTCTTGGGAAAAATCCAATACCTCTGGCAATATCACCTTTCCGCTCTATGAAGCGCTCAAACACGGTTGGCTGAATCATGAGGGATAAGGTTAGACGTGGGTCGCTAACAAAGTAACTTTCATTTTTTGTCTTACCTATTACATCAATACTTTGTCCATCCCATAAACGATCCAAACGAGCCATATCAGATTCGCTTCTTGAGTTTAAAATGTCCGCTGCTTCGTTTGATATTAGACCTGCGGAGGGCCAATTTTTACATAGATTTCCTTCAAGATCCTTAATTGAAATGCTTGAGTATAATACACGTCTAAGTTTTGGTTGTATTAATGTGGCTGTTGTTAATCTTATTTCGGTTAGTTCATTTTCAATTTCATTTATTTTTTCATTTATGTAATCAATGTTTTCTTCGTGATCACCGTGCTTTTTCTTTAGCCAGCTTTCAAATATTTTTGTCAACACATTTTCTTTGTTTTTATATTTCTTTAAATCATTTTTATATGTAATGGATATTTCATTAAATTCATGTTTTCTTTCTTTGTCGTATTCTTCTAGAGGCTTGGTGATAATCTTGTCTGCTGTTGTTTTTCTAGATCCAGACTCTGCTACGGCTAACATAAAAAGTGAGCATGGTGATGGCTCCCCAATTCCTCGATCTACAAGAATTAGATCCTGACATGCTAGTGAAACTGCCGATAAGGTTGCTTGAACTGCAAGTGGTACAGCTAAAGAATCATTTTGGCATATTTCAACAACTGCACCTTTAATTGTTTCAGGAAGCTCCTGCCAGGGGAAATCACCTGGCGGGATGTATGAAGGGAAATTAATTATTTTTTGTTTAAATTCATATTCTGTTTTTTCAAATGGCGGCGAATCACCTTGTGGTTGTGTTGAAAAAATCGAATCAACACTTGTATTTATCTCACTATTTTCTAGTTTATCATTTGGTGTGTTTTGCATTTTTATGACTTATCTGGTTGGTTTTATTTTAATAGTTATGGTATTTTGAAATATTACTTCTTACTTTTTGACATGACTTGCTTTGCGGCATCTAGTGGCCAGGCAAGTCTTCTATTGGGAAGTTTATTTGGTATTACACCAAAATAATGGCCTTCCTCTGAGAACCGTTTGTATATTGTTTGTGGTTGTACATCTAATGCCATTGCAAATTCTTCAGTTGTCAGGTGTTGGCGATGAGGATTGACAACTAGTCTTTCACTTTCAGTGCTTGTAGTTATTCTGACTAATGCAGAGGAGTGCCGACGGTTTTTTTTCTGTAAATGTTGGTTGATTTCATCAAGCTTGCTTAGCACAGTTTGAAGAGGCTCTATGGCTTTTTCTGTGTATGCTGCAACTTCAAAGGAAAGTGGCCCCGTATTGTTACCCAGGACATTTTTGAAAATACTGATCCACATGAATGGACTGGAAACGGCGTAGCGTTCCTGGATCTCGTCTTCGATACACCAGTTGATGAAATCGAGAGGGACCACGTGAGATGGGAAGCTGTCCTCATCTTCGCACCAATCATTCCACTGCTGCAAAATCATGCCAGCCTCATAAAACGGAGTGTTTCCACTTCCGATAATGGGGTTCCCATCAAGACTCGTACCACCTGCCGTAGGGATGGCTTCGCAATCGCTGGGAGGGTGGATTCCTGCAAGGAGCATGGCTCCCATGACGGGAGTCCAGCTTTGCATATCCAAGTATTTCTGTATGGTTTTGCGGAGCTGCAGACTTGCGGTGATCTGATCTGTAGGGGATGTGTTTTGCATGAGTTAATCCTCTTGTTCATTACCACCAGTGCTACTGACGGCGCACATTGCGTTCGCCGTCAGTAGTTAGGTATATGCCAAGAAGATTGTAATGCTGCGAGGTAAATATCTGTAAGAAAAGTGTGGCAATTTGCTAGTAAATACAAAGCACCATTTGGAAATGGTACAGCTTTAGTCCATTGCGGATTGGAACGGGATGCCTGCTTGTTCAAGCATCCAAGTTTCGATCTTGTCGTGCCACATGCGTAGCAAGTCCAATGGCCTGCGCCGGTAATGCTTTTCTGCAATAGCGGACGGCTTGTGGCCTTGGATCTGGGCTACAACACCGACAGGAACTTCAACCCATTCCGCGAGTGTCCCGAACGATCGTCTCAGCCCATGCAGGGTGATGTGAGGTAACTCTGCAGCCTGGATGGCTTCATTATGTGCAATTCGTGGCTCAACAATTTTTCCATCTGCGGAGGTCTTGCTGTAAAAGACCCATGGAGAGGGCTCCCAAGTTTTCCCCCGCAGCTCTAGCTGTTGAAGCTTCTTTTTTCCCGGAGGTGTTTCATTCAAGGCTTTAAGCCCATGCAGCAGCTCGGCAAAGTAGGGCGTTAGTGGGATTGTTCTTCCACCAGTCCCCTCTACTTTGTCGTTGATGGTAAGGCTCCGCCATCGTAGGTCAACATGCTCCCAGCGTAGTGCTGCTAATTCTTCTCGTCGGGCACCCGTGATGAGCAGTCCTTGCAGGTAAGTGCTTATAACCGGGTTTTGTATGGAAAGAACTGCGCTGAACCAAGCTGCTAACTGTTCGCGTTGAAGGCAGTCATCTTTGGCTTTGGCTTTCGGCAGCAGGTTCGTTACTTTGACGGAGTTGCATGGGTCGCTCACTACTAGTTGTGCTAACTGTTCGTTGTTAGTGCACCATCGTGTGAAAGCCTTCAGTAGCGCAAACGCATGGGCTGCATTTGTTGGGCCTCGTTTTATCTCTTCTCCAAGCCAGTCCGCAATTGACTGAGATGTTAGATCTACAAGACGCATTGTCATCAAGGGCCAGAGCGGCCCTCTGCCTTTGATCTTGTTTCCCCGCTTGGCTTTGTCCCCACCTTGAGCAGCGAGATTAACGTGGTCTTCGATGTAACGGGCAGAGCGTGGTTTCTTGGTTTTAGGAGAGATTGTGGTGCGAAGTACTTCTAAGTAGTCGTTCCACGCATCGAGGACAGTCCACTCAGCACGTTGCTTGATTACTTGTCGTTCTTCGAGAGCAGCTTTCTGTGCAGCTTCGAATTCGCGTGGATCCAACCCTTTGTCAATCTGTGTTTGCAGGTCACGGGCTCGGGCTTGTGCCTGGTCAATTGTCCAACTTCTTGGGTCACCAATGGTGATTCGTATGGTTGAGCCGTGCAGCTTACCCTGGAAGATGTATGACTTTGCTCCTGCCTTGGTGGCACGTAATGCGAGACCGGGTGTTTTTGCATCCCAAAGAAAAGTCTGTGCTTTTCCATCTTCACATTTGTAGCCATCGACTCTACCTGCAGTGAAGCTAACCTTTGCCATGCTTCAAAACCCCTCTACAATTTCATGTAACCACTATGTAACCAAATTTGGTCAATGTAAAGGGTAGTAGATCAAACAAAAAATATGTATTGATTTTATAAAACTCTGTAAAACCAATGATTTGAGTAGATTGGTAACTATGGATCCATACCAATCAATACATTAAACTTCGTATTCGTAATGCGAAGGTCGGGGGTTCGACTCCTCTTACCGGCACCATTCACATCAAGGCCTTACAGTAGAAATACTGTGAGGCCTTTTTGTTTTGGTCTGACCGGAAATGAAGCCGCCAGGGCAAGGCTGTGGGGGGCGGATATTCAGTTTGACTGGTTCCTGCCGGAGGTCGATTGTTTCCATTCTTCCAGGAATGGGGCGAGGGGTGGGAAATACAAAGAGCCACCGCTCTCTTGCGAGGTGGGTGGCTCCAGTTTGTCATTTTTTGTGCGTTTGCTTGCAGCTGTATTCCAGCCTGGCCAATGCGATTGGGTCGCTGATTGTACAGCGCACCCGGTTTAGCCGATATCCAGTCGGCGAATCACTGTTTCCAGGATCTGCGCTTTGTCGGCCCATTGCGGGTGCAACAGCTTTTCCGCCCGCTCAATGGCCTGGCAGGCCGGGCAGTCGACCTGACGATCGTCAGATCCGTTTTCCGGGCAGTTGGCACGACGGATATGCGGGGTTTCGCCGGTGGCAACACGCAGCAGGCCTTCCATGGCTGCCTTGATTGCTTTATCCATTTGGTTATCTCCTGTTGGGGGATGTCTTGCAATGATGGAATGACAGCAAGCAGAACCTGATACCCGGTGAGGCATCGTTGGTCGGCGCGCAAGATATGCGCAGGACGCCATGTGCAGCATGGCCGGTTCCGTTGCTGCGGATGTCTGGATAATAGTTCATGGTTCCGGACATTCATTTTGCCTAGGTCAATAAAGCTTCACTTTCCGCGATACCGGTATGAAAAAAGCCCGCACATGGCGGGCTTTCTGTGTACATCGACAGGGTATCAGGCGATATCTGCTGCTGATGTGCTGGTTTGGTCCTTTGCTTCCTTGTTGCCGTGTTCTGACGCCAGTGCCATATACATGGCAGGTACCACGAACAAGGTGAACAAGGTGCCGATGGACAGACCGGTGAAAATCACCAGCCCCATTGCATGGCGACCAGCGGCACCGGCACCAGAGGCAATCACCAGCGGGATGACGCCAAAAACCATGGCGGCGGTGGTCATCAGGATGGGGCGCAGCCGGATTTCTGCCGCACCGACGATGGCGTCCAGCTTGCTGGCACCCTTGCTGCGCAGGTCGTTGGCGACTTCCACGATCAGGATGCCGTGCTTGCTGATCAGGCCCATCAGTGTTACCAGGCCCACCTCGGTATAGATGTTGATGGAGGAGAAGCCCAGGAAGATGAAGATCATCGCCCCAAACAATGCCAGCGGTACCGAGACCAGAATCACCACAGGGTCGCGGAAGCTTTCAAACAGCGCGGCCAGGGTGAGGAACACGATGATGACGGCAAACAGCATGGTGAGGGCAAAGCCACCGGATTCCTGGCTGAACTGGCGTGAAGGGCCTGCGTAATCCACGGTATAACCGCTGGGTGCAATTTCCTTCAGCGTGTCTTCCAGGTATTTGAGCACTTCGCCTTGTGCCTGGCCGGATACACCGGACAGGGTGGCCGAATTCTGTTGCTGGAAGCGGGTAATCGATTCCGGCACCACTTCGGTCTTCAGTTTGGCGATGGTGGACAGGGCAATCAAACCGGAATTGGGTGTGCGTACCTGGTAGTCCAGCAGCTGCGCCGGATTTTGTCTGTCCTTTTGCAGCAATTGCGGGATGACCTTGTAGGAGCGGCCGTCAATGGAGAAGTAGTTGACATAGCCGCCGCCCATGGCTGCGCTCATGGCATTGGCGACATCTTGCTGGGTCATGCCCATGGCGGTGGCTTTGTCCCGGTCTATCACAACGGTGCTTTGCGGTGCGTCGATTTTCAGGTCCACGTCGGCAAAGTAAAACTTGCCGGAGCTGCGTGCCTTGTCCAGCAGTTGCTGTGCCACTTCATTCAGGTTTTCAAACGGCTCGGTGGTCTTGATGACAAACTGGACCGGCAAGCCGGATGAGCCCGGCAGTGGTGGGAACTGGAAGGCCGCTACCCGTGCACCGGCAATCTTGTTCCAGCGGTTTTGCAGATCCTGCTGGATTTCCTTGGCACTGCGCGTCCGGTCTTCCCACGGCTTGAGCAGAATGCCGCCAATACCGGCATTGACAGTCGGCGTGCCGGTAATCTGGAACATCTGCTCGTATTCCGGGGTGGCCTTGCTGATGGCAAACATTTGCTGGGCGTAGGTCAGCATCTGGTCTGCCGTGGCAGTGGGCGAGCCGACAATCTGGCCCAGCACGATGCCCTGGTCTTCTTCCGGTGCCAGTTCGGACTGCGACATCTTGGTCATCAGACCCAGCAGCGCCAGCATGATGACGGCCATCACCACCAGTACCTGCCAGGTTTCCAGCAGGCTGTGCAGCAGACGACGATAGCCCTTCTGCACCTTCTCGAAGGTGTGGTCGATGGCTTTGACCAGGCGGCCTTCATCCTGCTCGGGGCGGAAGAAGCGCGAGCACATCATGGGTGACAGGGTGAGAGCCACCACGCCGGACACTGTAACGGCAGAGGCCAGGGTAAAGGCAAACTCGGTAAACAGCGCACCGGTCAGGCCACCCTGGAAGCCGATGGGCACATACACGGCCACCAGCACCACGGTCATGGCCAGAATCGGGCTGCCCAGTTCGCGTGCCGCGATGATGGAGGCTTCAAACGGCGACTTGCCTTCCTTCATGTGGCGGTCGACGTTTTCCACCACGATGATGGCGTCGTCCACCACCAGGCCAATGGCCAGCACCAGTGCCAGCAGGGTAAGCAGGTTGATGGAGTAGCCTAGTAGCAACATCATGAAGAAGGTGCCGATCAGCGACAGCGGCATGGCAATCACCGGCACCAGCACGGCACGGAAGCTGCCGAGGAACAGGAAGATCACCACGGTCACGATGACCAGCGCTTCGAGCAGGGTCTTCACCACTTCATGAATGGAGGTGTTGATGAAGTCGGTGGAGTCATACACGATTTGCCCGGTAAGGCCGGAGGGCAGTTGCTTCTGGATGGCCGGGAAGGCTTCACGTACCGTCTTGGCAACGTCCAGGATGTTGGCTTCCGGTGCCACCTTGATGCCGATGAACACCGAGCGTTCTCCACTGAAAGCCACGTTGAAGTCGTAGTTTTCCGAGCCCAGGGTGACGGTGGCAATGTCCTCCAGCCGCACAATGGCATCACCATTCTGCTTGATGGCCAGCTTCTTGAACTCTTCCACGCTGTGCAGATCAGTCGCCGCAGTCAGCGGAATGCTGACCATCTGCCCCTTGCTCTTGCCTACGGCAGCCAGCACGTTGTTACTGGCCAGCGCATTACTCACGTCGGTGGCAGTCACGCCGTGGGCAGCCATCTTGTTGGCATCCAGCCAGGCCCGCAGGGCGAACTGGCGCGCACCCAGCAACTCGGCTGTCTGCACCCCCGGAATGGCGTCCAGCTTGGGCTTGACCACCCGGTTCAGAAAGTCCGTTACCGAGTTGTTGGCCAGCGTCTTGCTGTAAAAGCCAAGATACATGGCGTCCGTGGTCTGGCCGGTCTGTACGGTGAGCACCGGCTGCTGCGCCTGCGCTGGCAGCTGGTTTTTCACCGAGTTGACCTGGGTGTTGATTTCGGTCAGCGCCCGGTTGGCATCGTAGTTCAGCCGCAGGTTGGCGGTGATGGTGGACACCCCGCTATTGCTGGTGGAGGACATGTAGTCAATGCCCTGTGCCTGGGCAATGGCCCCTTCCAGCGGCTGGGTGATGAAGCCCGCAATGGTTTTGGCATCCGCACCGTAATAGGTGGTGGAAATGGTGACCACGGCATTCTGGGTTTGCGGGTACTGGTTGACTGGCAGGCCAAACAGCGAGCGCAAGCCCAGCACCACCAGCAGCAAGCTGATGGTGGTGGCCAGCACCGGTCTCCGGATGAAGATATCGGTAAAGTTCATGGCGCGCCCTTACTGTTCCTGCGGAGTCGGGTTGGGGTTGTTGGCCGGCTGTACGCTGTTGTTGACGGCCACGGCAATACCGTTTTTCAGTTTGACCTGACCGGAAGTGACAACCTGATCCCCTTCCTTCACGCCGCTGAGAATGGCCACCTGGTCGCCACGGGTCGGCCCGGTCTGCACGAATACCTGCTTGGCCACCAGATTGCCACCTGCAGCTGAAGCATCCTTGCCGGCCGGTACCACCACGAATACGGTGGAGCCGTAGGCGTTATAGGTAATTGCTGTCTGCGGCAGGGTGAGGTAAGGCATTTGCTTGCCGGTGTCCAGGCTGGCATTGGCAAACATGCCGGGTAGCAGCTTGCGGCCCGGGTTGGCAATCAAGGCCTGCACCTGCACGTTGCGGGTGTTGGGATCGACCTTGGGGTTGATGGCGTTTACGCTGCCGACAAACTGCTTGTCAGCGGTGCCGTCGGTCTGAACCACCACTTTCTGGCCAGTGTGAACGGCAGAAAGCTGGCTTTGCGGCAGGTTGAAGTCGATATGGATAGGGTCGATCTGTTGCAGGGTGACAATCTTGTCACCGGCATTCAGGTACTGGCCCGGATTGACGCTGGTGATGCCCACCCGTCCGGCAAACGGAGCGCGGATGGTTTTCTTGGCCACCAGCGCAGCCTGCTGTGCCACTTGCGCCTTTTTGCTTTTCAGATCGGCAGCATCGTTGTCCACCTGAGACTGGGAAACACCCTGCACCGCCAGTTGCGCCTGGTCCCGCTTCAGCGTGATGGCGGCCAGTTCGGCTGCCGCTTCCAGTGCATGCAACTGGGCCACGTCAGCATCGGCGTTCAGCTGTACCAGCACATCACCGGCCTTCACGTCCTGCCCTGACTGGAAATGGACGCTGCGCACCTGGCCGGCCACTTCGCTGCTGATATCCACGCCATGTTCGGCGCTGAGCGTGCCGACGGATTTGAGTTGCGGTTGCCATTGGCTGGTGTGCGCGATGATGGTGCTGACAACCTGCGGCGTCGGCTTGGGTGCGGCAGCCATCAGGCTGCGGATATGCATGAAGAAGCCCAGCCCCAGCACCACTACCAGCAGCACTATGCCTCCCAGCATGATGAACATTCGCTTGGTCATATTGCTTTCCTTTTATCTCTCTAGATTGCGTGTTGTTTGTGTGCCGGGCTCAGGGACGGGCCTGGGCGGACTGCTCTGCATTGCCATCGTTGCCATTGCGGTTCCACCAGCCACCGCCAAGTGCCAGGAATAGCGCGGCGGAATCGGCATGCCGGCTGGCGCTGGCGCTGATCAGGCTGATACGGGCCTGCTGCCAGGTGCGCTGGGCATCCAGCAGTGCCAGCTGGCTGACTGCACCCAGCCGGAAGCGCTTTTCCGTCAGCTGCAGGGTTTCGCGTGCACGGGCTTCGGCTTCGGTCTGGGCTTGCAGGGTGCTGGCATCGGCGCTGACGGCCCGCAGGCTGTCGGCCACGTTCTGGAAGCCCTTGAGCACGGTATCCCGGTACTGGGCCTGCGCCTGTTCGAATGCGGCATCCGCAGCACGTTTCTTGGCGCGCAAGGAACCACCGTCAAACAGGGACTGGGTGACACCGGCACCGATGCTCCACAGGCTAAGCCCGGTGGTGGCCGGGCCAACAAACAAGCGCTCGCGGGTGAAGCTGCCGGTCAGGTTGATTTGTGGATACTGGTTGGCCGTGGCTACACCAACTGCCGCGCCGGCCTGTTGCAGCAAGGCCTCGCTGGCACGGATGTCCGGACGCTGGCGTACCAGTTCGGATGGCAGGGAGACGGGTAATTCGGCGGGCAGTTGCAGGCTGTCCAGGCTGAATTCCGGCAGACCCTGTTCAGACGGGAATTTGCCGACATATACCGCCAGCTGGTGGCGGGTGAGGTCCAGTGCCTTTTCCAGCGGAGAGAGCTGCGCGCGGGTTTGAGCCACCAGTGTGGCTTGCGACAGCACGTTGCTGCGGGCCACGCCACCCAGTGCCGCCTGATTTTCCACAATGCGCAGTTGTTGTTCGCTGGCGGCGAGCATCTCCTGCGTCGCTTGCAGCTGGGCACGTTGCGAAGCTTCCTGAATGGCAGTGGTCACCACGTTGAAGATCAGGGTCTGGTAAGTGGCTTCCAGCTGGTAGCGCTGATAATCGGTCGCCGCCATCAGGCCCAGCAATTGCTGGCGATTGGCGCCGAACAGGTCCAGCGAATAAGACACGTTCAGACCGGCGCTCAGCACGTTGTAGGTGGATGGCGTGCTGCCTGATAACAGCTGATGTTGCCGGCTGCCACCCAATTGACCGCTGACCGAAGGATATTGCAGCGAACCAGCCGCCGCATTGTAGTTTTCCTCCGCCTGCTTCAGCGCTGCGCGCGCAGCGCCCAGACTGGGGTTGTTCTGCAGCGCTTCGCGCACCAGTTTGTCCAGTGCCGGGGAGCGGAACAGCTGCCACCACTCGGCAGGCAGCTGCTGGCCATAGGCCAGGTGCTGCGAAATGCCGCTATTGCCGATGCCGGTGGGGCTGGCTGCCGTTTGCTGGTCAGCCAGTTTGCTGCCGTAGTTTTGCATCTGGCTGTCAACCATCTGCGGTGCCCGTGCGGGCGGCGTCAGCGTGCAGCCGCTCAGGCCAAGACCCAGCAACAGGGGCAGCAAGGCGCGTTGCGCGATCAGGGTCCGGCTATGTGCTTGTCGGCCGGGAGAGGGGGTGGGATGCATCATGATGCTCCTGTTACATTTCATGCCGATCCCTTGCAAAGGGTGTTGGCATTGTCCTGCCTTATGGGCGAGTTGATTCCTGGGATTTTTCTGATCTTTGTGTCGGATGTGACGCAAGGACCAGCCGGTCAAAGGCCAGCAAAAAGCGATGCCGGGCTTCGGCATGATCTTCCGGGGTGCAACTGTTCAGGTTGCGTAGCGCGATGCCGGCAATGGTGCTGTGGAACAGCGCCAGTTCATCGGTACTGCAGGTGATGCCGTATTGCTGGAATGCTTCTTTCTTGTTGTTCAACATGCGGCGGTCAAAATCGCTGATCCACTGCTTGAGCCGCGGGTCGGTTTCTGCTGCCACGGTAACCGCCACCATCAGGCGGGCAATGCGGGTGTCACATACGTTGTTGCACATCCGCAGCCGGAAATCCTCCAGGCTGCCCAAGGCGGCAGGTTCGCTGCAGTCCTGAGCATTGATCACCAATTGACAGCCGTGTTCCACCACCACGGTTAATAAATCGTTGCGGGTGGGAAAGTAATAAGTCAGATGGCTTTGCCGCAGCCCGGCCTGGCGCGCAACCTTGCTTTGGCTGAATCCCATGATACCGTCATGAAGCAGGACTTCCAAGGCGGCTTCAATCAGCCGGGTGCGCGGGTCCTTATCGGTATCGGTGGGGACGGACTTTCTGGATGCTTGGGATGCTGACATGGTATTTGGTTGAATTACCAAAACCAGTAGAAGCTAACAATGTTTAACCCTTAAATCCAGTACTCGCGGTCGAATTAACTGGCCTGGCGGTCAAATATGGATATTTGATGCAAATTTGATACAGAACAAGAAGGATGCGCGTGGGCTGTTGCCGCAATGTTTGCCGGTTTGGCACTACAGGGAGAATGGGGAAACTAAATATGCCAATTAAATCATATTTTATGAATAAAAATTCAAATGGCATTTTTGTTGAGCGAAAAATCAAGGGCTACCCTATATCAGCTTTGGTCAAACAGGTTTTGATTCAGGTCATGTTTTGCCTGATTAGTTCTCCGCAATCCGGTTGAAGCTGCTTAAGTAGCAGGCTTGGCTAGCTGACGTGAACGTAAGACAAAGTTGGCAGCCAGTAACAAGCCGGCACTTCAGAACGGCACGACGCTCGATAAAACACCAGGCCGCAACAGGCCGGAAATTGCAAGGGAACAACAAGTGGAACAACGCATTCACCATGCCGGTCTGGCAGGAAAAATCATGTCGGCTGAGGAGGCCGCCACACACATCCAGCCGGGCATGACCGTGGGCATGAGCGGGTTTACCGGCTCGGGCTACCCCAAGGCAGTGCCGCTGGCGCTGGCTGGCCGTATTGAAGCAGCGCAGGGACGCGGCGAGAAGTTCGCCCTGCGTGTGCTCACCGGGGCCTCCACCGCGCCGGAGCTGGATGGCGCGCTGGCCAAGGCCGGTGGCATTGATTTTCGCCTGCCTTACCAGTCAGACCCGGAGCTGCGCGCACGCATCAACCGTGGCGAAATCGACTATATGGATGTGCATCTGGGCCAGGTGGCGCAATACACCTGGTTCGGCTTTCTGGGCAAGATCGACCTGGCGGTGGTGGAAGTGGCGGGCATCCTGCCGGATGGCCGGCTGATTCCGTCCACCTCCATCGGTAATAACAAGACCTGGCTGGACCTGGCCGACAAGGTGATTCTGGAAGTCAACAGCACCCAGCCGCTGGGTCTGGATGGCATGCATGACATCTATTACGGTACGGCACTGCCGCCCAACCGCCAGCCGATTCCGCTGACACAGGCGGGCGACCGCATTGGCGAGCCGTATTTACGGGTGGACCCGGCCAAGGTGGTGGCGGTGGTGCAAACCCATGCGCCAGACCGTCTGGGCCGCTTTACCCCGCCGGACGAAACCAGCCAGCGCATTGCCGGGCATCTGGTGGAATTCCTCAAGCATGAAATCAGGATGGGCCGTTTGCCGGAGAACCTGCTGCCGCTGCAATCCGGCGTCGGCAATATCGCCAATGCGGTGCTGGGCGGCTTGCGTGATGGTGGTTTCACCAATCTGACCGCCTTTACCGAGGTGATTCAGGACGGCATGCTGGATTTGATCCGCACCGACACCATCCGCATGGCCTCGGCCACCGCCTTGTCACTCAGCCCGGAAGGCGTGCAGGAGTTTGCCCGCAATATCGACCATTACCGTGAACGCATCGTGCTGCGGCCGCAGGAAATCTCCAACCATGCCGAACTGGTTCGCCGTCTGGGCTGTATCGGCATCAATGGCATGGTGGAAGCCGACCTGTACGGCAACGTCAACTCCACCCATGTGGCCGGCACGTCCATCATCAACGGCATTGGCGGCTCGGGTGACTTTGCCCGTAACGGCTTCCTGTCCTGCTTTGTCACCCCAAGCACCGCCAAAAACGGCGCGATTTCCTGCATCGTGCCCATGGTCAGCCATGTCGACCACACTGAGCACGACGTCTGCATCATCGTTACCGAGCAGGGCCTGGCCGATTTGCGCGGCCTGTCGCCCAAACAGCGCGCCCGCACGGTAATAGCCAATTGCGCCCACCCGGACTACCGCCCGCTGTTGCAGGATTACTTCGACCGCGCCTGCCGTGACAGCAAGGGCAAGCACACCCCGCATCTGCTGGGTGAGGCATTGTCCTGGCATGAGCGGCTGGTGGAGCAGGGCAGCATGCGGCCCTGAGTCCCGGCCTGTGCGGGCCAACTGATGGAAACAAAAAGCCCTTGCTGTGAAGCAAGGGCTCAGGCTGCTGACAATCTATTCCCAATCTCCCCGTCTTTTCCCAGAAAGGGAGCCTCGCTTTCCTTTCAGAAAGCGAGAGGCGGCGATCATCTGCAGCCATTCAGCGCGTGTCGGTTTACAGCTCCACTACCTGCTTGCTGCGCAGGGCCTGGGTGATGGCCAGGCCAATGCGGGTGGCTTCGGTGGCATCGGCCAGGCTCAGTGCCAAGGGCTGATCGTGCAGCACGGCATCGACAAAGTGCTGGGCTTCGCTGACAAAGGCCTCGGCAAAGCGCTGGTAGAAGTCCTGCACGCATTCATTGCGCACGCCATGGGCATCGCTGATGTCCACCCGGTTGGCGCGCGGGTTGGCACCGACAGTCAAGCGCCCGGCAGTGGCAAAGATTTCGGTCAGGGTTTCGTGGCCATGCGCCTGGGTGCGCGAAGCATAGAAACAGGCCAGCTTGCCATCGGCAAACTCCAGCATGGCCATGCCATTGTCCACATCGCCGCAGTCGGCCAGTGCCGGGTGCAAGGCATTGGTGCCAGTGGCCCAGACGCGTAGCGGTTGGGGCGAGCCCAGCAGCCAGCGCGCCAGGTCGATATCGTGAATGCTGCAATCCATGAAAATGCCGCCGCTGCTGGGGGCAAACTTGACGAAAAAGCCGTTTTCGTCGTTCAGGTCACAGGTTTGCGAGCGCAACAGATAGGGCTGGCCTACCAGTCCCTGTTGCAGTTTTTCCTCTGCATCCTGATAGCTGGCATCAAAGCGGCGCACAAAACCCACCATGGCCTTGAGCTGAGGATATTCGGCAGCCACAGCCTCCACCTTCTGACAATCTTCCACATTCAAGGCCAGCGGTTTTTCGCAGAACACATGCTTGCCCGCACGCAGGCAGGCGATGATCTGCTGGGCATGCAGCGCGGTGGGGGTGACCAGGAAAACGGCCTCGACATCTGGCTCGGCCAGCATGGCCTCCAGTGTATGGTGGCGGTGGACGCCGGGCAGGTGTTCTGCCGCCCAGCCCAGTTCTTCATCCACTGGTGAGCAGGCTGCCACCAGCCGGGCACCACGAATGCGATCACGCAGATTGAGCGCATGACGGCGGCCAAGCCGGCCCAGGCCGACAATGCCGATATTGAGTTCAGACATGACTTCTCCCTGCCCACCGGCAAAATGGCGGTGGGCATGTGACAGAGGAAGGGAAGGCTTACAGGCTGATCAGGCGGTTTTCCTGCCAGGAGCGGGTGGCAGCATCGGCCAGCTCCAGTGCCTTGACGCCGTCTTCCACCGTGGTGCGCGGGGTGACGCCGTGCTGCACCACGTCAAAGAAATGTGCCATTTCCAGTGCGTAGGCAGCACGGTAGCGTTCCAGGAAAAAGTGTTCCGGCAGATCGGTGCTGACTTGCTGGCCACCATAGGCAGTCACTTCGGTAGGGCGGTGATTACCGGCCTGCAACATGCCCAGGCTGCCCAGCACTTCAAAGCGCTGGTCGTAACCATAGGCAGCGCGGCGGCTGGTGTTGATCTGGCACAGGCGACCGGAGCGGGTGCGGATGGTGACGGCGGTGGTGTCGGCGTCTCCTGCCTCGCCAATGGCCGGGTCGGTCAGCACACTGGCCGTGGCCTGCACGCTGACGGCTTCGTCAGCCAGAATCCAGCGGCAGATGTCGAAGTCGTGAATCAGCATGTCCTTGAAAATGCCGCCGGAGCGCTTGATGTAGTCCACCGGCGGCGCACCCGGGTCGCGGCTGGTTACCACCAGCACTTCCGGCTGGCCGATTTCCCCGGCTTCAATGCGCGCTTTCACTGCGGCAAAAGTAGGGTCGTAGCGGCGCTGGAAGCCGATCAGGCAGGCCACGCCTGCTTCTTTCACCGCAGCAGCACACTGGCGGGCGCGTTCCAGCGTCAGGTCCACCGGCTTTTCGCAGAAGATGGCCTTGCCATGCGCCGCAGCACGCAGGATGAGGTCGGCATGGGTATCGGTACTGGAGGCAATGACGACTGCGCCGACTTCCGGGTCGGCCAGTGCACTGTCGATATCGCTTACGCTGGCGCCGTATTGCGCCGCCAGTTCCTGCGCCGAAGGCTGGTGGGTGTCGACGACATACTTCAGGTGTGCACCGGGCTGGGCGGCCAGGTTGGCGGCGTGGATCTTGCCGATACGGCCGGCACCGAACAGGGCTACTGCGGTCATTGCTGTCTCCTCATACGTGTTGTTGGCCAACCGTGCGGCTGATTGGCAGGTTTGCAGAGCAGTATATGTTGGAAAATAATTTCTGAAAAATATTTTTTTGGAAATTTTATTTTCTGTCGCAGAAGCCTACACTCACCAACGTATTGGCATGTCATCAGCTGTTTACTGCCGCTGCGATGCGAGATACGGGAATCTGCTTTGTGGCTGATGCAGATCCACTACTGTTGTGCAGTGCAGCAACATGCCTTGACGGCGGCGACGAGTTGATGAAAATTGTTTTTCAAAATAAAATTAAAATGAAAAATAATTTGCAATCATCCGGAAATCTTATATCGTAGTGGCAAGCTGTTCCTTACTCTCGATCACGTCATGCTGGCACCGCCCTGTCAGCTGATGTCATCGCCCCCTGGAGAATGGATGTGAAAACCGTACGTCTCACCGTGGCCCAAGCGCTGGTGCGCTATCTGGCCGCGCAGTTTGTCACCATGCCGGATGGCAGCCGGGAGCGGCTGTTTGGTGGCGTGTGGGCCATATTCGGCCACGGCAATGTGGCCGGTCTGGGCGAAGCCTTGCAGGCAGCGCAGGATGTGCTGCCCACCTTGCGCGCCCATAACGAGCAGGGCATGGCACTGGCCGCTACCGCCTATGCCAAGGCGCATTTTCGCCGTCGCATGATGGCGGTCAGCACCTCCATCGGCCCTGGTTGTACCAATCTGGTCACTGCCGCTGCGGTGGCCCATGTCAACCGCCTGCCCATGCTGTTGTTGCCGGGTGATGTGTTCATCTCGCGTGCACCGGACCCGGTATTGCAGCAAGTGGAAGACTTTCAGGATGGTGGAGTGACGGCGGTGGATTGCCTGCGGCCGGTATCGCGTTACTTCGACCGCATCGTGGTGCCATCCCAGTTGCTGACCGCCTTGCCGCGTGCCATTGCCACCCTTACCGACCCGGCTCAGTGCGGTCCGGTGACACTGGCCCTGCCGCAGGACGTGCAGGCGCAGGCCTTTGACTGGCCGGAAGCCTTCTTTGCCGAGCGTGACATCCATTTTCGTCAGCCACCGGCGGAACCCACCGAGCTGGCGGCTCTGGCCAGCCTGTTGCGCCAGGCCAAACGCCCGCTCATCGTGTGTGGTGGCGGGGTACTGTACAGCGCGGGTGGTACTGACGCGCTACGCCAGTTTGCCGAAACACACGGTATTCCGGTTGGCGAGAGTCAGGCGGGCAAGGGCGCGCTGAGCTGGGATCACCCCTTGCTGGCCGGCTCCATCGGCGTGACCGGTTCCCCGGCGGCCAACGAGCTGGCCGCGCAAGCCGACCTGGTGCTGGCGGTGGGCAGTCGTTTGCAGGACTTCACCACCGGCTCGCATGCGCTGTACGCGCAGGCCACGCTGTTGTCCATCAATGTGAATGGCTTTGATGCCGGCAAGTGGGGTGGCCACAGCCTGCAATGTGATGCTGCGGTGGGTCTGGCGGCACTGAGTGCCGCGCTGGAAGGCTGGCAGGCCGATGCCGACTGGACCGCGCACAGCCAGCGACTGTGCAATGGCTGGCGTCGTCAAGTGGACGAAATTGTGCGCAGCCCGCGTGCCAGCCTGCCCACCTATGCCGAGGCCATCGGCGCAGTGCAGGCCTCGGCGGCGGATTCGGCCGAACGCGACATCGTGGTGTGCGCTGCCGGTACGCTGCCGGCCGAGCTGCACAAGTTGTGGCGCACCAGTACGCCCGGTGGTTATCACATGGAGTACGGCTTTTCCTGCATGGGTTATGAAGTGGCCGGTGGCCTGGGGGTGAAGATGGCCCGGCCAGAACGCGAAGTCATCGTGATGGTGGGCGATGGCAGCTATTTGATGCTGAACAATGAGCTGGCCACTTCGGTGATGCTGGGTCACAAGATCATCGTGGTGCTGCTGGACAATGCCGGTTACGCCTGCATCAACCGCTTGCAGCAGGCATGCGGCGGTGCGCCTTTCAACAATATGCTGGTCGACTGTCTGCATGGCGAGCATGGCATCCCGCAGGTCGATTTTGCCCGGAATGCCCGTTCGCTGGGTGCCGAGGCCGAAACCGTCGGCTCGGTGGCCGAACTGCTGGCCGCCATGGTGCGCGCCCGGGCATCCAGCCGCAGTTATCTGATCCAGCTGCGTATCGATGGCCCGCAATGCACGCCCGAAGGCGGCAGTTGGTGGGAAGTGGGCATTCCGGAAGTGTCCGAACGCGAAGCGGTACGCAATGCCCGTGCCGACTATGAACAGGCCCGCCAGCGTCAGCGCCTGGGCTGAGCCGGATGACAACAAGGAGAGAGAGCGTGACAGATTTCGATGTGCGTATTGGCATCAACCCCATTTCCTGGAGTAATGACGACCTGCCGCAACTGGGTGGACATATTCCGCTGGAAACCTGCCTGCAGGAGGGCGCGGAAATCGGCTATGCCGGCTTCGAGCTGGGCAACAAGTTTCCCAAAGACCCGCAGGCCCTGCGCGACAAGATGGCCGAATACGGCGTGGCGGTGGTGTCCGGCTGGCATTCCGGTCATCTGGCCGAGGGCTCGGTGGAAGATGAAATCGCAGCAGCCACTGCCCATGTGGACAAGCTGGTGTTCAACGGTTGCCAGGTGCTGGTGTATGGCGAGGTGGCCGGTTCGGTGCAGGGACAGCAGCAAACGCCACTTTCGCAACGGCCTCGCTTTGCCAGCCAGCAGCAATGGCGGGATTACGCCGCGCGGCTGGATGCCTTTGCTGCCTGGCTGAAGGGCAAGGGCATCACGCTGGCTTATCACCATCACATGGGTGCGTATTGCGAAACCAGTGCCGATCTGGACTTGCTGATGTCACTCACCGGGCCGGATGTCGGCTTGCTGTTTGATACCGGCCACATCACTTTTGCCGGGGGTGACGCCTATGTCGAGCTGCTCAAGCACGTGGACCGCGTGGTGCATGTGCATTGCAAGGATGTGCGACGGACGGTGATGCAACAGGCCAGGGCGGAAAACTGGAGCTTTCTGGATGCCGTGCTCAAGGGGGTATTTACCGTACCGGGTGACGGCATGATCGACTTCGCTCCCATCCTTGCCACGCTGCAACGGTATGGCTACCGGGGCTGGCTGGTGGTGGAAGCCGAGCAGGACCCGGCGTTGGCACCCAGCTATGAATATGCCAAGAAGGGTTACGACTATCTGGCCGCCTTGTGTGCCAGCCTGCGCCAGCCGGTTGTTGCCTGAAAACGCTTGTTGCCAGTGCAACTGGTCGCTGAGTCAGTAGCCATGCCATGTCGGCATGGCTTTTTCATTTTTTCGCCCTTCTTGTTGCATTTGTGCCCGGTTAAAACCCGTTAAATCAAGGGGATGGCCATGCAGTGCATGGCGCTGTGGCAGGACCCTGGCCAGCCGGGGCAACGGGTTCATCTGGCAAAATATAGAAAAACATTTCTAAGTGCGGTGCAGCATGAAATTTTATTTGCAATATTGATGCGGCTCACTTATCTTAGCTGCACGACAACACGATATGCGCTTCGCATTGCACTGCAACATGAGCGGTCGGCGGCATGTCGGGATCGAACCCACACCATAAGGACAGGAGACGCATCAATGAAACGCATCACCAAGCTTGCTGGTTCCGCAGTGTTCTTTTCCCTCACCATGCTGGCCATGCCGGCATCCGCTGCCAAACTGGGCGTGACCATGTCCGCCTTTGACGACAACTTCCTCACCGTGCTGCGCAATAACATGAAAACCTACGCCGGTAGCCAGAAGGGTGTGGACATCCAGTTTGAAGATGCGCAGAACGACGTTGGCCGCCAGCTCAGCCAGGTACAAAACTTTATTGCCCAGAAAGTGGACGCCATCATCGTCAACGTGGTGGATACCGATGCCACACCGAAAATCACCAAGCTGGCGCAAAGCGCCGGCATTCCGCTGGTGTACGTAAACCGCATGCCGGCTGACAAGACCCTGCCTGCCAAGGTGGCATTTGTCGGCTCCAACGAGGCCGAATCCGGCACCGTACAGATGAAAGAGGTGTGCCGCCTGATGAAGGGCAAGGGCAATATCGTGGTGATGATGGGCGACCTGGCCAACCAGGCAGCACGTCAGCGTACCAAGGACGTGGAAGAAGTCATCGCCAAGGCCCCGTGTAACGGCATCAGGATTGTAGAAAAACAGACCGCCAAATGGTCGCGCACCGATGGCCGCGACCTGATGATGAACTGGCTGAGTGCCGGCCTGCAGTTTGATGCCGTGGTGTCCAATAACGACGAAATGGCACTGGGTGCCATCCAGGCGCTCAAGTCTGCCAAGCGTCTGGACAAAACCATCGTGGCTGGCGTGGACGCCACCCAGGATGCCCTCACCGCGATGAAAAACGGCGAGCTGAAAGTCACCGTGTTCCAGAATGCCGCCGGTCAGGGCAAGGGTGCGGTAGACACCGCATTGAAGCTGTCGCGTGGCGAGAAGCTGCCGTCGATGATCTGGGTGCCGTTCGAGCTGGTCACCCCGGCCAACCTGAAGAACTACCAGTCGCGCAACTAATGCTGAAGCGGGCGGTAGCAAGAGACTGCCGCCCGGTACTCAAGGAGGAGAGCAAGCCATGTTGAGCCTGGCCCCGGAAAAACCGAAGGCAGCCGCACCGTCCCACCCGCCGGTGAACAGCGAAACGCTGCTGATTGAAGTGGAAGGCGTGCGCAAGGCTTTTCCCGGTGTGGTGGCGCTGGATGATGTGTCCTTCCGCCTGCGCGCCGGAACCGTGCATGCGCTGATGGGCGAAAACGGCGCCGGCAAGTCCACGCTGATGAAGATCCTGGCCGGGGTGTATATCCCGGACAAGGGCGTGTACCGCCTGCACGGCCGCGAAATTGCGCTGACTTCGCCGCTGGATGCCCTGGAAAACGGCATCGCCATGATTCATCAGGAACTCAACCTGATGCCCTTCATGAGCATTGCCGAAAACATCTGGATCCGTCGCGAGCCGCTGAACCGCTTCGGCCTGATCGACCACGCCAGGATGTACCAGATGACCCGCGAGCTGTTTGCCCAGCTGGCCATCGATCTGGACCCCGAGGCCAAGGTGGCCAGCCTGAGCATTTCCAGCCGCCAGATGGTGGAGATTGCCCGTGCGGTGTCGTACAACTCCGACGTGCTGATCATGGACGAACCCACGTCAGCGCTGACCGAACACGAAGTCGCCCACCTGTTCCGCATCGTGCGCATGCTGCGCGAACAGGGCAAGGGCATCATCTACATCACCCACAAGATGAACGAGCTGTTCGAAATTGCCGACGAGGTGTCGGTATTCCGCGATGGCCATTTCATCGGCTGCAAGCGGGTGGAGCAGCTGACGCATGATGAAGTGATCCGCATGATGGTGGGGCGTGAAATCACCGAGATGTTCCCCAAGACCATCGTGCCGATTGGCGAGGTGGCACTGGAAGTGGAACACCTCACCCTCGATGGCGTATTCCACGATGTGTCCTTTTCCGTGCGTCAGGGAGAAATTCTCGGCGTGGCAGGGCTGATCGGCTCCGGCCGCAGCAATGTGGCGGAAACCCTGTTTGGCGTCAGCCCTGCCAGCAGCGGCCAGATCCGCATCAATGGCCAGGCGGTGACGGTGGATTCCCCGCGTACTGCCATGCAACACGGCATGGCCTTTCTCACCGAAGACCGCAAGGACACCGGCTGTTTTCTCAACCTGAGCATTCAGGAAAACATGCAGATCTCGGTGCTGGGCGGTGACAACCTCAAGGCCGGTTTTGTCCGCCAGCAGGCGCTGGACAGCATGTGCGCAGCCATGTCCGGCACGCTGCGGGTGAAAACGCCGAATCTGGACGAGCGCATCGAAAACCTGTCCGGTGGCAACCAGCAAAAAGTGCTGATTGGCCGCTGGCTGCTGACCAACCCGAAAATACTGATTCTGGACGAACCCACCCGCGGCATCGACGTGGGCGCCAAGGCCGAAATCCACAAGCTGATCTGCAAGCTGGCCGGGCAGGGTGTGGCCGTCATCATGATTTCGTCCGAGTTGCCCGAAGTCCTGGGCATGAGCGACCGCATCATGGTGATGCACGAGGGCAGGGTGACCGGCATTGTCGACCGGGCCGACGCCACCCAGGTCAGCATCATGACACTGGCTGCCGGCTGACACTGCCGCCAGCCAGGCAAAGCACAATAACAGCAGGAGAAGACGAGATGGCAATCAGCAATACGCAGCCGCTGGACAAGGCAGCAAAATCCGGCGCATTTGGCTTCAGGATTCCCGCCGAAGCACGCATTTTCATGGTGCTGCTGGGCGTGGCCCTGATATTCGAACTGTTGGGATGGCTGTTCGTCGGCCAGAGCTTCATCGCCAACAAGGAAAGACTGATCGTGATGGTGCTGCAGGTATCGGTCATCGGCATCATCGCGGTGGGCGTCACCCAGATCATCATCATGGGCGGTATCGACCTCTCATCCGGCTCGGTGGTGGCGCTCACCGCCATGGTGTCGGCCAGTCTGGCGCAAACCTCCGACTTTGCCCGCGCCGTATTCCCCGCGCTGACCGACCTGCCGGTGATTGCACCGCTGGCAGCCGGTTTGCTGGTGGGGCTGGTGTGCGGCCTGATCAACGGCACGGTGATTGCCAAGACCGCCATTCCGCCCTTCATCGCCACGCTGGGGGTGATGGTGACTGCACGCGGCATGGCCAAGTGGTACACCAAGGGTGAGCCCATCAGCATGCTGTCGGACAACTATGCCGCGATTGGTGCCGGCATCAACCCGGTCATCATCTTCCTGGTGACGGCGCTGGTGTTCCACATCATCCTCAGCTACACCCGCTACGGCAAATACACTTACGCCATCGGTGCCAACCGTGCCGCTGCGCGGGTGGCCGGCATCAATGTCAACCGCCACCTGATCCTGGTGTACACCGTGGCCGGCCTGCTGTCTGGTCTGGCCGGGGTGGTGACCTCGGCGCGGGCGGTGTCCGGTCAGGCCGGCATGGGCATGATGTACGAGCTGGACGCGATTGCCGCTGCGGTCATCGGTGGCACCTCGCTCAATGGTGGCCTGGGCAAGATTACCGGCACGGTGATCGGCACGCTGATTCTGGGCACCATGACCTCCGGCTTCACCTTCCTGCGTATCGACGCTTATTACCAGGAAATCGTCAAAGGCATCATCATCGTGGTGGCCGTGGTGGCAGACCAGTACCGCCAGCGTAATCGCCGCAGCTGATAGCCAGGCATCACACAGCGGGTGTGGCAGCAGTTAAACTGTGGCCGGAGTCACACCCGGCTGTCCTGATGCGGCATGACAATGCGGCAGGAATCTCTCAGCAGGGTGTTGATCGGGAAGGTGCGCCTTCCCGTTTTTTCATTGTTGCGGAAACCTGTTGTGCGCCCGAATCCAGTTGTGAGAGTAGATCAAGCGGTACGTCCCGGACTGGCAGAAGCCACGCTGGTACTGGTGACCCTGATTGCCGGTTTTGGCTGGCTGTGTTCCAAGGAAGTGCTGCGCGGCATGCCGCCCTTGTTGTTTCTGGGAGTGCGCTTTGGCAGTGCCGGTGTGGTGCTGGCCTTGCTGGCGCGCTGGCGTGCCCAGCCATTGCCTTGGCGTCTGCCTGCCAGCAGCTGGTGGAGTGCGCTGATGCTGGCCTTGGCCATGGTGCTGTGGATGCTGGCCTTGCAGCAAAGCAACAACCTGGGCGTGGGTGCCTTCATCGGTAGCCTGGGCGTGGTGCTGGCACCAGTGCTGGCACGGCTGATGTTCGGCACTGTGCTGCTGGCGCAAACCCTGTGGGCCATGCCGCTGGCGGCGCTGGGGGTGGCTGCCATGGCCTTGCATGGTGGCTGGCAGCTGGGTGCGGCCGACAGCCTGTTTCTGGCTTCGGCCGTGGCGATGTCGGTGTTTCTCAATCTGAACGGCAGGGCAGGGGCGAAGGTGCCGGCATTGAGCCTGACCGCCTTGCAGCTGCTGCTGGCCGGAGTGGCCGGTTTGGTCGGCAGTGTACTGGTGGAGCACTGGCCATCCCGGCTGAGCGGTGAGCTGATGGCCTGGCTGCTGGTAAGCATCCTGCTGGCCACCTGTGGCCGCTTCTTCCTGCAAGGCTGGGCGCAGGCGCGGGTGCCAATGCAGCGTTCCGCCTTCATCCTGCTGCTGGAGCCGGTGTGGACCGCCATGCTGGCCTGGTGGTGGTTTGGCAGCGGCATGAGCGCCAGTCAGCTGACCGGCGCGGGACTGATCATGTCGTCCTTGCTGATCAGTCGTCGTAAGCCCCGGCGTCGCGGGTCTCTTCAATCACCAGTTCCAGCCGGTAAGACAGGGCAATGAACAAGGCCTGACACAGGCTGATGGTGCTGGTGAGCGAGCGGAAAGAAAACGCTGTGCCCTCTTTTACCGTCAGCACCGCATCGGCATTGCGTGCCAGCGGGCTTAACTGGCTGTCGGTAATCACCAGCTGCTTTGCCTTGTTTTGTCCGGCCACACGTGCGCAGTAACGGGTTTCCTTGCCATAAGGCTGGAAGCTGATGGCGATCATCAGGTCGTTTTCGCGGATGCTGCGGATCTGGTCGTGGTACATGCCGCCCAGGCCGGATACCAGATGCACCCGCTTGGCCGTGTGCTGCAGGGCATAGCTGATATAGCTGGCAATCGGAAACATGCGCCGCACTGCCACCACATAGATATTGTCCGCCTTCACCAGCAGTTCCACCGCCTTGTCGATGGCCGCCGGGTCCAGCGCTTGCGACAACTCGTCCAGCCCCTGCTGGCAGGCAGCAATGAAGTTCTGCGTCACCTGGGTGTTGCTCAGCGGCGTGTCCTGCGTGGCAATCACGCTGCGGATGCGCTTCTGGTAATTGTTGACATTGCCACCGGCCGGGGCAAAGGCATCGCGGAACACCGTCTGCATGTCGGAAAAGCCGCTGAAGCCAAAGCGCTGGGCAAAACGCACGATGGCGGAAGGTTGCACCTCGCAGGCCTGGGCAATGTCGGTAATGCGCTCCAGCACCAGGGTCTGGCGGTGTTCTTCTACATATTTGGCAATCACTTTCAGCTGCTTGCTCAGGTCTTCGTATTCCTCGGCGATGCGTTGCATCAGCTGATCGGCGCTTATTTCCTTGGTCATGGCAGGAATGTTCGGCAATGTGGATGGCGTCATTTTAGAGTGAAACCGGCGCACTACAAAAACATTTTTCGGAAAATAATTTCTATTAGAAAATAAATACGAAAAAAAAGTTGCATTCGTCAGGCCAGCGATTTATGC
This sequence comes from Aquitalea pelogenes, assembly GCF_041914625.1. Lineage (NCBI taxonomy): Bacteria > Pseudomonadati > Pseudomonadota > Betaproteobacteria > Neisseriales > Chromobacteriaceae > Aquitalea > Aquitalea pelogenes. Next base: position 31,470 of record NZ_JAYSDA010000020.1, on the reverse strand, counting down.
TGGACTTCACCGATATGGCTGACGGCGCACTTCCCCGGGCGGGTGGAGGCGGGCCGCAGCGGCGGACAGTCACTCAACGAGACAAAGAATGCACATCATGCAAAACACCACCCATTTTGCTGCCGACCGACCGCTGGACCTGATCTGCCTGGGCAGACTGGCCATCGACTTGTATGCCCGCCAACTGGGAGCCCGGCTGGAAGACGCCAGCAGCTTTGCCCGCTATCTGGGCGGCTCCTCTGCCAACATCGCTTTCGGTACTGCCCGCCTCGGCCTGAAGTCCGCCATGCTGTCCCGCGTGGGCGACGAACACATGGGCCGCTACCTGCTGGACACCCTGACAGCGGAAGGCTGTGATGTCAGCCAGGTGAAGGTGGACCCGGAACGGCTTACCGCGCTGGTGCTGTTGGGCATCAAGGACCGCGATACCTTCCCCCTGCTGTTTTACCGCGAGAACTGTGCCGACATGGCGCTGGAAGAAGCGGATATCAATGAAGACTTCATTGCCTCCAGCAAGGCGCTGCTGATTACCGGCACCCACTTTTCCACTGCCAAGGTAAATGCCGCCAGCCGCAAGGCGCTGGCGCTGGCACGAAAGCATGATGTGCGCACCGTGCTGGATATCGACTATCGCCCGGTGCTGTGGGGCATTACCGGCCGTGGCAATGGCGAAGAGCGCTATATCGCCAGCGATGGTGTGACTGCCCATTTGCAATCGGTACTGCCGCTGTTCGACCTGATTGTCGGTACCGAAGAAGAAATCAATATCGCCGGGGGCTCGGACGATTTGCTCACCAGCCTGGCCACCGTGCGCCAGCTGGCACCACATGCCACGCTGGTGGTGAAGCGTGGCCCGCTGGGCTGCGCGGTGATTCCGGGTGCCATCCCGGCGCGCATCGAGGATGCCTTCTCGGTCAAGGGCGCGCAGGTGGAAGTGATGAATGTGCTGGGCGCAGGTGATGCCTTTCTGTCCGGCTTCCTGTCCGGCTGGCTGCATGGCCGCGACTACGGCTGGTGCTGCACCCGCGCCAATGCCTGCGGCGCACTGGTGGTGTCGCGTCATGGCTGCTCGCCGGCCATGCCCACCCCGGCCGAACTGGATTATTTCCTCGGTCTGGAACAGACACCGCTGCGACCGGGTGACGATGCCACGCTCAGCCGCCTGCACCGGGTCAGCATCAAGCGCAAGCAATGGGATGACCTGTGCGTGTTTGCCTTCGACCACCGCAACCAGTTTTTCGAGCTGGCGCGGCAAAGCGGGGCGGACGAGGCGCGCATTTCCGTGCTCAAGCGCCTGTTGGTGGAGGCGGTGGCGCAAACCGAAAGCGCACTGCAACTGCAAGGCCATATCGGTATTCTGGTGGATGACCGCTACGGCGAGGACGCCATGTATGCCGCCACCGGTCGCGGCTGGTGGATAGGCCGTCCGGTGGAGCTGCCCGGTTCCAACCCGCTGGAATTCGATCGTGGCCGCACCGCCACCGCCCGGCTGGAAAGCTGGCCGCAGGAACACATCATCAAATGTCTGGTGCAGTACCACCCGGACGACACACTGGAAAACCGGCTGGAGCAGGAAGCCCAGGTGCGCGCTATCTACGAAGCCGCTCAACTGAGCGGACATGAGCTGCTGCTGGAAGTGATTCCGTCAAAGAAATTGCCGCAACAGCCGGATACCGTGCTGCGCGCGCTCAAGCGTTTTTACAACCTGGGCATCTATCCGGAGTGGTGGAAGCTGGAATCCATGTCGGCCGCGCAATGGCAGGCGGTGGACGCGCTGCTGGCCGAGCGCGACCCCTATTGCCGTGGCGTGGTGCTGCTGGGCCTGCATGCTTCGCTGGATGTACTGCGTCAGGGCTTTGCCGACGCAGCAGCCAGCCGCAGCTGCCGTGGTTTCATGGTGGGACGCACGCTGTTCCACGAACCGTCACAACGCTGGCTGGCCGGCGAACTGGACGACGCCGGGCTGATTGCCGCTGCGCGCAACAACTTCGAAACCCTGATCGACATCTGGCGCAGCCGTCGCCAGCCGCGCTGAGCACCCGGGAGAACAATAATGAGCAAGCCATTCAAGGTAAAAATCGGCATCAACCCCATTTCCTGGTGCAATGACGACCTGCCCTCGCTGGGCGGGGAGGTCACGCTGGACACCATTTTGCGCGAAGGTGCGCGCATCGGTTATCAGGGCTTCGAGCTGGGCAACAAGTTTCCGCGCGACCCGCAAACGCTGGCTGCCGTATTACAGCCTTATGGCGTGGAGTGCGTGTCAGGCTGGCATTCCGGATATCTGGCGGAAAGCAGTGTGGAAGAGGAAATCCGCCGCGTGGAGCCGCATCTACAACTGCTGGTGCAAAACGGCTGCAAGGTGATGGTGTATGGCGAGGTGGCCAGTGCCATTCAGGGCCAGCCCCAGCCCTTGTACAAGCGCCCGCGTTTTACCAGTCAACAGCAATGGCTGGCCTATGGCGCGCGGCTGAGTGAATTTGCCCGCCATCTGCAATCACGCGGCATCACCCTGGCTTATCACCACCATATGGGGGCCTATGTCGAAACCGCGCAGGACATCGACCAGTTGATGGCGGTGACCGGCCCGGAAGTTGGCCTGCTGTTTGATACCGGCCACATCACCTTTGCTGGTGGCGATGCGCTGGCCGTGCTGAACAAACATATTGCCCGCGTGGTACATGTGCATTGCAAGGATGTGCGCCCGCAAGTGGTGAAACAGGCCTGGAACGGCAACTGGAGCTTTCTGCAGGCGGTGATCAATGGTGCGTTTACCGTGCCGGGCGATGGCTGCATCGACTTTGCCGCCATTTTGCGTGCTCTGGCGGTTCACGGTTATCAGGGCTGGCTGGTGGTGGAGGCCGAGCAGGACCCGGTCGTTGCTCCCAGCTATGAATACGCCGACATGGGCTATCGCACCTTGTCATCGCTGGTGGCGGCCATCAATCAGCAGGAAAGGAATGTGGCATGAGCTTGTTGGTCAAGGCAGGCAAGGGGCGCGAAATTGCCGACATCACCCCGCAAAGCGCAGGTTGGCAGCATGTGGGTTTCCGCGCCGTGCGACTGGATGTGGGCGAACAGGAAAGCTGGCAGGATGCCGGGCGCGAATGCTGTCTGGTGGTGCTGACCGGCAAGGTGGCGGTGCAGGCAGGTAGTCTGTACTGGGACAGCCTGGGTGAGCGCAGCAGCGTGTTTGACGAACAGGCCCCGTGGGCGGTGTATGTCCCGGCCGGCGAGCCTCTTACCATCACCGCACTGATCCCGGCCGAAGTGGCCTTGTGCTCGGCACCTGGCCAGCCGGGCCACGAGGTGCGGCTGATTGCACCTGCCAGCATGCAGCGCAGTGTGCGCGGCAAAGGGGCCAACACCCGCTATGTGACTGATATCCTGCCGCAGACCGAGCCGGCCGACGGCCTCTTGGTGGTGGAGGTCATCACCCCGTCCGGCCATTCTTCCAGCTACCCGCCGCACAAGCACGATCTGGACAATCTGCCAGCGGAAAGCGCACTGGAAGAAACCTACTACCACCGCATCGACCCGCCACAGGGTTTTGCCTTCCAGCGGGCCTACACCGACGACCGTAGCCTGGACGAATCCCACGCCGTGGAAAACCACGACGTGATGATGGTGCCGCGCGGCTACCACCCGGTGTGCGTGCCCTATGGCTACCAGTCCTATTACCTCAACGTGATGGCCGGGCCCAAACGCCAGTGGTCCTTCCACAACGACCCGCAACACGAATGGCTGTTGCAACTGCCTGATTGAGGCCGTGGTGCCGGGCTGTCCTGGCCCGGTGCTGGTCGTCACATTCCCGCTCATTTTCCATTTGATGCCCACCGCTCAAGGGCAGGCCCCCGGCTTGCCCGCAGCAAGGAGAAACCATGTTGCAGATTCCGCATTTCATCAATGGCCAGCGTACTGCTGGTGTGGCACAGCGTTACAGTGCCGTGTTCAACCCGGCATTGGGCCGCCCGCAGGCCGAAGTGGCCCTGGCCGAGCCGCAGGATGTGGCCGCCGCAGTGGCCGCCGCTCACGCAGCGTTTCCGGCCTGGGCGGCACTGTCCCCGCTCAAGCGCTCGCGCATCCTGTTCCGCTTCAAAAGCATTCTGGAAGAACGCCAGCGCGAACTGGCGGCGGTGATTTCCAGCGAGCATGGCAAGGTGGAGTCCGACGCCCAGGGCGAAGTGCAGCGCGGGCTGGAAGTGGTGGAGTTTGCCTGCGGCATTCCGCAATTGCTCAAGGGCGAATACACCGAACAGGTGGCCACCGGCGTGGATGCCTGGACCATGCGCCAGCCGTTGGGCGTGGTGGCCGGCATCACACCGTTCAACTTCCCGGCCATGGTGCCGATGTGGATGTTCCCGGTGGCACTGGCCTGCGGTAATACCTTCATCCTCAAGCCTTCCGAGCGCGACCCGTCCGCCCCCTTGCTGATTGCCGAATGGCTGCAGGAAGCCGGGTTGCCGGATGGCGTGTTCAATGTGCTGCAAGGCGACAAACTGGCGGTAGACGGTCTGCTTACCCATCCGGACGTGGCCGCAGTCAGCTTTGTCGGCTCCACCCCGATTGCCCGCTATATCTATGAAACCGGTGCCGCACACGGCAAGCGGGTGCAAGCGCTGGGCGGGGCCAAGAACCACATGGTGGTGCTGCCGGATGCCGATCTGGACATGACCATCGAAGCGCTGATGGGCGCGGCCTATGGTTCGGCTGGCGAGCGTTGCATGGCCATCTCCGTGGCCGTGGCCGTGGGTGAGGTGGCTGACACACTGGTGGCGCGGCTGGCCGAGCGTACCCGTCAGCTGCGCATCAATGTCGGTACCGACCCCAAGGCCGAAATGGGCCCGCTGGTCACGCGTCAGCATCTGGACAAGGTGACTGGCTATATCGCACAGGGTGTGGCGGAAGGTGCCAGACTGGTGGTGGATGGCCGTGGCCTGGTGGTGCCAGGCTGCGAGGAAGGCTTCTTCATCGGCGGCACACTGTTCGATCACGTTACCCCGGAGATGACCATCTATCAGGAAGAAATCTTCGGCCCGGTGCTGGCCGTGGTGCGGGTGGACAGTCTGGAGGCGGCAGTAAAGCTGATCAACCAGCACACCTATGGTAATGGCACGGCCATCTTTACCCGCAATGGCGGTGCCGCGCGTGAGTTTGCCCATCGCATTCAGGTAGGCATGGTGGGCATCAATGTGCCGATTCCGGTGCCCATGGCCTTCCACAGCTTTGGCGGCTGGAAAGCCTCGCTGTTTGGCGACCATCACATGCACGGCCCGGAAGGCGTGCGTTTTTACACCCGCATGAAGGCCATCACCAGTCGCTGGCCGGCAGGGCAGGTGCAGAGCGCAGAATTTGCCATGCCAACCCTGGGTTGAGCGGCAGCAAGAGGGGCCATGCTTGTCGCCGGGCCTCTCTTGTTTCGGACATGGTTTGCATCCTCTGATCGACCTTCAGGCAGCCTTGGCTGCCTTTTTTTGATTGGAGCAAACAAAAGGCCCGCCTTGTTGAAGGGCGGGCCGCTGTGCCGTTGGGTGCAATTACTGTCCGGCGGGCGCCAGCAGCGGGGTATAGCCCAGACTGCGCAGCTTGGCCATGGCCTCGTCGGCTTCGGCCCGGTTCTTGAACGGTCCAAGTTGTACACGGGTTTCGGTATGAGCCTCGATACCCTTGGCCTTGAGTTCTTTCACCAGCTTTTCAGCATTGCCCATGCTGGAGAACAAGCCCAGCTGCAACTTGTAACCCAGCGAACTGCCTTCCGGCTTGGCCTTGGAAAGTGGCGCGCTCTGGGGCAGGGCGGTGGCTTCTGCACTATTTACCGTCACCGGTGACGCCGTGCCGGCAGATGGTGCGGGTTTGCTGGCAGCCACATGCGGTGCAGCGGTGTTTGCCGCTGGTGACGCTGCCGGGGCTGGCGTACTGGTGGTGACGGTGCTTGTACTGCCGGTACCGGCTTTGACGACAGGCTTGCTGGCAGGCGGGTGTGCCGCTGGTGGTGCCACCGGTTTTGCACTGGCCACTGCCGGAGTCTTGCTCACATCCGGGGCCTGTGGTGTGGCGGCAATAGGCGCCGCTGGCGAAGGTGAAGTTCCGGCATCAGTCTCCGGTGCACTGGCTTCCACTGCCGGCGCGCTGGCGACTTGCGGCTCCGGTGCGCTGGCCTCCACTACCGGGGCGGAGGCGGCATTGACAATCTTGCCGGAGCTGCTGACCGGTGCTGCTGCCGTCATGTCGACCTTGGGCTTCTTCATGCCATCGAGCACCGGAATGGCGGCCAGTGCCACCGCAACCAGGCCACCGGCAATCGCCAGGCGTTTTTTCAGCTTGCTGTTGAGGTCTTGTTCGTCCGGCGCATGGCCGTGGTCTTGCCCGTGGTTTTGTTCAGTCATGGCCTTGAATTTTTATGCAGCAGAGGCTTGAAAAGGCTGGTAAAATATCGGGTTCCTCAGAATTGCGTAACCCGAGTGGATAAACTAAAGCCTAGTTTAGCCACTTGTTCTGTTATTTGGGAGTATTTGGGAGATTTTTATGGCAATTGAACGTACCCTGTCCATCGTTAAGCCGGATGCCGTCGCCAAGAACGTGATTGGCAAGATCTACGACCGTTTCGAATCCGCCGGTCTGAAAATTGTTGCAGCCAAGCTGAAGCAACTGTCCCGCGCTGAAGCCGAAGGCTTCTACGCTGTGCACAAAGAACGTCCTTTCTTCAAGGACCTGGTTGACTTCATGGTTTCCGGCCCGGTGATGATCCAGGCTCTGGAAGGCGAAAACGCCATCGCCAAGAACCGCGAACTGATGGGCGCCACCGACCCGAAAAAGGCTGACGCCGGCACCATCCGCGCCGACTTCGCCGAATCGATCGACGCTAACGCCGTACACGGCTCCGACAGCGCTGAAAACGCTGCCATCGAAGTGGCTTACTTCTTTGCCGCTTCCGAGATCTACTCCCGTTAATCTCGTTTTGCCGTAATGGATGTATCTGGCGGCAGCCCTGTGGCTGCCGCTGTTTTACCGAGGACTGCATGAAAACCAACCTGCTCGACTTCAATCTGGACCAGCTGACCGAACACTTTGCCGCCATGGGTGAAAAACCCTTCCGCGCCAAGCAGGTGATGCGCTGGATGCACCAGATGGGCGAAGACGATTTCGACGCGATGACCGACCTGGCCAAGAGCCTGCGTGCCAAGCTGCACGAGCGGGCCGAGGTGCGCGTACCGTCGCTGATGACCGGGCAGGCGTCCAGTGATGGTACCCGCAAGTGGCTGCTTGACGTCGGCACCGGCAACGGTGTGGAAACCGTGTTCATTCCGGAAGACGACCGCGGCACCTTGTGCGTGTCATCCCAGGTGGGTTGCGCGCTGGAGTGCACGTTCTGCTCCACCGGCCGCCAGGGTTTCAACCGCAATCTCTCCACCGCCGAAATCATCGGCCAGCTGTGGTGGGCCAACAAGGCCATGGGAATCACCCCGAAGAACGAACGGGTGGTGTCCAATGTGGTGATGATGGGCATGGGCGAGCCATTGGCCAACTTCGACAATGTGGTCAGCGCGCTGCAGATCATGCTGGACGACCACGGCTACGGCCTCAGCCGCCGTCGGGTGACGCTGTCCACCTCCGGCCTGGTGCCGCAGATGGACCGCCTGCGTGAAGCCTGTCCGGTGGCGCTGGCTGTCAGCCTGCACGCCCCCAACGATGCCATTCGTGATGAAATCGTCCCCATCAACAAAAAGTATCCGCTCAAGGAACTGATGGCCGCCTGCCAGCGCTATCTGGAAAAGGCCCCGCGCGATTTCATCACCTTTGAATACGTGATGCTGGACGGCATCAACGACCGGCCGGAACATGCGCGACAGTTGCTGGAACTGGTACGCGACGTACCGTGCAAGTTCAACCTGATTCCGTTCAACCCCTTCCCCAATTCCGGCTATGACCGCTCCAGCAATAATGCAATCCGGATTTTCCGGGAAATGTTGCAGGAGCAGGGCTACGTGGTTACCGTAAGAAAAACCCGTGGCGACGATATCGATGCAGCATGCGGGCAACTGGCGGGGCAGGTGATGGACAAGACCCGCCGTCAGGTCAAATGGATGCAGATCGCACAGGAGAATGAAAAATGATCAAGTGGCGAGTGTGGATGGCAGCAAGCCTGTTGGCGTATGCCTGTGTCGCATTCGCCGCTCCGGCCAACCGGAAACTGGCGGAAATCCGCAGCCAGCTGGCCGTTGAATATGCATCGATGGGCAATCTGCCCGTGGCGCTGGAATCTGCCAATGAAGCCGTCGAAGCCGATGACAGCTTTGCGGGTGCCTATCTGACGCGCGCCTACATTTTCAATCTCATGCATCTGGATGCCGATGCCGAGAAGAACTTTCTGAAGGCTTTGCAGGTCGATCCATCCAGTCCGGAAGCCAATAACAACTACGGCCAGTTCCTGTGCGAGCACGACCACCCGCGCACAGCGATGGACTACCTGGCAAAGGCTATTGCCAACCCCTTGTACCAGACACCACAGACCGCCTACCTCAATATGGGCCGCTGCAGTGTCAAGCTGGGGGAGACCACCCAGGCCAACGATTACCTGCTGACCGCACTGCGACTGGCTCCGGACTATCCGCCGGCGCTACGTGAGCTGGCGGCCTTGCATCTGGAGCTGGGCAATGCCAAGCTGGCATCCTTTTATTTTTCCCGCCTGCTGAAAATTGTCGGGAATACCCCGCCCGGTGCCGATGTGCTGTGGCTGGGTGTGCAGATTGCCAGAAAAGGGGGAGACCGGTCGCATGAGGCGGAATATTCGGCCCTGCTGAAAAACAAATACCCGGACTCCAAAGAAACTCAAATGCTGTTGAGCGGAAGCTGAAGATGGAACAGGAAGCAAATGGTCAGCTCTCAGGGCTTGGCGTCGGCGCGGTGCTCAAGGCGGCCCGTGAACGTGCCGGCCTGAGTCTGGGCGAAGTGGCAGACCGGCTCAAGCTGTCCATCCGGCAACTGGAAGCCATCGAACACGATGATTTCCAGCAACTGCCGGGTAGCACTTTTGTACGTGGTTTTGTCAGGAACTATGCCCGTTTTCTGCATGTGGATCCGGAACCCCTGATGCAGCAACTTGAGCAGCATTTTCCATCTGCGGTCAACGACGTGGTCAACCTGGTCAAGCATGAGGCGCAGGGTGATGCCGTGGCGCATGCGCCACAGGCAAACGCACTGGATAACATGCAGGCCCCAGGCGGCAAAGCCGGCAAATGGCTGATCGTTGTCCTGGTGCTGGCAGTACTGGCTGCGGCAGTCTGGTTACTGTCCCGGCCTGCCAGCAAGGCAGATGACAGCAAGCAAACCTTGCAACCCATGCTGACGGAACAGGCAGCTTCGCCGGCTACTTCAGCCTCGGCACCCTTGCCGCAGGCCGAGGCAGCATCCGCCCCGCAAGCTGCCCCGGCAGAGACTACGCAACCGGCAGCATCAGCCCCTGCGGTAGTGACCCAGCCGGCCCCCGTGGCCAGCAAGCCACAGGCCAGCATCCCGAGTGCAGTGGATGCGGCACTGGCAGCCGCTACCGGCAAGATCAGCCTCAGTGCCAAACAGGCAGCGTGGATCTCGGTCATTGATGCCACCGGCAAGAAACTGCAATTTGGCACGCTGGAAGCAGGTGGCAGCAAGGAGTTGAGCGGTACGCCGCCGTTCCAGCTGAAAATTGGCAATGCGGCCCAGGTCGAACTCAGTTTTAACGGCCAGCCGGTTGCGCTGGCCGACAAGATTCGTGGCACTACTGCCAAAATTGAACTCAAGTAAATGCGGATTGTTGCATGAATAGCGTGAATATCGCGCGACGCCCCACCCGTCAGGTACGCGTGGGGCATGTCATGGTGGGGTCGGATGCACCGGTTGTGGTGCAGTCCATGACCAATACCGACACGGCAGATGCCATCGCCACCGTAGAACAGGTTTACCAGTTATCCCAGGCCGGCTCCGAGCTGGTGCGCATCACGGTCAACTCGCCGGAAGCTGCCGCGCGCGTGGCGGAAATCCGCCAGCGGCTGGACGACATGGGGTGTAATGTCCCGCTGGTGGGCGATTTCCATTTCAATGGCGAACGCCTGCTCAAGGAATACCCCGATTGTGCCCGCGCCCTGGCCAAATACCGTATCAATCCCGGCAATGTCGGCAAGGGTGCCAAGGGGGATGACAAGTTTGCCTACATGATCCGCACCGCGGCCGAGCTCAATAAGCCGGTACGCATCGGCGTGAACTGGGGCAGCCTGGATCAGGCCCTGCTGGCACGCATGCTGGATGCCAATAACAGCAAGCCGCAACCCTTGCCGCTGGAACTGGTGATGCGCGAAGCGCTGATCGTGTCGGCGCTGGAATCTGCCGACAAGGCGATGGAACTTGGCTTGCCGGCTGACAACATCCTGCTGTCGTGCAAGGTCAGCAATGTGCAGGACCTGATCACCGTTTACCGTGATCTGGGCAGCCGCTGCGACTTTCCGCTGCATCTGGGTCTGACCGAAGCCGGCATGGGCAGCAAGGGCATCGTGGCTTCTTCCGCGGCGCTGGCCATCCTGTTGCAGGAAGGCATTGGCGATACCATCCGTATTTCGCTGACCCCGCAGCCGGGTGAAGCACGTACCCGCGAAGTGGTGGTGGCGCAGGAGCTGCTGCAAACCATGGGCCTGCGCAGCTTCACCCCGCTGGTGACTGCTTGTCCGGGTTGTGGCCGCACCACCAGCACCTTCTTCCAGGAACTGGCCGACCAGATCCAGACATACCTGCGCGAGCAGATGCCGGTATGGCGTTTGCAATATCCGGGTGTGGAGGACATGAAGGTAGCGGTGATGGGCTGTGTGGTGAATGGCCCGGGCGAAAGCAAGCTCGCGGACATCGGCATTTCGCTGCCCGGCACCGGTGAAGTGCCGGTGGCACCGGTCTATGTGGATGGCCAGAAGGATGTCACCCTGAAAGGCGACAATATCGCGGCTGAATTCATGGCACTGGTGAACAACTATGTTCACAGCCGTTTTGGTGAAGGTGGCAGCAAGCGCCGGGAAACACCGGCTGCACGCACCATTCCCATCCTGCCGCAGCGCTGAGCGCAGGCAGCTACAGACTGGCAAGATCAACCGAATAGCAAGAAAAAACATCAAATGGCGCAAAAATTGCAGGCAATCAAGGGCATGAATGATGTACTGCCCGCCGAGTCGTACCAATGGGAATACTTTGAAGGCGTATTGCGCAAGCTGCTGGCCGACTATGGCTATCAGAACATCCGTACACCGATTGTGGAAACCACCCCGCTGTTTGTCCGGGCCATTGGCGAAGTGACCGATGTGGTCGAAAAGGAGATGTACACCTTTGTCGACAGCCTCAACGGTGACAGCCTGACCCTGCGCCCGGAAGGTACTGCAGGTACCTTGCGTGCTGTGGTGGAACATACCCTGCTGTACAACACCACGCAGAAGCTGTGGTACATGGGCCCGATGTTCCGCCACGAAAAACCGCAAAAAGGCCGTTACCGCCAGTTCCACCAGATGGGCATCGAGGCACTGGGCTTTGCCGGCCCGGATATCGACGCCGAAATCATCGCGATGACCGCCGACCTGTGGCAACGCCTGGGCCTGAGCCAGTATGTCCGTCTGGAAATCAACTCGCTGGGCAATGCCGAAGAGCGTGCAGCGCATCGCAAGGCGCTGATCAGCTATCTGGAAGGCTTTGTCGACATCCTGGATGAAGATGGCAAGCGCCGCCTGTACACCAATCCGCTGCGCGTGCTGGACACCAAGAACCCGGCATTGCAGGAAATGGCCAATAACGCGCCGCGCCTGTCCGACTATCTGGGTGAAGCTTCGCGTGCCCATTACGAAGGCTGGAAGGCCATGATTGGCGCGCTGGGCATCGACTTTGTCGAAAACCCGCGTCTGGTCCGTGGCCTCGATTACTACAATCAGTCCGTGTTCGAGTGGGTCACCACCGAACTGGGCGCACAAGGCACGGTATGTGCCGGTGGCCGTTACGATGGCCTGATTGAACAACTGGGTGGCAAGCCTGCACCGGGCATCGGTTTTGGCATGGGCCTGGAGCGTGTGCTGCTGCTGTTGCAGGACAAGGGTTTGTTGCCGGCGGCACGCAGCGTGGATGTGTACATCGTGCAGCAGGGCGATGGTGCAGCCATGTATGCGATGAAACTGGCACAGCAGTTGCGCCATGCCGGCCTGTCCGTCATCCAGCACCTGGGTGAAGGCAGCTTCAAGTCGCAAATGAAAAAGGCCGATGGCAGCGGTGCCGAATTTGCCGTCATCATCGGAGAAAACGAAATGGCGGCAGGTCAGGCCGTGGTCAAGCCCATGCGTGCCGAAGCAGCACAGCAAACCGTGGTGCTGGACCAGGTAGCCGCGACCATTGCCGCGATCAAGGCTTGATATAAGGGGGGTGCGCAATGGCGTACGACTTGCAGGAACAGGAACAGATCGACTCCATGAAGGCCTTCTGGCAACAATGGGGCAAACTGATTGGTGGTGCGGTGCTGGCCGTCAGCGTGGCCTATCTGGGCTACAAGGGCTATGGCTACTATCAGGCAGTACAGGCCAGCAAGGCTGCCGTGGTGTTTGCCGATGTCGAGCAGGCTGCTCAGACGCAGGACCTTGCCAAGGTAAAATCGGCTGCCGCGCAGTTGCAGGCAGACTATGCCGGCACCGCTTACGCTGCTGATGCCGCCTTGCTTGCCGCCAAGGTCGCCTTTGAAAAGAACGATCCGGCCACGGCACAGGCCCAGCTGGGCTGGGTGGTGCAAAACGTGAAGGACGAATCCATGGTTGCCGTGGCGCACCTGCGTCTGGCCACCATCCAGCTCGACCAGAAGCATTACGATGCAGCTCTGGCCGAACTGGGTCAGGCTCATCCTTCAGCCTTTGATGCCCTGTTCCTTGATTTGCGCGGCGATGTGCAGACTGCCAAGGGCGACAAGGCTGCCGCCCGTGACGCCTACAAGGCTGCGCTTGCCAAGCTGGTAGGCGACTCGCCCAACCGCCAGTTCATTCAGACCAAACTTGACGCACTGGGAGCCTAATTGATGCGCCGCCAACTGCTGGTTACCGCTGTACTCTCCTCCTTCTTGCTGGCTGGTTGTGCCAGCTGGTTTGAAGGTTCTGTCGCTGCCAAGCCCACACCGCTGGCGGACATCAAGCCCATCCAGGCGCTGAAAGTGAAGTGGACGCTGTCACAAGCTGCATCCGATGGCACATTCACACCGGTTTATGCCAACGGTAATGTGGTTTCTGCTGATGCCGATGGTCATATCCGTGTGGTGGATGCCCTGACCGGTCGCCAAACGGCTGACATCGCGCTCAAGCGCGGTCTTTCCGCTGGTGTGGCTGTAGCGGGTGATACTGTCATCGTCGGCACGCTGGACGGCAAACTGCTGGCCGCCGACCGTAACAGCGGCAAGGTACTGTGGGAGCAGTCGCTCACCAGCGTCATTCTGGAAGCCCCGCAGGTGGCTGGCAGCATGGTGGTGGTGCGCAGCAATGACGGCCGTCTGACCGGTTTCAGCCTGAGTGATGGCAAGCAGCAATGGTCGGTATCCCGCACGCAGCCGCAGCTGCTGGTTCGCAATACCGGCTCCATGCAGGCTGTCGGTAACGAAGCTGTCATGGTTGGCCTGCCTGGCGGCAAGCTGGACATCATCAGCCCCGCCAACGGCAATACCCTGTGGGAAGGCGTAGTGGCCAACCCGCGTGGTGCCACCGAACTGGAACGCATTACCGACATCACCAGTCGTCCGGTCTACGAAAACGGTCAGGTGTGTGCCGTGGCCTACCAGGGAAAAGTAGCCTGCTTTGATGCCAAGGGCGGCAACCTGATGTGGTCGCGTGAGTTGTCCTCCAGCCGTGGCGTCGCGCTGGATGCCAGCAAGCTGTATGTCACTGCAGAAAACGGTTCGGTCTGGGCCTATGACCGTACTACCGGCCGCAACCTGTGGAAAACGGATGCCCTGAAATTCCGTAATGTATCTGGCCCCGCCATGCTCGGACGTTTTGTTCTGGTGATCGATGGCGAAGGCTATGGCCACCTGCTGTCCAATGAAAATGGCAGCCTGGTGGGCCGTGTGAAACTAGGTAGCGAAGGCACTGTCGCCCAGCCCCTGTCCCTGGGCTCTTCTGCCCTGGTACAAGCGGCAAGTGGCCGCCTGTCGCTGCTGTCCATTGAGTAAATGTTGTAATGAAACCTACCGTAGCGCTGGTCGGCCGTCCCAATGTGGGCAAGTCGACCCTTTTTAACCGGCTCACCCGTAGCCGTGACGCACTGGTCGCCGACCAGCCTGGCCTGACTCGCGACCGCCATTACGGTCACGGTCGCGTCGGGGGCAAACCGTATCTGGTGGTGGATACCGGCGGTTTCGAACCCGTGGTCGACGAAGGCATCCTGTTCGAGATGGCCAAGCAAACCCTGCAGGCGGTCGACGAAGCCGATGCGGTGGTGTTTCTGGTGGATGGCCGTACCGGCATCACTCCGCAGGACAAGATCATCGCCAACCGGCTGCGCCAGATCGACCGACCGGTTTTCCTGGTGGTCAACAAGGCCGAAGGCATCAGCCATGCCATTGCCGGAGCGGAATTCCACGAACTGGCACTGGGTCAGCCGCTGGTGATTTCCGCCGCACACGGTGACGGCGTGCGTGAACTGATGGACATGGTGCTGGAAGACTTCCCGGAAGAAGTGGAAGAAGAAGACCGCTATCACCCGAAGTTTGCCGTCATCGGCCGCCCGAATGTGGGCAAGTCCACGCTGGTGAATGCCATTCTGGGTGAAGAGCGTGTCATCGCCTTCGACCAGGCCGGGACAACGCGTGACAGCATCTATATTGATTTTGAACGCGAAGGCCATACTTACACCATTATCGACACCGCAGGTGTGCGTCGTCGTGGCAAGGTGAACGAAGCGATTGAAAAGTTCTCCGTCATCAAGACCATGAAGGCCATTGAAGACGCGAACGTCGCGGTACTGGTGCTGGATGCGCAGCTGGACATTTCCGAGCAGGACGCCACCATTGCCGGCTTTGCACTGGAAGCAGGCCGGGCGCTGGTGGTGGCAGTCAACAAATGGGACAACCTGGATTTCGAGCAAAAGGAAACCATCAAGCGGGATATCGCCCGCAAGATCAGCTTCCTTGACTTTGCCAAGTTCCATTACATCTCGGCCATCGAAGGCCGTGGTGTGGCCGATCTGTTCAAGTCCATCGACGAAGCCTACCAGGCTGCCATGGTCAAACTGGCCACGCCCAAGCTCACCCGTGTGCTGAATGTTGCAGTTGAGCGTCAGGCTCCGCCGCGTTCGGGCCTGATGCGTCCCAAGATGCGTTATGCTCACCAGGGCGGCATGAATCCGCCCATCATCGTCATTCACGGCAATGCACTGGATGCGATTCCGGCAAGTTATACGCGTTATCTGGAACATACCTTCCGCAAGGTGTTCAAACTGCAGGGTACGCCACTGCGGGTACAGTACAAAACCTCGGAAAACCCCTTCGATACCGAAGAATCCAAGGAAAAGTCCAGAGCCAAGCCCAAGCCGATGTCCAAGATGCGTGGGCGCGAGAAGGAAGTGCGCTGGGGCAAGAGTGGTAAAAAATAGTAGGCTGGGTTTTTTTCTGCTAAAAATAAGCATGCCAGCCGGGTTTTAAAGATTACTTAATACAACAATCAACGATTCGGAGAAAACGAATGAGCTCTAAAGGGCAAATGTTACAAGACCCGTTCCTGAACATCCTGCGTAAGGAACACGTGCCGGTTTCCATCTATCTGGTTAACGGTATCAAGCTGCAGGGTCAGGTCGAGTCTTTTGACCAATACGTCGTGCTGTTGAAGAACACGGTAACCCAGATGGTATACAAGCACGCCATCTCCACCGTGGTACCGGCCCGTCCGGTTAATATCCCGCACGAACATCCGGGTCAGAAGCAGGATCAGCAAGACGCCTGATCGGGCCGAGCGCTGTTATCCTCCACGGGCCGCCAGACTGTGTCATCCTGACACGGTTTGTCGGCCTTTTTTCATGCCAGGTTCGGCTGCAGCCATGCTCAAGCCATGCTCAGCAGTTGCAGCGCAACCCTTTATAACGGTTTTGAATACTGTGTTTGATCGTCCCGATATTGGAGACCAGGCTGTGCTGGTCTGTCTGGATTTTGGTGATCCGGATCATCAGGAAAATGTTGCCGAATGTGCCGAGCTGGTTCGCTCTGCCAATGTCACTGTCACCGGCATCATCCAGGGCAAGCGCCAGCGTCCGGATGCCGCCTTGTTTGCCGGCAAGGGGAAAGTGGAAGAGGTTGGGGTGATGGTGAGGGCCACCGGTGCGAATGTGGTGATTTTCAATCACCAGCTATCGCCAGCGCAGGAGCGCAATCTGGAACGCGCGCTGCAATGCCGTGTGATCGACCGTACCAGCCTGATCCTGGACATCTTTGCCCAGCGCGCCCGTAGTCATGAAGGCAAGCTGCAAGTCGAACTGGCGCAACTGTCGCATATCGCTACCCGTCTGGTGCGTGGCTGGACCCACCTTGAACGCCAGAAGGGTGGTATTGGTCTGCGTGGACCGGGTGAAAGCCAGCTGGAAACCGACCGGCGCTTGCTGGGCAACCGGGTCAAGGCACTGAAAGAACGCCTGGCCCAGGTACAGAAGCAGCGCAATACCCAGCGCCGGGGGCGGCAGCGTACCGGCATCGCCTCGGTATCCATCGTGGGTTACACCAACGCAGGCAAGTCCACTTTGTTCAATGCGCTGACCAAGGCGCGTGCCTATGCGGCGGACCAGCTGTTTGCCACGCTGGACACCACCAGTCGCAAGCTGTTTCTCAATACCGAAACTTCCATCATCGTTTCGGATACCGTCGGTTTCATCCGGGATTTGCCACATACCCTGGTTGCCGCATTTCGTGCCACGCTGGAAGAAACCATCCAGGCTGACCTGTTGCTGCATGTGGTCGATTCTTCCAACCCCTTGCGGGATGTTCAGATCGAAGAAGTCAACAAGGTGCTGGCTGAAATCGGCGCCGAGTCCGTGCCGCAGCTGATTGTGTGGAACAAGACCGATTTGCGCCAGCTGCCAGCGGACATTGAACGGGACGAGCATGGCGAAATCCAGGCTGTGCGTCTGTCCGCCCTCACCGGGGAAGGGCTGGAACTCTTGCGTGAAGCACTTGCCGAACGCTTGCAGTCACCTGATAACCAACATGAAGAACAAGACGAATATGTCGCAGAATGATCCAAACCGGGGACGTCAGGGCAGTGACGGACCGCCGGATCTAGACGAAGTATTCCGCCAGCTCAATCAGAAGCTGGCACGTTTGCTTGGTGCCCGTCCGACGGCAGGCGGCCAGCCAGGCCCGGAACCCAAGGCAGCATTCAAGGGCGGAGCCGTCGCTGTGGTCGGTGTCCTGGCGGCACTATGGCTGGGGAGCGGATTCTATGTCGTGGATGCCAAGGAGCAGGGGGTGGTGTTACGCATGGGTAGTTTCAGCCGCGTCACCGATCCGGGTTTGCAATGGCACCTGCCTTACCCGTTTGAGAAAGCTGAAATCGTCAACCTGACCGAACTGCGCAGCGTGGAAGTCGGGTATCGCAGCAATGCCAAGAACAAGGTGCCGGAAGAGTCGCTGATGCTGACGGCAGACCAGAACATCATCGACGTGCAACTCTCGGTCCAGTACGACGTGAAGGACCCCAAGGCCTTCCTGTTCAACAATGCCTCTGCCGACCGTAATGCCAACGATATCGTCAAGCAGGCTACGGAAACGGCCATCCGCGAAGTTGTCGGCCGCAACAAGGTGGACTTTGTCCTGAATGAAGGTCGTGCCCAGATCGCCGCAGACGCACAAAAAGTGATCCAGGACATTCTGGATCGTTATGGCCTGGGGGTGCGCATTGCCAAGGTCAACATCAATGCCGTGCAGCCACCCGAGCAGGTTCTGGCCGCATTTGATGATGCCGTGAAGGCCGGTCAGGACAAGGACAAGTTACGCAACGAAGGTTTGGCCTACGCCAATGATGTAGTGCCCAAAGCCAAGGGCATGGCGGCCAGACTGGAACAGGAGGCGGAAGCCTACCAGCAGAAAGTGGTAGCGGAGGCAGAAGGCGATGCCTCCCGATTCAAGCAAGTGTTGTCTGAATACAACAAGGCGCCCAAGGTCATGCGTGACCGCCTCTACCTGGACATGATGCAGCAGGTAATGAGTGCCAGCAGCAAGGTCATTGTGGATCAGAAGGGCGGCAATAGCCTGCTCTACCTGCCGCTGGACAAACTGATGCAAGCAACGGCGCCAACTGCACCCGCTACCGCCAGTGCAGCATCGGCACCTGCAGCAGCGCAGCCTGCGGCTCCGGTAGCACCTGCCGTGCGTGGTAACAAGAATGGTCGCGATTTCGGTCGCAGCCGTGACATTCTCGGCGGGGAGCGCTGACATGCAGAAACTCATGCCAACTTTGCTCGCGGTACTTGCCGGCCTGTTCATCGCCAGCCTGTCGCTGTTTACTGTCGACCAGCGCCAGTACGCCATGGTTTTCCAGTTTGGTGAGGTGAACCGCATCATCACTACCCCGGGCATCCATTTCAAGATACCGCTGTTGCAGAATGTGCGTTATTTCGACCGCCGGGTGCTGACCATCGATGCCGAAGCCCCAGAGCTGTTCAACACCCGCGAGAAGAAGAACGTGCTGGTGGATAGCTATGTAAAATGGCGCATTGTCGATGTCGAACAGTTCTACAAGAGCGTTGGTTCGGAAGCCGCAGCGGTCGCCCGCCTGAAGCAAACCATCAATGATGGCTTGCGCGCCGAGTTTGGCCAGAAGACGGTTGCCGACGTGATTTCCGGCAAGCGGGACGAGGTGATGGACACGGTTCGCAAGCGCGCAGACGCAGATGCGCGTAAAATAGGCGTGGAAATTCTCGATGTACGCTTAAAACGAGTCGATTTTCCGGATAAAATAAGCAACTCTGTCTATGACCGCATGCAGTCAGAACGTCGTACCGTCGCCAGCCAGTTGCGCAGCGAAGGTGCTGCCGATGCTGAACGCATCCGTGCCGAAGCAGAAAAGCAACGCGATGTCATCCTTGCCGAGGCCTACAACAAGGCGCAGCAACTGAAAGGTGCTGGCGATGCCCGGGCAGCAGCGATTTATGCTGAAGCCTATGGCCGCAGTCCGGAGTTCTACGCGTTCTGGCGCAGCATGGATGCCTACAAGGAATCGTTCAAGAACAAGAGCGATGTCATGGTGCTGGACCCGAACAGCGAGTTCTTCAAGTACTTCAAGAACCCGCAGGCTGCCAGCAAGGGCAAGTAAGCGTTGTCTTGATTCTACAATCAGTTTTCATGACTGGCCGGACACCCCGGCCAGTTTGCCGTAAACAGGGCGGGGTGATGAATCCCGCCTTTTATTTGTCGAAAACGGAATATGCGTAACTGGCTGTTACCCGAATACATTGCGGACATTCTGCCCGCCACTGCCCGCCAGGTGGAGTCTGCCAAGGCGGCGATGCTGGAACAATTCCGCTGTGCAGGCTATGAACTGGTCCTGCCGCCGCTGATCGAATATGTCGATTCGCTGATCGCCGAAGGGGATACCGCGCTGGATCTGAAAACCTTCAAGCTGGACGACCAACTTTCCGGTCATCAGCTTGGGTTGCGCGCCGACATCACCCCGCAGGTGGCGCGTATCGATGCTCACCTGCTGGGCCATCGCACTGGTGTGACGCGCTTGTGCTATGCCGGTAGCGTGGTGCATACCCGTCCCAACGGTTTGATGAGCTCGCGCCAGCCCATGCAGGTTGGTGCCGAGCTTTATGGATACGCCGGTATCGAGGCGGACATTGAAATCATCGAACTGATGTTGTCCACGCTGGAGCAGGTCAAGGTACCGCAACTGCGTCTGGACGTCGGCCATACCGCCATTTTCCGTGGTCTGGCCAATGCCGCAGGCTTGTCGCCGCAGGCAACGCGCGAGCTGTTTGCCGTCCTGCAAAACAAGGATGCAGCCAGCATTGCCGAACAAGTCGCCGGTCTGGCTGAACCGTATCGTTCTGCCTTCCTGGCCCTGCCCGAACTCTACGGCCCGGCCAGCGTGCTGGAAAAGGCGCGTACCCGTCTGCCTTCATTGCCGGAAGTGGAACTGGCACTGATGCAGCTGACTGCCATTGCCCGTGCCTTTGAAGGCCGTGTTGCCATCAGCTTCGATCTGTCCGAGCTGCGCGGCACGCACTACCATACCGGTTTGATTTTTGCCGCCTATGCCCCGGGCTGGGCGGTGGAACTGGCCCGTGGTGGCCGCTACGACAATGTCGGTCGTCGTTTTGGCCGTGCTCGTCCTGCAACAGGTTTCAGTCTGGATCTGCGTGATCTGATCCAGATCCTGCCGGAACGCGGCAGTGCCATGGGCATCCGCGTTTCCAATCGCCATCTGCCAGCGGCACAGGCAGAAGTCGAGCGCCTGCGCGCCGGCGGCGAAGTCGTGATCATTGATTATCTGGGGGAATCAGCCGAGGCCATCGGCTGCAACCGTGAACTGGTTCCGGCCGCTGACGGCTGGCAGATCGTCCCCTTTAACTGATTTTTAGTTTGACTGAAGAAGAGGTTTTTCCAATGTCCAAGAATGTTGTCGTGATCGGTACCCAATGGGGTGATGAAGGCAAGGGCAAGATCGTTGACTGGCTGACCGACCACGCACGTGCTGTGGTACGTTTCCAGGGTGGTCACAATGCGGGCCACACTCTGGTGGTGAATGGCAAGAAAACCGTACTGCGTCTGATTCCGTCCGGCATTCTGCGTGAAGGCGTGGAATGTTTCATCGGTAATGGCGTGGTGCTGTCGCCTGAGGCACTGCTGAAGGAAATCGACGAACTGGAAGCTGCTGGCGTGAATGCCTCGGCCCGTCTGAAGATTGCCGAAGGCTGTCCGCTGATCCTGCCTTACCACGTGGCGCTGGATCAGGCGCGCGAAGCCGCGCTGGGTGCTGGCAAGATCGGTACTACCGGTCGCGGTATCGGCCCTTGCTATGAAGACAAGGTAGCCCGTCGCGCACTGAAGGTGATCGACCTGTTCAATCCGGAACGTTTTGCCTCCAAGCTGAAGGAAAACGTTGAGTACTACAACTTCCTGCTGACCAATCTGCTGAAGGCAGCCCCGGTAAGTTATGAAGTCATCCTGGCTGACACCATGAAGCTGGCCGAGCGCATCAAGCCGATGGTGTCTGATGTGTCCCGCACACTGTACGACATGGACAAGGCCGGTACGCCCATCCTGTTTGAAGGTGCCCAGGGCACCCTGCTGGATATCGACCACGGTACCTATCCCTTCGTCACCTCGTCCAACTGCGTGGCTGGTGCCGCAGCACCGGGTGCAGGCGTTCCGCCGCAAATGCTCAGCTACGTGCTGGGTATCGTGAAGGGCTACTGCACCCGCGTGGGTTCCGGTCCCTTCCCGAGCGAACAGGAAAACGAAATTGGCGCATTCCTGGCCAAGCGTGGTAACGAGTTCGGTTCGGTTACCGGTCGTCCGCGTCGTTGTGGTTGGTTCGATGCCGCTGCGCTGAAGCGTTCCATCCAGATCAACGGTGTGTCCGGTCTGTGCGTGATGAAGCTGGACGTGATGGACGGCCTGGAAGAAATCCAGCTGTGCACCGGCTACATGCTCGATGGCAAGAAGATTGACATTCTGCCCTTCGGTTCCGATGCGGTTACCAAGTGCGAACCGGTTTACGAAACCATGCCGGGCTGGACGGATTCCACCGTTGGTGTGAAGCGCTGGGAAGACCTGCCGGCTAACGCCCAGGCTTACCTGAAGCGTATCGAAGAAGTATGTGGTGCACCGATCGATATCGTTTCCACCGGTCCTGACCGTGAAGAAACCATCGTACTGCGTCATCCTTACGGCCTGTAATCCTGGCCTGATCCAAAAAAGCCCACCTTATACGGTGGGTTTTTTTTATGTATCAGTACTGGCATGATAGCGCTAACACCCTGGATGCAGTCTCTCTCCAGCGCCTGATTCACCTGCCTTGCCTCCCCCTGGAAATGACATGAGCACACCTTTGAATGCCGTATTGCTTGGCTATGGTTATGCCGGTAAAACCTTCCATGCTCCCTTGATTGCCGCCTGTCAGGACTTGCGCCTGTACGGGATTGTCAGCAGCAAGTCCGGGCAGTTGCAGGCTGACTGGCCTGATGCACGGTGCTGGCCCTCGCTTGAACAGGCTTTGCAAGATGCAGCGGTCGACCTGATTGTGATTGCCACCCCTAATGACTTGCATTTCGAACAGGCACGCGCTGCGCTGCTGGCTGGCAAGCATGTTGTCGTCGACAAGCCGTTTACCGTCACGCTAAGTGAGGCAAGAGAGCTGGATGAGCTGGCAAAGCAGCAGGGCGTGTTGCTATCCGTTTTCCATAATCGTCGCTGGGATGCTGATTTTCTGACCCTACGCCAGTTGGTGGAAAGTGGCCGCTTGGGGCAGATCAGCCAGTTTGTCTCGCACTTTGACCGCTACCGTCCTGAAGTACGACAGCGCTGGCGCGAGCAAGGCGGGGCCGGTAGCGGGTTGTGGTACGACCTGGGTCCGCATCTGCTGGATCAAGCCTTGTTGTTGTTCGGGCGTCCTCTGGGAATTACCGCCTTTCTTGCCACGCAGCGTCAGGGCGCCAAGGCAACGGATTATTTCCATGTGCAATTGCGCTATCCGGCAACGCACGTGGTATTGCATGGCTCATGCCTGGTGAGTGGCGGTATCCCGCGCTATGCGGTGCATGGCGATCTGGCTAGCTATGTCAAATACGGACTGGATACGCAGGAGTCGGACTTGAAGCAGGGCAAGGCTGTGGGCGCAGAAGGATGGGGCAATGACCCTCTGCCGGGGCAGTTGATCGTGGCTGAAGGTGATGTGAGCCATTGCTCGCAATGGGCTAATCAGGTTGGTGACTATCGTTGTTACTACCAGCGTGTTGCTGCAGCCATCCGTGGGCAGGACAGTAATCCGGTGACTGCTGCCGAAGCCGCCAACGTGATGGAGTGGCTGGAGCGCGCCGTGCGTAGCGCTGAGTCGGGGCGTGAAATCTCTGCGGAGGAGGTGCTGTGAGTATCGAGCAGGATTTGCAGATCATTGCGCAGCAGGAAGCCCTGCTGCAATTCAAGCAATTCGATGCGGATACCGCGTGGCTGGTGGGTTGCCGTCTGCGGGAGGATGCGATACGGCGTGGTGCCGCACTGGCGATTGTGCTTACTCTCAACCAGACCAGGCGCTTTCAGTGCCTGATGCCGGGTGCCACAGCCAATAACGAGGACTGGGCCAGGCGCAAGCATAATGTGGTGCAGAAGTTCGAGCGCAGCTCACTGGCCATCGGGCTGGATTGCCAGCGTCAGCAAACCAGCCTGCAGGAGAAGAACGGACTGCCATTGGCAGATTACGCTACCCATGGCGGCGGGTTTCCGCTGCTGCTGGAAGGCGGCGTGTGTGTCGGCTCGGTCGTAGTATCCGGCTTGCCACAACGCGAGGACCACCAACTGGTGGTGGATGTACTGGCTGCCATGCTGGGCCGGGAGGATGTACCCCGGCTGGATGTGTAAGCGCAGCGGCCCCTATGGCCCGCTGCGTGCCGGGCGGGCATCTGCATCCGTCAGCGTGCCAAGAAATGCCAGCAAGTCATTGATTTCTTGTGCGTCAAGCGCTGGCGATGCGCCCTTTTTTCCGCCAAAGGGGGCATCGCGGTTGATATTGCCATGATAAACCGTCGGCAAGTCGTCAAACATCACCGGCTGGCCATTGCTTACGACGGGGTACCATTTTTCCGGTTGGGTATCACGGCTGGCATAGAATTCCACCGCCTTGCGCAAATCATGGAATACCCCGTTGTGGAAAAACACCTTGCGTGTGGCCACATTGCGCAAGGACGGGGTCCGAAATAGCCCGCAGTACTCTGCTTTCTGCATATCCTGGCGCACTGGTCCACATAGACCCATATCGTGGAATGCCGTATTCCGATTTATTTCCAGTTGTCGATTGCGTGGTACACCCAGCGCAATCAGGCCAAAGTCGCTAAACGCCGGAAAAGCACCATCGGCCTGGCGCTCACTCAAATGACAGGCGGCACAGTTGCCCTTGTCCGGATTGTTGAATACTTGCAAGCCGCGCATCTCCTGACGGCTCAGTTCCGCCTTGCCCCGCAGCCAGTCATCATATTTGCTGCTATACGGGTAAAAATCGGCCGGGTTTTGCTGAAATACCTCCAGTGCCAGTACCAGTTTGTCGAAGGCTTGTGCCGGATGCTGGAAAATATCTTTGCCGAAAACAGCCATGAAGGCGTTGGCACTTGCACTGCCTTCTAGCTGCTTCACCACCTGGTCTGCGCTGGCATTGGCCATCTCATTGCTTGCCAGCAATGGAATGGACGCCTGTTCGTGCAAGCTGGCAGCGCGACCATCCCAGGTAAAGCCCCCGGTCGGCCCTGCATCCTCGCTGTCATTGCCATCGTTGTCGCGGAAGTGCTCGCTAAAAGGCGGTACGGTCTGCAAATAGCGCAGGGACGGCACGGCACGGTTACCCATTTGCTTGCCATTCAGCCCGCCAAGTTGTGCCGACTTGCCATCCGGAGGGCCATAAGCATGATCCGGACTGTGACAACTGGCACAGGATTGCTTGCCATTGGCCGACAGCGCGGTTTCAAAGAACAGCTGGCGTCCCAGCTGGGTCAGCTGGTGGTTGTCCGGTATTGAGCTGACTGCATAAATACCGGCCACCGGGCTGACTTGCCCTTGTCTGCCTGCTTGTGTGCATGCGCAAAGACTGCCGAGCAGCAGAAAACCGCCTAGCCAAGAGGAAATACGTAACAGGGTGGTGGAGTGGTGCATGGTGCTTGATCGACGACAGGATTGTTGCAACATAGCGTAGTTTCATCACGGGCTGATGACGTTAAGTCTCTGTACAAGGGCCAGTAACTGCCAGCTTGCCGCATCAATAATTTTCAGTTTCTAATCCATCATCATGCTGCAACACGCCGCAGCGACAATCGCTGGTATTCAGCATACGGAGACAGACATGAAAATTTCCAGGTCCTTGTTGGCACCGATGGCGCTGACCCTTGCTCTGGCAGGGTGTAACAGCATGCCTGTAGCGGCACCGACTACTGCCGGCTCGCTTGATGCCATCCAGAACGTAGTGGTTATTTTTGCCGAAAACCGTGCTTTTGATAATTTGTACGGGCTGTTTCCCGGTGCAAACGGCATACCCGGGGTGAACCCCTCTTCGCGTGGTACGTACTTCCCGCAGAAGGATTTTGATGGTTCCGTGCTCCCCGTATTACCGCCGACCTGGGGGGGGCTGACGGTAGCCGGGCAGCGAGTCACCATGTCCCAGGCACAAACCATGGGCTGGCCCAACCGGCCGTTCCAGCTGGATGATCCCAAAGGAGTGCAGGGTAGCGGCACCGTGATTGCGCAGGATGTCACGACACGAGATCTGGTTCATCGTTTTTATAACAACCAGATGCAGATCAATGGTGGTGCCAACGACAAGTTTGCCGCTTATTCCGATGCCGGCGGTCTGAGCATGGGGTATTACGATGGCAGCAAAATGGCCTTGTGGAAGCTGGCGCGTCAGTACACGCTGGCCGACAACTTCTTCATGGGTGCCTTTGGTGGTTCCTTCCTCAATCACCAGTACCTGATTTGCGCCTGTGCTCCGCAATATCCGCATGCAGATGCAGCTGACTCGCCGGCGCGCGATTCCATCTCGGCCATCGACACCGATGCACAGGGACGCTTCCTGCGGCTGACTCCCGCCGCCAGTGCCAAACCATCGGTTCTGGAGGGCAAACCAAGCTACAAGAATGATGGCAACCTGACGCCAAAAGACCAGCAGGGCATGTTCTATGCAGTAAACACCATGCAGCCGTTATATCAGCCCAGTGGCAATGCCCCGGCTGCCAACGGAGCAAGTCAGTATGCGGATACTGCCAAGGCAACCACCTTGCCAGCCCAGAACGGCCCGACCATCGGGGATCGGCTGAGCGCCAAAGGTGTGAGCTGGGCCTGGTATGCCGGTGGCTGGAATGCTGCGCTCGCCGCGCGCAGCAATATCTACAATGGCAGTACGCCTAACTTCCAGCCTCATCATCAGCCCTTCAACTATTACGCCGACTTTGACCCGCTTACCCGGCAGGCTAATCGTCAGGCACACCTGAAGGATTTTGATGCAGAGTTCCTCCAGGCTGCAGAAGCCGGGAAGCTGCCGGCAGTTTCATTCTATAAACCGCAAGGGAATGTCAACCAGCATGCAGGTTATGCCAGCGTGGCAGATGGCGACGAGCACATTGCCCGGGTTATTGCCCGTCTGCAGCAGAGCCCGCAATGGAAGAACATGCTGATTGTGGTGACTTACGATGAAAACGGTGGCATCTACGACCATGCACCGGTCCCGCAAGGTGACCGCTGGGGTCCGGGGAGCCGCATTCCTGCCATCATCATTTCCCCCTATGCCCGCAAAGGCTTTGTCGATCACACGCAATACGATACCGGCTCCATCCTACGCTTCCTGACGCGCCGTTTTGAGTTGCAACCTTTGCCTGGCGTACTGGAACGTGATGCCGGTTTGCGCGCTCATGGGTCAGCCCCTATGGGTGACCTCAGCAACGCCTTGCAGTTACCAGCGCAGTAATGCCCTGGATGTGTCATCACAAACAAGGCAGCCATGCGCTGCCTTGTTTTATTCCATCATCTGCAACACTTGTTTGTAAGATCCTTGCGGTGGGTTTGGGTCAAGCTGTTAGACTGAATTCAGATTTTCTACCGCTTTGACACGACATGCAGTTTCTTCTTGCCCGCGGCATGCTGACGCCGCTCATCATTGCGACCGCACTATTCATGGAGAACATGGATGCCACGGTTATTTCCACATCCTTGCCCGCCATTGCACAGGATTTGCAGGTTGATCCGGTGGCTCTCAAGCTGGCGCTGACCTCCTATCTGGTCAGCCTTGCCGTCTTTATCCCCGTCAGCGGCTGGATGGCGGACCGTTTCGGCGCACGTCGCATTTTCCGCTCGGCCATCCTGGTTTTCATGGCGGGTTCCATCCTTTGCGGCTTCAGTGGCTCGCTGGAGTCATTTGTCCTGGCACGCTTCGTACAAGGTATGGGCGGAGCGATGATGGTGCCAGTGGGACGACTGGTCATCTTGCGCACAACGCGCAAGGATGAATTGGTCCGGGCGTTGAGTTACCTCACCATTCCTGCCTTGCTGGGCCCTGTTATCGGGCCACCATTGGGTGGGTTTATCACCACGTATTTCCATTGGCGCTGGATATTCTTCATCAATATTCCCATTGGCCTGTTAGGCATGGTGCTCGCTGGCCGTTAAATCGAGAATCTGCGGGATGAAAATGTACCGGCACTGGACAAGACCGGCTTCTTCTTGAGCGGAGTGGGCTTGTCCATGCTGATGCTGGGGCTGGCTACCGAGGGCAAGCATATGCTGTCTGCCAACCTTTCTTTGGCCGTCAGTGTGGCTGGAGGAGTGATGTTGCTGGCTTACTTGCTGCATTACCGCCGGGTTGACGAGCCTTTGCTGGATTTGTCCTTGCTGCGCTTGCCAACTTTTCATGCCAGTGTCTGGGGGGGGCTTTCTCATTCGCATGGGGATAGGTGCCACCCCTTTCCTGCTGCCCTTGATGTTGCAGCTTGGCTTCGGCTACACGCCTTTTCAATCGGGCTTGCTGACTTGTTCCACTGCAGTTGGCGCCATTTTCATGAAAACCATTGTATCCTGGGTGCTCGAACGCTTTGGCTTCAGGCAAGTACTGACCTGGAATGCCGTACTGGTCGCCTTGTCCATGGCGGTGTACGGGCTGTTTCGTCCCGAAACACCGCACTGGGTGATGCTGCTGGTGTTTGTACTGGGTGGTTTTCTGCGCTCTTTGCAATTTACCAGTCTTAACGCCATTGCCTTTGCTGACGTGGCACAGGCGCGCATGAGCCATGCAACCAGTCTGTCCAGCGTGGCGCAGCAATTGGCAGCTGGGTTTGGTGTGACTTTTGCAGCCATCATTTTGCAGACGACTGCGGGCTTGCAAGGACATGGGACTTTGCAAGGCAGCGATTTCGCCTGGTCTTTTCTGGCGATGGGCATGCTGACCTTGCTTTCGGTCGCATTTTTCTGGCGGCTGGATCGTAATGCGGGTGCTGCACTGGCAGTGCGCGGGGAGGGGAGCAAAAAGCAAGCGCAATGAAATTATCTGCGCAGAAATGGAAAAAGCCGTTGATCAGAGATCAACGGCTTTTTATTGGTGCCCAAGAGAAGACTCGAACTTCCACACCCTTGCGGGCGCTAGGACCTGAACCTAGTGCGTCTACCAATTCCGCCACCTGGGCAAAGCAAATTGTCGTACTGCAAACCAGCAGTAAATGCTGATTCTAAAAATTGTTGGTGCCCAAGAGAAGACTCGAACTTCCACACCCTTGCGGGCGCTAGGACCTGA
>NZ_JAYSDA010000020.1:0-2880 GCF_041914625.1 Aquitalea pelogenes | reverse complement strand
ACCTAGTGCGTCTACCAATTCCGCCACCTGGGCACTGCTTTGCTGTATCATTCAGTTGCTGTCTTGCTGCAACGAGATGCGAATTATAAACAAGTTTCTGAGGGTGTCAATGGCCCAATCTGCAAAAAAACAAAAAAACATTCCCCTGCGTTTGCAGGATCCCTTCTTGGAACGAGAAAAACTCAAATATTCCAATCCCTTACCCAGCCGGGAGTTCGTTCTGCAACTTCTGGAAAATAATGGTGTGCCAATGTTCCCGGAAGAACTGGCCGCCATGTTGTCTATCAAGAATACCGAATTGGGCTTCTTTGAGCGCCGCCTGCTGGCCATGGAACGTGAAGGTCAGTTGATCATCAATCGCAAAGGTGCAATTTGTGCCGCTCAAAAGCTGGACCTGATCAAGTGCAAGGTTTCCGGTCACCGTGACGGTTTTGGTTTTGCTCTGCCGGATGAAGGTGAAGGTAGTGGGGTGGATATCTTCCTGCCCGAGCGTGAAATGAAAAAAGTCATGCATGGCGACCGTGTGCTGGTACGTCCTTCTGGCGTTGATCGTCGTGGCCGGCAGGAAGGCAAAATTGTCGAGGTGCTGGATCATGCATTCAGCAAATTGGTAGGGCGCATTCATCAGGAGCGTGGGGTATGGATCGTCACGCCAGAAGATCGTCGTATCCGGCATGAAATTCTCATCGAGCCAGGCAGTGAGAAGGATGCCAAGCACGGCCAGGTGGTGATGGTGGAAATCCTGCAATATCCGGATGCCTACCGACAGCCGGTAGCCAAGGTTGTGGAAGTGCTGGGCAATTATGCTGATCCGGGCATGGAAATTGAAATTGCGCTGCGCAAACATGCCTTGCCGCATGAGTTTCCTGCTGAAGTATTGGCCCAGGCCAAGTCCACGCCCAAGAAAGTACGCAAAAAAGACTTGTCCAAGGATCGTGTCGACTTGCGTCACTTGCCGCTGGTGACCATTGATGGTGAAACTGCGCGCGACTTCGATGACGCTGTCTATGCGGAAAAACAAGGCAAGGGTTTCCGACTGATTGTGGCTATTGCTGATGTCAGTCATTACGTTCAGCCGGGTGATGCCCTGGATAAGGACGCACTGGAGCGAGGAACGTCCGTTTATTTCCCGCGTCGTGTCATTCCCATGCTGCCCGAAGCACTGTCAAACGGCATCTGTTCCTTGAATCCCGATGTCGAGCGGCTGTGCATGGTTTGTGACATGCAAATCAATGGCAAGGGCGAGGTCAAGCGTTACCAGTTCTACCCGGCCGTAATGCTGTCCAAGGCTCGGCTGACTTATACCCAGGTCTGGGACTGGATCCAGCATGGGACCGATAATCCGCTGTTGCCGAACATCCAGACGCTTTACAGTCTGTTCAAGGTATTGCTGGCTGCGCGCGCCAAGCGTGGTGCAATCGAGTTTGACTCGATTGAGACCCAGATGATCTTCAATGAGCAGGGTAAGATAGACAAAATTGTTCCGGTGGTTCGCAACGATGCCCATCGGCTGATTGAAGAGTGCATGCTGGCAGCCAACGTCTGCGCGGCGGACTTCCTGCTCAAGAGTAAGCAAAAATGTCTGTATCGCGTGCATGAAGGCCCTACGCCGGAAAAACTTGAGAACCTGCGCAATTACTTGCAGTTGGTTGGGCTTACTCTTGCGGGTAACGACAAGCCGACAGCCAAGGATTATGCCAAGCTGGCTGAGCAGATTCACGGCCGTCCCGATGCGCCTGTCTTGCAAACCATGTTGCTGCGCTCCATGCAGCAGGCCGTCTATACGCCGGACAATAATGGCCACTTTGGTCTGGCTTATGATGCCTACACGCATTTCACCTCACCGATCCGCCGTTACCCGGATTTGCTGGTTCACCGTTCCATCAAGGCTGTATTGCAGGGCAGCAAATACAAACCCGGCAAGTGGGCCCAGCTGGGTATGCATTGCTCCATGACGGAGCGGCGGGCGGATGATGCCAGTCGTGATGTCGAGTCCTGGCTCAAGACTTACTATATGCAGGACAAGGTAGGCGAGGTATTCGAAGGCAAGATCAGTGCCGTCACCAGTTTTGGCGTGTTTGTGTTGCTGGATGATGTTTATGTGGAAGGCCTGGTGCATATCTCCGAACTGGGCAAGGATTACTTCCACTTCCGCAAGGATATTCAGGCAATCGTTGGTGAAAAGAGCGGGATGTCTTATCGCCTCGGCGATACGCTAACGGTAAAGGTGGTGAGTGCCAATCTGGAAAATGCCCAGGTTGATTTTGCACTGGTACGTGATACAGCACAGCCGGTTTTGGCTTCGCCTGGTGGCAAGCGCGAGAAACCACAGCATGCAAGCCATACTGCTACATCCTCCCGCAAGCAGAGCAATCATGGTGGGCGTAGTCGGAATCAGCATGGCAAACATGCTGCCAGCCGACAAGATAGTGTCGCTGCTGTTCCGCAAGCGGCGTCGGCAGCATCCGGCAAGGCAAGGAATCAGCGTAAACCGGTAGCGGTGCCAACGCTGGTTGATCCTCGACCGCCTGTGAAAGGTGAGCCAGCGAAGACGACAGCCGCACGACGCAAGCCTGCGGGAAGTTCCGTCGCTGCGCAGTCTGCGGGGGATGCCGTTGTACCTGCTCCGCGTTCGCGCCGTAAGCCGGCTGCAAGTTCTGAGGCAGCGGTACCATCTGCACCGCGCGGCCGTAGCCGAAATACCAAGAAGCCGGACAGTCAGTAAGCTGTCATGAGGACTGCCCTCTCTGGTATCAGAAATGGCTGACTCAGCAAAAAGCCCGGCTCAGCCGGGCTTTTTGCTGCCTGTGTCGGTGCTGGGGCCAGCTTTTTGCGCCAGTTTTCACCGTCGGTCGGCGCCGGAAGGGATGTGAGTCGAGC
>NZ_JAYSDA010000019.1:16712-90574 GCF_041914625.1 Aquitalea pelogenes | reverse complement strand
CGCCGCGCGGAAGCGGCAAGACAAAACATCATCCGCGTGAGCGGATGCAACACCTATTTTTACTTTGTGGTGGCAACAGCGAGCGCGGAGGCACATAAGCACCGCACCGACGCTGCTCTATTCCCCATCCCCCACGCGGAAGCGGCATGCAAATCATCATCCGCGTGAGCGGATTCCCGCAGTCCGAATAATTGATTTTTTGTTGTGTGCTGGAATGGTCTGAATGACGGCGGAACGCCCCGGTAAGGCTGGGGCTTCCGCCCTACGTGCTGGCGGCAATAACATCGCCAAGCAAACACGTATCCCGTCCGCCGCGTGGAAGCAGAAATCAAAACAAGCCTTACCTGCACCTCTTGCCAGTGTTTCCACTCCCCTCTAGTCTTGCTGTCCCCGATGGTGCTGATTAGCCTTGTCCCGTTGCGTGTTCACACGCAGCCAGGTTTGGCGACCTGTAAGTACTACCGGGAAAGCCGTGTCAAAGCGGCTTTTTCTGCTTGCGTCTGCCCCCTCCAATGGCAGGCCAGGCGGGGAGACCTATACGGTCTGCCGGTCATGGTAGTGCTTCCGGTTCGCCAACCCCGCTTTGGCCTGCCACCCGCGTTTTCTTGCGTGCGTGGCAGCCTTCATCCTTCAACGGAGGGCAGAACCATGACGCATCCCGACCCCAACATCCCCCAGGCCCCGCCCCTGACGCTGTACTACCAAGGCAAACCCGTCCGGGTGCTGCTCCACCACGACCACTGCTGCCTGCTGGCGGACGACATCCTCGCCCTCTCCCCACCCCGCTTGCGCCACCAGCTGCAACAGCAACTGGCCGAATACCCCGGCTGTGCCCTTACCCTGCCGCAACACGACAGCCCGCAATGCGGCTGGCCAGCACCTGCCTTGCAACGCGCATTGCAACAAAGCAAACGCCCTGCCGCCCGCCAACTGCAACACTGGCTGCAACAACAGGTACTGCCTGCCCTGCAGCAACTGCCACCCGATGCCCCGCGCTGGGAACAGGCGCTGGCCATGGCTGCCGAGGCCGGACAGCAGATCAGCCATGCCGTACTCAAAGCCGTGCTGGAACACGGCAGCGACTGGCAACACAGCCATTGGCTGCTGACCCTCAATTACACCCCCAGCCACCCGCGCCGCCATGCCCATGGCCGTCTGGTGGCACTCAACAGCAGCGCAACCTCCTTGCAGGCACTGGCGCAACACATTGCCGGGCCGGACGGTAGTGCCAGCCGCAATGGCGAGCTGCTCCGCCTGGCCGCGGCCTGCCACCAGCAACTGGCAAAGCGCACGGAGAAACAGGCGTGGCGCGCAGAGGCGGCGGAACCGCCACGCGCCAACCCGGCTGCCTGACGTCCCCGGCCAGTGCTAAACACGGGGCAGGCTGCACGCATTGACCGCGCTCGCCCTATCCATCCATCATCAAAGCACCTGAATACCGGCGATGGCATGTCGCCACAATTGGCCCCCATGTCGGCTTTTGACACGCAAGGCGTCTGCCGTCGTGGCTCAATGAGCGGCATCACGGGCAATGCCCCACCCTGAATACAAGGAAGACAACGTGCAAGATGGCATCCTGAAAAGCTATATCGGCGGTCGTTATATCGATAACCCGGCCCTGCCGCTGGCCGACAACTTCAACCCGGCCAATGGCGAACTGCTGTGCAAGGTGCAGCAGGCTGGCGCGGCCGAGGCCGAACAGGCGGTCAAGAGCGCCGAGGCCGGTTTTGCGGTGTGGAGCGAGATGACCGGTGCCGAGCGCGGCCGCATCATGAACAAGGCGGTGGGCATTCTGCGTGCCCGCAACCGAGAACTGGCCGAACTGGAAGTGCGCGACAACGGCAAGCCGATCCAGGAAGCCGAAGTGGTGGATGTGCTGTCCGGCGCGGACTGCATCGAATACTTTGCCGGCATGGCCGCCGGGATTCACGGCGAGCATTTCCCGCTGAAAGGTGCGTTTGCCTATACCCGGCGCGAGCCGCTGGGCGTGTGCCTGGGCATTGGCGCGTGGAACTACCCCATCCAGATTGCCTGCTGGAAATCCGCCCCGGCGCTGGCCTGCGGCAATGCCATGATTTACAAGCCATCGGGCATGACGCCGATGAGCGCGGCGCTGCTGGCGGAAATCTACAGCGAAGCAGGCGTGCCGGATGGCGTGTTCAACGTAATCCAGGGCAGCTCGTCCGTGGCGCGCCAGCTGATTGCCGACGAACGCGTGGCCAAGGTGTCGATTACCGGCTCGGTGGATACCGGCAAGGCCATCATGAAAGACGCGGCAGGCACGCTCAAGCGCGTCACCATGGAGCTGGGCGGCAAGTCGCCGCTGATCATCTTTGACGATGCCGACATCGAACAGGCGGTGTCCGCCGCCATGCTGGCCAACTTCTACACCCAGGGCGAAATCTGCACCAACGGCACCCGTGTGTTCGTGGCGCGCAGCATTCACGCCGCCTTCATGCAGCGTCTGAAAGAACGCACCGCACTGTTGAAGATTGGCGACCCGATGCACCCGGATACCCAGGTGGGCGCGCAGGTTTCGCCCAGCCATGCGCAAAGCGTGCTCAAGTACATCGACATCGGCCAGAGCGAAGGCGCGGTACTGGCCGCCGGTGGCCAGCGCGTGATCGTGCCCGGTTGCGAAGCCGGCTGGTTCATTGCCCCCACCATTTTCGACCAGTGCCGCGACGACATGCGCATTGTCAGCGAGGAAATCTTTGGCCCGGTGATGTCGGTACTGGTGTTCGACGACGAGGCGGAAGTCATCCAGCGGGCCAACGCCACCCGGCTGGGGCTGGCGGCGGGGGTATTCACCCGCGACCTGGCGCGCGCCCACCGCGTGGTGGCCAAGCTGCAAGCCGGGGTGTGCTGGATCAACAACTACAACATCACGCCGATTGAAATGCCGTTTGGTGGCTACAAGGAATCCGGCCTGGGCTATGAAAACAGCCTTACCGCCATCGACTGCTACACCCAGCGCAAGAGCGTGTATGTGGAGCTGACCGGGGTGGCCAGTCCTTACGCCTGAGTGCTGCCAGCAGAGACGCTGCGCTATTTTGTTCGCCGCGCTAACACGCCAGGCGGCTCGCCCTGTCATCCACACGATAAAGGCAGACCTCACGGCCTGCCCTTGTCTTGTCTGAACCATCCGTAGCAAGGAGCACCCATGTCGCAACAGTTCGATTACATCATCGTCGGGGCCGGTTCTGCCGGTTGTGTGCTGGCTGCCCGCCTCACCGAAGATGCCGATGTCAGCGTGCTGCTGCTGGAAGCCGGCGGGCCGGACTGGCGGCTGGACTGGCGCACCCAGATGCCGGCGGCGCTGGCCTACCCGCTGCAAGGCACCACCTATAACTGGGCCTACACTACGCTGCCGGAGCCGCACATGGGCAACCGTGTGATGACCCAGGGCCGCGGCATGGGGCTGGGTGGTTCGTCCCTGATCAACGGCATGGTGTACATCCGTGGCAATGCGCTGGATTTTGACGGCTGGGCGGAAAACAAGGGGCTGGAAAACTGGAGCTATCTGGACTGTCTGCCCTATTTCCGCAAGGCGGAAAGCTACGACAAGGGTGCCAATGACTTCCACGGTGCAACTGGCCCGCTGCATGTCACCACGCCACGGCCGGACAACAACCCGCTGTATCAGGCTTTTATTGCAGCAGGCGAGCAGGCCGGTTACCCGCGCACCGACGACCTCAACGGCTACCGCCAGGAAGGCTTCGGGCCGATGGACCGCACCACCACGCCATCCGGCCGCCGCTGCAGTACCTCGCTGGCCTATCTGGATCAAGCGCGCACCCGCGCCAATCTCACGGTAAAAACCCGCGCACTGGCCGACCAGATCCGCTTTGCCGGCAACCGTGCGGTGGGTGTGAGCTATCTGCAAGGCGGCAGCCTGCATCAGGCCGAAGCGCGGCGCGAAGTCATTGTCTGCAACGGCGCGATTGCCAGCCCGCAGCTATTGCAGCGCTCTGGTGTGGGCAATGCCGACCAGCTCAAGCAACACGGCATCAGCAGCGTGGTACACCTGCCCGGTGTGGGCGAGAACCTGCAAGACCATCTGGAAATGTATCTGCAATACCACTGCACCAAGCCGGTTTCCATCTACCCGGCGCTGCAGTGGTGGAACAAGCCGCCCATCGGCGTGGAGTGGTATCTGAACGGCACCGGCCTGGGCGCCACCAATCACTTTGAAGCCGGTGGCTTCATCCGCAGCAGTACCGAGTTTGCCTGGCCCAACCTGCAATACCACTTCATTCCGCTGGCCATGAATTACGACGGCAGTAATCCGGTGAAGGCGCACGGCTTCCAGTGCCATGTCGGCTCCATGCGCTCGCCCAGC
Source organism: Aquitalea pelogenes (assembly GCF_041914625.1). Classification (NCBI taxonomy): domain Bacteria; kingdom Pseudomonadati; phylum Pseudomonadota; class Betaproteobacteria; order Neisseriales; family Chromobacteriaceae; genus Aquitalea; species Aquitalea pelogenes. The sequence goes on along the minus strand of NZ_JAYSDA010000019.1, from coordinate 86,232 downwards.
ACCGGCTTTGTGCGGCTGGCCAGCCGCGACCCGCGCGTCAAACCGCTGCTGCAGTTCAATTACATGGCACATGCGGTGGACTGGCAGGAGTTCCGCGCCGGGGTACGGCTGACACGGGAAATCATCGCCCAGCAGGCGTTTGACGAATTCCGTGGCGAGGAAATCAAGCCGGGCATGAAGATTCAGAGCGATGCCGAGATCGACGCCTTCGTACGCGAACATGCCGAAACCGCGCTGCATCCGTCCTGTACCTGCAAGATGGGCTACGACGACATGGCGGTGGTGGACAAGGACGGACTGGTGCACGGCGTGGAGGGCTTGCGCGTGGTGGATGCTTCCATCATGCCGCGCGTCACCACCGGCAACCTCAATGCGCCGGTCATCATGATGGCGGAAAAGCTGGCCGATGCGATTCGCGGCCGCACTGCATTGCCGCGCTCGCAGGCCTCTTATTTCATCGCTGGCAAACAACCGGTACGGCTGATGGGCACGGCAGATTTTCCCTGGCCGACGGCCAGCGTGTCTGCCGCACACTGATGTGTGTGGACGGGAGATGCGGCGCTTGACTGCGCCGCCGCACTTTCTACAATGCCAGACAGCGGCTGCATCGCAGCTGCATGTCTGGAGAAGAAAATGCACACCCTGAAACCGCGTAATCCCTACGCCTGTTCGCCCTTGCTGAAAAAGGGCGGTGCCCACCGCAGCAGCCGCTCCGGCCTGCGTCAGAATGCCCGTCAGGCCATGCTGGCCGAACTGGATGAGCTGGACTGGATCGACCCCTCCCCGGCAACCCAGGCTGTCGAGTCCTCCAGCGAGGACGACACACCGGGCAGTTTTTCCTGCCATCCCACCATGACAAAGGCCGCTTCCCAGCGGCCTTTGCCTTGTTACCCCCGTCTGGCGGCCTGATTACACAGTAAAACGCGCCGCCAGCGCACTAAGCTGCTCGGACAAACCCTTCAACTGCCCCACCGTTTCTGCTGTTCCCTTCATCGCCCGGCTGTTTTCCTCCGACATCAGAGCCACTTGCTCCACATTCTTCGCCAGTACCTGGCTGGTATGGCTTTGTTCGTTCAGTGCAATCTGGATTTCCGCCACCACCTGCTGCACCTGATCAATCTGCTGCTGGATGGTGACAATAGCTGTCCCGGCGTGCTCGGCATGTTGCTGCCCGGCTTCCACGGTTTGCATGCCGGTGTGCATATTGCCTGCCGCCTGCTTTGCAGTGTGCTGGATTTGCTGCACGATGCCGCCAATTTCAGTGGTGGACTGCGCGGTGCGCTCTGCCAGCTTGCGCACTTCATCGGCCACCACGGCAAAGCCGCGCCCCTGCTCTCCGGCACGGGCGGCTTCAATCGCCGCGTTAAGCGCCAGCAAATTGGTCTGGTCGGCCACATCGCGAATCACATCCACAATGCTGACAATCGACTCGGACTGCTTGCTCAGGGTCTGGATGGTGTCAGACACCGTGGATATCTCGCGCACAATGCTTTGCATGCTGGAGCCCGCCCCGCGAATAACCTCCGTACCGGATGTGGACTCCTGTACTGCCGCCTGCGATAGCTGATGCGCTTCCACCGAGCGTTCTGCACTCACCGACAGGCTGGTACTGAGTTGTTCCACCGCTGCCGCCATGCTGGAGGCAGCTTCAGACTGACGGTCGCTGCTATGCGCCACCTGGCTGGCCCCTTCGGCCACATCTCGGGCGGCACCATCCAGCTGCTGCGAGGTTTGTACCAGCTGGCTCACCGTATCACGCAATTGATTACGCATTTGCCGGATGGCGGCCAGCAAGCTGGATTCGTCCTGGCTGTTGAGCGCAATGCTGGTATCCAGCCTGCCGGTGGCAATCTGCTCCACCACCTCCTGTACATAAAAGGGCTCGCCACCCAGCTGCGCGGTGATGGACAGATACAGGGCAATGAACAGGTAGATGGACAGCAGGAAGGCCAGCAAGGCGCAGCCCAGATACATATTGCGCTGCCACTGTATGCGCTGGATACGCGCCTCCAGCAGCGTGTCCAGCTGGGTGAGTGCCGTTTGTCCGAATGCTGTCGCCGCATTGAGTGTGTCGGCCACCAGACTGCTGGCCGCACCGGTCTGGCCGTCAATGGCCTTGCGGAACACGCTGTTGTTTTGCTCAGCCACGGCCAGCAGCCTGGCATCACTACCAGCCATACTGGCTTTGAGCGCCGGGTTGTAGGCGGCAGCCTTGTTCAGGTTCTGTGTCAGGCTCTCCACGTTATTGCGCAGTTGCGGCAACAGCATCAGCAGGGCGTCACGTGCAGATCCGCCCAGGGCCTGCCCTTTGGCAGCCATCAGCATGCTGTTGGCTTCCATGCTTTGGCTGAGCCAGTCCGGCCAGTGGGTAATCAGCACGTCCATCAGGTAGTAGGTGTCGATGTCCGGGTCCAGCGTCAGGTTGGACTGGTCGCTGGCCTGGCTGATCAGCGCGCGCAGGCTGCTGCTGGCTGCCTGAAAGTTGTCTGGCTGTGGTGCCGACTGCAGTTTTTTCCAGCTCGCGTCGAAACCAGACCATTCCTTGTCCACGCCCAGCACCGGGTTGAGCGCGGTATGGGTTTGCTGCATGGCCTGCCATTGCTGCTGCACTGCGCTTCCCAGCGCGTTACCTGCTCCCTGGCTGGCGTGCTGGGCCTGTTCCTGCTCCAGCGCCAACAGCAAGGCCATGGCGGGCTTCACATATTGCACGCCCACCCGCTCCTTGCTGGAGAAATCCACATTGTCCTGATTGCTGCGGTACAGCCCGTAGGTGAGGTAAACCAGAGCAACGGCAAACACGGTACCGATGATGGCAAAGCGGATGGGATAGCTCAGATGCTGCATCCAGCGGGCGGTTTGGCGGAACATGCACAACTCCTTGCAAGCGCGCACAGCACGGTGGCTATACGAGTGAAGACAGCTTTGTTTATAGGGGCATTGTTCTTGCACTGCAAAATCAAATACCTATGCCAATGGGTTTTGTCGCGTGCAGCAGCTTGAATTTGCGTTCTTTTTATAAAGTGTATTTTATTTACATTTTAATGTTATGCTACGCGCTGTCCGTGCCGAACACCTGTCTTTTAAAAAATGTATTTCACACACATCTAAAGGAAGATCCATGCTCAGTGCCACCATTCGCCAGCAAGTCAAAGCCACCGCCCCCATCCTGAAACAGCATGGCGTGCTGCTGACCAGCCATTTTTACCAACGCATGTTCCAGCACAACCCGGAGCTGAAAAACATCTTCAACCAGGGGCACCAGCATGCCGGCCAGCAACAGCAAGCACTGGCCATGGCTGTGGCGGCCTATGCCGAGCACATTGATGCGCCCGAAGTACTGCTGCCGGTACTGGAACGGGTGGCACACAAACACGCCAGCCTGGGCATCCGTGCCGAACACTACCCGATTGTGGGCAAGCATCTGCTGGCTTCCATCCGCGAGGTGCTGGGAGAAGAAGCCGCACCGGACAGCCTGCTGGAGGCCTGGGCGGCCGCCTATCAGCAACTGGCAGACCTGCTGATCCAGCTGGAAAACAGCCTGTACCAGCGTGCCGCCATCCAGCCCGGTGGCTGGAGCGGCTGGCGGCCGTTCCGCGTGGTGAAGAAGCAGGTAGAAAGCGAGGAAATCACCTCGTTTTATCTGCAAGCCGCGGATGGTGGCAGCTTGCCTGCCTTCCAGCCCGGTCAATACATTTCGGTGCAGCGTTTCATTCCGGAATGGGGCCTGAGCCAGCCGCGCCAGTACAGCCTGTCCGATGCACCCGGCAAGGACTGGCTGCGTATTTCGGTGAAGCGGGAAGACGCCCGCGATGAGGCTCCCGCCGGCAAGGTGTCCGGCATCTTGCATACCGAACTGGCCGAAGGGGACATCCTGCAGGTATCACCACCATTTGGTGATTTCGTGCTGCATCAGGAGCGGGACACCCCGGTGGTGCTGATCAGTGCCGGGGTGGGCCAGACTCCGCTGCTGTCCATGCTGCAGCACTTGCTGGCCAGTGATCAGTCGCGGCCCATCCGCTATTTGCACGCCGCACGTCACGGGGCGGTTCACGCCATGAAACAGGAAGTCGGCACACTGGCGCAGCAGCATGCGCAGCTGCAGCAGCGCGTGTTTTATGAAACCCCGGCCGCAAACGATACCCTTGGTGTGGACTTCCATCAGCAAGGCCGTATCGATGCCGATGCCATCCGTGCCCATGCCCTGCTGCCGGATGCCGACTATTATTTGTGCGGCCCGGTAGGCTTCATGCAGCAACAGCACCGCCAGCTGCGCGAGGCCGGGGTAGAAGCCACGCGCATCCACATGGAAGTGTTTGGCTCCAATGCCATGACCACCGGCTGAATTGGCTTTGTTTGTCGCTGCGCATTGTGAGCTGCCGCGCTGCGGAGTATCCTGCGCGGCACTTTCCCAGCCCACTTTACTGCCATGCAACTGAACCGCTTTACCGACCTTGGCCTGCGCGTGCTGATGTACCTGACGCACCGCGACCGGGAGCAACCGGTCACCATCAGCGAAATTGCCGAACGCTTCGAGGTGTCGCGCAATCACCTGGTGAAAGTGGTGCATTTCATGGGGGTGCAAGGCTGGCTGAACAACAGCCGTGGCAAGGGTGGCGGGCTGGCGCTGGCCCAGCCGCCCGAGCATTACCGCCTGGGCGGCATCATCCGCACGCTGGAAGGCAATGTGCCGCTGATTGACTGCGCCGAACCGCCTTGCGCGCTGCGTCAGGACTGCCAGCTCAAGGCCGTGCTGGATGTGGGCATGCAGGCATTTTTCAGCACACTGGACAGTTACACGCTGCGCGATGTGATTGCCAGCCCCACCGGCGAGGCCATCATTCGCCTGCATCGCAGCCCCAGACCGCAGTCGGCCGACAAAACCGCACCGGATGTGTTGTAAAAAACCATCACTTTTTCAATGAAAAAGCCCGCTACCTGCGGGCTTTTTTTACTGCTTTTTTAGGGGATAACCCTTTAAACAGTCTGAACAAAACCATCAGATGGTCTTGGAATAACGTGCCTTGGTTTCCCGTTCACGCAAATGGCGGTCGAACAGCATGGCGATATTGCGGATCAGGAAACGCCCTTTGGGCTCCACCATCAGGAAATCGCCGTCAAAGGTCAGCAGGCCCAGCTTGTGGTACTCGCGGATGGCTGGCAGCTCGGCAGAAAAATACTCGGCGAAATTGATGCCGTGCACCTGCTCGATGGCTTCCACCGACAAGGAGAAGCGGCACATCAGCGCCTGGATGATGCCGCGACGCAGGATGTCGTCCTGATCCAGCACCATACCGCGCATTACCGGCAGCCGGCCTTCGTCCAGCGCGGCGTAATAGCTGTCCAGGTCCTTCTCGTTCTGGCTGTAACAGGGGCCAACCTTGCCGATGGACGACACGCCAAGGCCGATCATGTCGCAGTCGGCATGAGTGGAATAGCCCTGGAAATTGCGCTGCAGGCGGGCCTGGCGCAAGGCAATGGCCAGGTCATCTTCCGGCTTGGCAAAGTGGTCCATGCCAATGAATACATAGCCTGCATCCGCCAGGCTCTTTACCGCGTCCTGCAGGATGTCCAGCTTGGTGCTGGCGGCTGGCAGGTCCGCCTCGTTGATGCGCCGTTGCGGCATGAAAACGGTGGGCAAATGGGCATAGTTGTACAGCGCCAGGCGGTCCGGACTGATGGCAATCACCTTGTCCAGCGTGCGTTTGAGCGACTCGCGGGTTTGCAGCGGCAGGCCGTAGATCAGGTCCACACTGACCGACTTGAAGCCGGCTTCGCGCGCAGCCTCGATCACCTCCAGCGTTTCTTCCTCGCTTTGCACCCGGTTCACCGCGGCTTGCACCTGCGGGTCGAAGTCCTGAATGCCCACGCTCATGCGGTTGAAGCCCAGTCGCGCCAGATGATGCACGGTTTCACGACCCACCTTGCGCGGGTCGATCTCGATGGAATATTCTCCCTCCGGCAAAAATTCGAAGTGGGCACGCAACATGGTCATCAGGCGGTCCAGCTGCTCGTCGGACAGGAAGGTTGGCGTACCGCCGCCAAAGTGCAGCTGGATCAGCTTTTCCCGGCAGCCAAGCGAGGCGGCAACCAGCTTGATTTCCTTTTCCAGGTAATCGAGGTAGCGGTCGGCACGGCTCTTGTCCTTGGTAATGATCTTGTTGCAGCCGCAGTAGTAACATACCGTATTACAGAACGGTATATGAACGTACAATGATATTGCGTTCTGATGCATGCCCAGGTGGCGCTGCATCAGCCAGCTTTTATAGTCCTTCTCGCCAAACGCCGGGGTAAACCGGTCTGCGGTCGGGTAAGAAGTGTATCTTGGGCCGGAACCATCAAGACGTTCGATCAATGCTCGGTCGAACTCACAGTGGGTAGGCGAAAACGGATGGGTGGTGTGCATGTCGTCGGGTATTGATAGTCAAACGTCAGGTGGACTGGTAAATTTGCGGAAAACGTGCGAATTCCGCTTTGACAAGGGTCAAGCTTCTTTACAGGGTTGTACAAAACACGCGATGTCAGACCAACACCAACACACTCTGCACGCACTGAAGGTGTCCTGCTCCAACTGCAGTCTGCGCGAACTCTGCCTGCCCATCGGGCTGAACCGCGACGAAATGACGCAGCTGGATGCAGTTATCCGTCAGAGCCGCCGCCTCAAGCGCGGTGAATACCTGTTCCGCAGTGGCGAAGCCTTCAAGTCGCTGTTTGCCGTGCGCACCGGTTTCTTCAAGACCAGCGTGGCAAGCCAGGACGGTCGTGAACAAGTCACCGGCTTTCTGATGTCCGGCGAACTCATGGGCCTGGATGGCATCTCGTCCAATGTGCATGGCTGCGACGCCATTGCCCTGGAAGACAGCGAAGTCTGCGAACTGCCCTTCAACCGCATGGAAAGCCTGGGGCGCGACATTCCCAGCCTGCAACACCACTTTTTCCGGCTGATGAGCCGCGAAATCGTGCGTGACCAGAACGTCATGCTGCTCCTGGGCAACATGAAGGCAGAAGAACGTCTGGCTGCCTTCCTGCTGAACCTGTCACAGCGTCTGTCCACCCGCGGCTTTGCCGCCAACGATTTCATCCTGCGCATGAGCCGCGAGGAAATCGGCAGCTTCCTCGGCCTGAAACTGGAAACCGTCAGCCGTACGCTGTCCAAGTTCCAGCAGCAAGGCTGGCTGAGCGTGGACCACAAGCACATCCAGCTGATCAAGGCCGATGCACTCAAGGACCTGATCTCCGGTTGTACCCACGCCAACGGCGTATAAGCCGACAGGCACGGTAACAGCCATCCGGGCGGTGGGCGCAATGCGCCTTACCGCCCTTTTTGCATCTTCCGCCCATCAGGGCAGGCGCGCCATTCTCCGCAAGCACTAACTCTTCCGGGCAAGGTATTACCAGCGCCCGATCAGCATGCCGGCCACCAGTTGCTCGGCCCGTTCCGCCACTTCAGCCAGCTGCGCGGCGTCCGGCTCGCCGCGTACCACCACGGCGGGCAGCACTTCGTGCCAGCCATAGCCGGCGATGATGCGCCGCATGGCGTGCACGGCCCCCATGCCATCGTTACCGGCTGACACCAGCAAGAGGCAAGCCAGCCCCTCGGTGCGGCCCTGTGCGGGGTAGAAGGTGCGGTCAAAGAAATCTTTCATCTTGCCCGCCATATAGCCAAAATTCTCCGGCGTTGCCAGCACGATGCCGTCTGATGTCAGCAAATCATCCAGTGTGGCCTGCTCGGCGGGCAGGCAGTTGAACTGCAGGTCATCCGTCAGCTGCGCTACGCTGGCGCGCACGGCGTCAACCAGCTGCAAGGTGCGGCCGGTCTGGCTGGCATACAACAACAGCAAGCGCTTCATGCGGCGGGACTCCCTGGCAGCGTGGCCATCAATGCCTGCAGGCGCGTTGCTTCGGGCCAGCCTGGCGGCACCACGAAACCGCGCGCCACCTCCTCCCAGTAGCCATCGCCCAGCGGCAGCAACTCTGCCACCAGTTGCGGCACCACGGCCTGATGCAATTCCTGGCGCAGGCTGTGCTGTTCACGCACTTCGGCTTCGGCCACACGGGCCGGAGCCAGCCAGCTCAAGCGTGGCAACCACATCCAGCGTGATGCCGGGCTGCTACTGGGCCAGGGGTGCAATAGCGGGCTGAACCAGCCTTGCAGCTGATCCGCAGCCAGTGGCGGCATGGGACGGGACGGTCGGGAATAGAAAAACCAGCCGGCCAGCCGGGCCTGACTGGCGCAGGCCACAAAGTCTGGCGGCAACACGCGCCGGGCCAGGGGGTGGCGGGACAGCTGCAACTGCGCCTGCAATTTGCCTGCCTTCAGCAGCCAGGCATCGCGCAGACTGGGGCCTACCAGACTGTCCGGCCCCTCCCCCAGTTGCAGATAGAATTTGCTGGCGGTTTCCACGTGCAGTGGTTCGCCATCCAGCCGGATCAGGAAATCAAACTCGCCAATGGTGCGGCCGCTGGCGTCCCGTAGCGGCAGATTGGCGGCCACCAGCTCGATATGGGGCGCGAGGTGAAACCAGAAAGCCAGCAAGCGCTCGGCATAGTGGCCCAGACGGCGACAGGGCTGGTCGGCCAGCCAGGCATAGAGCGGTGCCGGGTCTTGCTCCAGCGCGGCCAGCAAGGCCGGGCCATCCGGGCCCAGCAGGCGTTGTGGCGAAAGATTGCAGCCGCTATCCCAGGGGGCAGGTGCGGTCAGCAGGAAAGCCAGATCACGCAGCGCAGGCTGCGTGTAAGGCAGATAAAAACCGCGATCAGGATTCGCCGCCGTGCTCATGGCCGTCTGCCACGCGCTGGATCTGCTTCATCAGGCCACGCAGGATGTCCACCTCGTCGCGCAGCATGCCGGAACGGTTGAACAGCGCGCGCATGCGGCGCATCAGTCGCTCGCTGTTACGGCGGCGGTAGTAGCCGATGGCATCCATGGTCTGGTCCAGATGCTGGCAGAAGCCTTCCACCTCGCCCAGGCTGGCGGTTTCGCTTTCCGGACGCAGGTATTCCACGTCAACGCCGGTATGGCTGAACAGCTCGTAAGTCATCACCTGCACCGCCATGGCCAGGTTGAGCGAGAAGTAATCCGGGTTGCCCGGAATGGTAACCAGCCGGTTGCACTGCTCCACTTCTTCAATCGACAGGCCGAAGGTTTCATTGCCGAACACCAGCGCCACCTGTTCGCCATCGCGCGCACGGGCCACCAGTTCGGGCGTGGTTTCGCGCGGAGTGGACAGTGGCGTGGTCAGCTCGCGGCGGCGGCTGGTAAGCGCGCAGGCCACGGTGACGTCGCTGAGCGCCTCACTGAGGCTCGCCACCACGGTGGCGCTCTCCAGCACATCCACGGCACCGGAGGCCAGGGCATTGGCTTCATCGCTGGGAAACACTTTGGGTTCAACCAGATACAGGCGGGTCAGCCCCATGGTTTTCATCGCCCGTGCGGCCGAACCGATATTGCCCGGATGGTTGGGCCGAGCCAACACGATGCGAATGTTTTTCAGAAAATCAGGTACTTGGGGTTTATTCATCAGCAGTTTCACATTAAAATGGCGGGCATATCAAAAAGCCCGCGCGCTCGCGCCGGCTTTTTTTGTTCCTTAACCCAGATTGTTACTGTCAGATGTCGAGCCATGTTGGCTGACATCTGCTATCCGTTCTAGAGGCCGTCAATGCATCCGATGCTCAATATCGCGGTTAAAGCCGCCCGCCGTGCTGGCAGTGTAATCCAGCGTGCGTCGCTTAACCTCGATACCATTCGTGTAGAGAAGAAAAAGCACAATGACTTTGTGACCGACGTGGACCGCGCTGCCGAACAGGCCATCGTGGACATGATTCTCGAGGCGTATCCCAAGCACGCCATTCTAGCAGAAGAGTCCGGCGCCAAAGGCGTGGGCTCCTCCGAATACGAGTGGATCATCGACCCCATCGACGGCACCACCAACTTCCTGCATGGCCATCAGCAATACGCCATCTCCATTGCACTGGCGCACAAGGGCCAGGTGCAGCAGGCCGTGGTGTACGACCCTAGCCGTAACGATCTGTTTACCGCCTCGCGTGGCGTTGGCGCTTTCCTCAACGACCGCCGCATCCGTGTTTCCAAGCGCTTCATGATGAATGAATGCGTGATCGCCACCGGTTTCCCGGTATCCGACCAAAGCTATATCGACCAGTACCTGGGCATGCTCAAAGATGTGCTGGGCAAGACTGCCGGCGTACGTCGCGAAGGCGCTGCCTCGCTCGACCTGTGCAATGTGGCCTGTGGCCGCGTGGACGGTTTCTGGGAAATGAACCTGAAACCGTGGGACATCGCTGCGGGCAGCCTGATCGTGCAGGAAGCCGGTGGCATCGTCACCGACCTGAGCGGCGAACAGGAATGGATGGAATCGGGCGACATCGTGGCCGCCAACCCCAAGGTGCTGGCCCAGCTGCTGGCGACCATCGCGCCGCACCTGAACAAGTAATCATTGCCTCGGTGCAGGCAGCAAAAACGGCAACCCGCGGGTTGCCGTTTTTTTATTTGCCGCTCGCTGGCGGCTATTCGTGCATCACCACTTCCACCGCAGGCGCATCCGCGGCGGCCTTGCGCGGCCGGAGCAACAACAGCAAGGGCAGCATGGCCAGAAAGCTGTAGGTAATCAGCCAGTACACATCGACAATCGACACCATCAGCGCCTGGCGCTGCAACTCTGCCGCCAGCTGGGTGGCGCTTGTGCCATCCACCACCGTCTTGCCCATGCGCGCCAGATAGTCCTGCAACCAGGGATTGTCGGCGCTGAAAAAACCACTCAAGGCATTCCAGGCTGACTGCTCGCCGCGCGAATAGGCGGTACTGACAATGGCAATCCCCACCGAGGAGCCCATGGTGCGCAACAGGCTGAACAGACCGGCGGCCTCGGCCGACAGCCGTGCAGGCAAAGTGGACATGGCCATGGCCGACAACGGCACATAAATCATGCCCAGCCCAAAGCCCTGCAACAGCACCGGCCAGGCAAACCAGAATGGACTGGTATCCAGGTTGTAATGGGTACACACCCAGGTGCCGCAGGCACCAATCAGCAAGCCACTGCCAATCAGGTAACGCGAATCCACCCGGCCAATCAGCTTGCCCACAATCATCATGCTCACCAGGCTGGCAATGCCGCGCGGTGCCATGATCAGGCCGGTATCCAGCGTGGGGTAGTGAAACAGCCCTTCCAGCATGATGGGCTGAATCACCATGGCCCCGTACATGGACAGGCCCAGCGCGGCAATGACAATACTGGCGGCCACGAAATTGCGGTCCTGGAACATGTGCAGATCGAACAAGGGATGGGCGCTGCCGGACAAGCCGCGCCAGATGAAACCCACCGCGCCCAGCACCGCCAGCACGCTGGCCACCACGATGCCGGTACTGGAAAACCAGTCGTCGCCATTCCCCCGGTCCAGCACATACTGGATGCCACCAATGGCCAGCGAAATCAGCAACAGGCCCAGCCAGTCGATGTCGCGCTCGCGCTTGGGCGTATCCGGCACCTGGCGCGCCAGCAGCAAGGACAACAGCCCGACCGGCAGGTTGATGAAGAAGGTCCAGCGCCAATCGAACATATCGGTCAGCCAGCCGCCCAGCGTGGGCCCGGCAATCGGCCCCACCATCACCCCCATGCCCCAGATGGCCATGGCCTTGCCACGCTGTTCGCGCGGGTAGTTGTCCACCATGATGGCCTGCGACAAGGGCACCAGCGCAGCGCCGAACACACCTTGCAACAGACGGAACACCACCAGCTGGCCCAGATTCAGCGCCACGCCGCACAGCATGGAGGCCAGCACGAAGCCGCTGATGGACAGCAAGAGATAGCGTCGCCGCCCCAGTTTGTCAGTCAGATAACCGGTCAGCGGCATGCAGATGGCGCTGGCCACCAGATAGCTGGTCAGCACCCAGCTGATCTGGTCTGATGTTGCCCCCAGTTCGCCCTGCATTTGTGGCAGTGCCACGTTGACGATGGTGGTGTCCAGTACCTGCATCACCGTGGCCGCCATCACCGCCACGGTCACCAGCACACGCTGGCTCAAGCGCCCGGCTCCTGTGCCTGTTCGGCAGCATGGCGGATTTGTGCCAGCACCTTGATGCAGGTTTGCAGCTCGGCCTCATCCAGCCCGCCCAGCAGTTCGGCTTTCAGCGCATCGGCCACTTGCAGCAGCTCGCCGGAAACCTGGCTGGCCTTGGCAGTCAGCAATACCCGTTTGGCACGCCGGTCCTGTTCATCCTGCTGGCGGGTGATCCAGCCATCGGCCTGCAATACATCCAGCAGCCGCACGAGCGAGGCCGGTTCTATGCCCACCCGGGCGGCGAGTTCGTTTTGCAGCAAGGGCTCACCGGCACGGCCCAGTTTGAGCAATACCTGCCAGGTAGCCTGGGAAAAACCATAGGGACGCAGTCGCTGGTCCAGCAAGGCGCGCCACGCCTTGGGGACGGCACCCAGCAATTCGGCAAGTTCTTGATGAGACTGTGGCATGAGGCATCCTGAATTTGATTAGCTCACTAATTATATGTCTGCAAATTTTCATCACCAAGTACTTCATCACATGAGCCGGAGCCACGCTAGCCATCTGCTATGCTCTTATCATTGAACAGGAGAACCACCATGCCCCAGTTGCTTACGCGCTTGTATCTTGCTGCCTTGTGCTGCCTGCCGCTGCTGGCACTGGCCGCCGGCCCGGACTGCAAGCGCAGCTACACCCTGGCCCTGCATGAACATGGCTTGCTGTATAACGCCGGCACGCGCAGCGGGATTGATAAAGACGTGGCGGACGAGCTGATCCGCCGCAGCGGCTGCAAGGTGGAAGTCAGCCTGCTGCCGCGCTCGCGCATCTGGAAATTACTGGAAGTGGGCAGCCTGGATTTCAGCCTGTCAGGCATCACCAATGAACAGCGCGAACGCTACGCGGCGTTTGCCTGGTATTTTGCCGACAAATACAGCCTGATCGTACGCAAGGACAGCGGCGTGCAGACGCTGGCGGATTTCGCCGCCCGCAATGACGTGAAGCTGGGTGGCATCCTGAGCTTCCGCTACAGCAACACCATCAATCAGCTGGTGGACAAACTGGACCAGCAAGGACGGCTGATCGGCAGTTACGATTATGAAACCTTGTATCAGAACCTGCGCCAGGACCGCACCCAGGCCATCATCATCGAGCCGTTTGATTATTCCGACCTGGAAAAATACCAGGTGGCCAAGCTGGTCCGCATGGTGGAAACCAATGACCAGCCCACACCCCACGGCCTGATCATGTCGAAAAAAACCATCTCGCCCGAACAACAGGAGCGCTGGCGTGACCTGATCAACGACATGCGCCGCGATGGCACGCTGCTGAAAATATTCAGCAAGTACTTCAACCGGGAAGAAGCGCAGCAGATGACCAGCTTCTAGCCGCCCGGCCTGTCCGCTTGCGGCTGGCGGCGTGCATCAAACACCAGCTTCATCAGCAGCACCGCCATGCTCAGCAGCAAGGTCAGGCCATTGGCCAGCACCACCGGTCGTGAATGAATCAGCAGGCCGTAACTCAGCCACAAGGCCACGCCGCTGCACATCAGCAGATACATGCCCAGCGAGATATCCCCAGCCGATTTCTTGCGCCATACCAGCCACACCTGCGGCAAGAAAGACAGGGTTGTCAGGCAACCGGCCAACAGGCCCAGCCATTCCACCAGTGCGGCGTTCATCCGGCCTTACTCCGACAGCCATTGCATGGGTTGCAACAGGTCCAGCCGGTCGGTGCAGACGCTATCCACACCCCAGGCCATGATTTCGCGCGCCCGCGCCACATCGTTCACCGTGTAGCACAGCAACTGGTAACCGGCGGCCTTGATGGCGGCGGCCAGCTGCGGCGTCAGCGTGGCATGGTCGCAATGCAAGGCAATGCAGCCCAGCAACTGCAAGGTGGCCTGCCAATCCGCCGGAATCTCCTCCACCAGCCAGGCGCGTGGCAAATCCGGCTCGGCCAGCTGTGCGGCGCGCAGGGCGTCCACACTGAACGATGACAATAGCGGCGGCACGGCCGCACCAGCCCACAGTCGCGCAGCTTCTTGCGCCACCAGACGGCCGGTTTCATCATCGCGTCCCGGACAGGGTTTGATTTCCACATTCAGCAGCATGCCCTGCGCGCGGCAATAGGCCGCCACATTGGCAAAGCCGGGCAGCGCCTCGCCGGCAAACTGCGCACCCTTCCAGCCACCGGCATCCAGCTGCGAGAGCTGCGCCATGCTCAGCTCTGCGGCCAGACCATGGCCATTCGTGGTGCGATCCACCGTATCGTCGTGCAGCAGAAAGCACACATTGTCGGCGGACAGCTTCACATCACACTCGGCGGCCCGGTAGCCATATGCTACGCCGGCACGAAAACCGGCCAGCGTGTTTTCCGGAGCCATGACGCCGCCGCCACGATGAGCGACCAGCCGGGGATAGGGCCAGGGTGAGGTGTGCTGCTGCGACATGTGGTTCTCCATCCGGAAGGGTGTTCAGGAACAAGACAGATCATGCCTATCGTAACGCCAGGAATGCGCTCTGCCAGTGCTGATTTGCGGCTATTGCGTCAACGGCGGCCAAGGCAGGCCGCATTGTCCATTACACCGGCAAAAGGTTGCAATTATCTGGCCTGTATGTGACCCGGACATGACAAAACCCGACCTGCATGCGACAGGCCGGGCCGGAACCATCCACAATCACTGATATCGCAAAGTACCGGTCTTGCCCCAGAACACCCGGTAGGCAAAGGCGGTATAGCCGATGATGCAGGGCAGCACCAGCAGCGCGCCCCACAGCATGATCCACAAGGCTTCGGGGTCGCTGGCGGCCTGCCAGATATCCATGCGGCCCGGTATCACCTGCGGGAACACGCTATAGGCCAGCCCCCAGAAAGCCAGCAGCACCATGCCCACGGTGGTGGCAAACGGCAGCCAGCAATAGCTGTCGTTGCCGGCTGCCTGACGCCGGGCCAGCCGTGGCAGGGCCAGCCATTGCACCACGAACAGCGCCAGCGTCCCCAGCGGCAAGGGCAGCAGCAAGAACAGCTGCGGCAGGGCAAACCATTTGCCGGCGATGGCCGGATTGGCCAGCGGCGTCACGATGGACACCAGCAGCACGGCCAGGCCCGCGCCCGGCACACTGCGCCGCGCCCAGCCAAGTGCCTGCCTTTGCAAGGCACCTTCCGTCTTCATGATCAGCCAGCAGGCACCCAGCAAGGCATAGGCCGCAGTCAGCCCCGCTCCCACCAGCAAGGCAAACAGCCAGGGCAGCAAGCCGTCGGCAAAACCGGTCAGATAGCGGCCCAGCATCACGCCTTGCGCCAGCGAAGCCAACAAGGAACCGAAGGCAAAGATGGCATTCCACCATGGGCGGTGCGGGTCACGCGCCTTGACGCGAAAATCGAAGGCCACCCCGCGCAGGATCAGCCCCACCAGCATCAGCAGTACCGGAACGTACAAGGTACCAAACACCACACCGTGCGCCATGGGGAAGGCCACCAGCAACAGGCCCGCGCCCAGTACCAGCCAGGTTTCGTTGGCATCCCAGAACGGGCCGATGCTGGCCACCATGCGGTCCTTGCCGGCATCGTCCGCCAGTGGCAACAACAGGCCCACGCCCAGATCAAAGCCATCCAGCACCACATACACCAGCATGGCCAGCCCCATCAGCCCGGCGAAGATCACCGGCAACCAGTATGCAGCGTTCATGCTTGCACCTCCTTAAGCGCCACGGCAGCATCAGCCTGTCCTGCGGCTTTGCCGGCCAGATGAAACAGCACCGAGATGTAGGCCAGCAGCAGGCCGGCATACAAGGCGAGATAAGTCAGCAGCGAACCGGCCACCATGCTGCCGGTCGCCGCCCCGGCAGCCTGTGCGGTGGTGAGTACACCCGTCACCAGCCAGGGCTGGCGGCCGATTTCCGTCACATACCAGCCAGCCAGCGTGGCTACCCAGCCGGCAAAGGTCATGCCCACCAGCAAGTACAGCAGGCGACGGTCCAGTCCGGCAGCATCCCGGCGACGCAACTGCCAGGCAGTGAGCCAGGACGCCAGCAGCATCAGCACCCCTACCCCCACCATCACGCGGAAGCTCCAGAACACCTTGGCCACCGGTGGATGCTGGGCAAATTCGTTCAGGCCGCGGATTTCGCCGTCAGGGTCGTGCTTGATGATCAGGCTGGCGAGGCGCGGAATGCCCAGCGCGTAGTCATTGCTTTGGGTATCGGCATTGGGCAGGGCAAACAGCAGCAAGGGCGCGCCACGCTCGGTATGCCACACCCCTTCGATGGCCGCCAGCTTGGCCGGCTGGTGTGCCATGGTATTCAGGCCATGCGCGTCCCCCGCCAGGATTTGCAGCGGAATCAATAACGCCGCCAGCCATGCACCGGTTTTCAGTGCCACGGCATTGCCCGCGCTGCGGTCGGCCTTCAGCAGACGATAGGCCGACAACCCGGCCACCAGAAAGGCCACGGTCAGGCCGGAGGCCAACAACATGTGTGTCAACCGGTAAGGCATGGACGGGTTGAAAATCACCTCCAGCCAGCTGGTGACATGCGCGCGGCCATCCTTCATCACGAAACCGGCCGGAGTTTGCATCCAGGAATTGAGCGCGATGATCCAGAACGCCGACAGGCTGTTGCCAAAGGCCACCAGCAGCGTAGCCAGCGTATGTACCCGTTCTGATACCCGGCTGCGGCCAAACAGCATGATGCCGAGAAACCCCGCCTCCAGGAAAAACGCAGTGAGGATTTCATAGGCCAGCAAAGGCCCGGCGATATTGCCCACCGTTTGCATATAGCCCGGCCAGTTGGTGCCGAACTGGAAGCTCATGGTGACGCCGCTCACCACGCCCAGGGCAAAGGACAGTGCAAAAATCTTCACCCAGAACCCGTAGGCATCCATCCACGCCTGCCGGCCGGTGCGCAGGTAACGCAGCTTGAAGAACAACAGCACCCAGGCCAGCGCGATATTGATGCTGGGAAACAGGATATGAAAGCTGATATTGGCGGCAAACTGGGCACGTGCCAGTGCCAGGGCATCCAGTTCCATGACGGCTACTCCCTATCGGTATCTCGCCCGGTCAGCTTGCTCAGCGACTGGGTGAATTGCAGTACTTTCTGCACCTGCGAGCCCAGCTTCATCAGCCGCTGTAGGGTTTCCACATCCATGTGCTGGATGTCGGAGAACCAGGTGGTGACCAGCTCGATCAACTGATACATCTCGCTCATGCGCTGTTGTGCGTGACGCTCGGCATCGCTGGCCGGTTTCTCCATCATCGCCCCGCGCAACATGGTGAGGGTGGGTTCCACCTCGCGCTTTTTGCGCTCCTCGGCCAGGGTCTTGAAGATGGCCCAGACATCATCCGGGGTGGAAAAGTATTCGCGCCGGTCGCCGGGATAATGCTGCAGCTTCACCAGCCGCCACGACTCCAGCTCCTTCAGCCCCATGCTGACATTGGAACGGGAGAAACTCAGGCTTTCGGCAATTTCATCGGCATTGAGCGGTTTTTCGGAAACAAACAGCAGGGCATAAATCTGACCGACGGTGCGATTGATGCCCCAGCGGCTGCCCATTTCACCGAAATGCGCCACAAAGGACTGGACAAGGGGGGTGGTATTCATGACTTCCTCAATTTTCAGGAATTTCTGAAAGTTTGATAAAGATCATAATTTCATCACTTGGTTCTGGTCAATGCACAGATTGCTTGACCAAACAGCTTGCCAATCAGTACAGGCCATGGATGCAACATGTGCTTGCAGCCCGCCACCGCCGCGATGCTGGCCTGACACCCAGAGCCCGCTACGGTAGAATTCGCGTTTTGCGTCAGCGCCCCGCCTCGGTGGGGCGTTGTCATCTGCACCCGATATCAAAAGAGCACCACGCGCATGAGCACGCCCCAGCACACCCCGATGATGCAGCAGTACTTCGCCCTGAAAAGCCAGCATGCCGACAAGCTGCTGTTCTACCGCATGGGCGACTTTTACGAGCTGTTCTACGAGGATGCGGAAAAGGCGGCGCGCCTGCTGGACATCACCCTCACCACCCGCGGTGCCAGCGGCGGCAACCCGATCAAGATGGCAGGTGTGCCCTATCACGCTGCCGAAGGCTATCTGGCACGGCTGGTGAAAATGGGTGAATCGGTGGCCATTGCCGAGCAGATTGGCGACCCGGCACTAGCCAAAGGCCCGGTGGAACGCAAGGTGGTGCGCATCGTCACCCCCGGCACCCTCACCGATGCTGCGCTGCTGGACGACAAGCGCGACAACCTGGTGCTGGCGGTCAACATGATCAAGGGCACGCTGGGCCTGGCCTGGCTGTCCATGGCCAGTGGCGAATTCAAAATCATGCAAACCAGCGTGGAAGAGTTCGCCAGCGAAATGGAACGGCTGAAACCGGCCGAGCTGGTGCTGCCGGACGACAGCGGGCTGAATATCTTCGAACAGGTCAGCTGCCCGCGCAAAAAGCTGCCGCCCTGGCAGTTTGACCACGACTCCGCCCAGCTGGCGCTGACCCGCCACTTTGGCACGCATGATCTGGCAGGCTTTGGTGCCGACACCCTGCCGGTGGCGGTAGGTGCCGCCGGCGCGCTGCTGGAATACGTCAAATCCACCCAGAGCGTAAACCCGGCCCACATCGCCCAGCTGGCGGTGGAAGACGCGGGCGAGCTGATCCGCATGGATGCCGCCACCCGGCGCAATCTGGAACTGACCGAAACCATACGCGGCGAGCCCTCGCCCACACTGGCATCCATGCTGGACACCTGCGCCACCAGCATGGGCAGCCGCCTGCTGCGCCACTGGCTGCACCACCCCATCCGCCAGCACGGCAAGCTGCAACGCCGGCTGGAATCGGTACGCGCGCTGCTGCCGGTGCATCAGGATATCCACGCCCAGTTGCGCGAAGTGGCCGACATCGAACGCATTACCGCCCGCATTGCCTTGCGCAGCGCCCGTCCGCGCGACCTCGCCGCCCTGCGCGACTCGCTCAAGGCCCTGACCGGTGCCAAGCAACTGGCCGCCAGCCTGGACGCCCCGCTGCTGGGTGAACTGTCGCGCGTGCTGCCGGATGAGTCTCCGGTCGAACAACTGCTGAGCGCGGCCATCCTGCCCGAACCGGCAACTTTCCTGCGTGATGGTGGGGTGATCAATCACGGCCTGAATGCCGACCTGGACGAGCTGCGCGCCATCCAGACCGATTGCGGCGACTTCCTGCTGGCGCTGGAAGCGCGCGAGAAGGAGCGCACCGGTATCACCACCCTCAAGGTGGAATTCAACCGCGTGCACGGCTTCTATATTGAAGTCTCCCGCGCCCAGGGCGACAAGGTGCCGGACGACTATCGCCGTCGCCAGACCCTGAAAAATGCCGAGCGTTACATCACGCCGGAACTGAAGGAATTCGAAGACAAGGCACTGTCGGCGCAAGACCGTTCGCTGGCCCTGGAAAAGCAGTTGTACGAACAGCTGCTGGACCAGCTCGCGCCCTATATTCCCGATCTCAAGCTGATCGCCCAGGCCGTGGCCGGGCTGGACGTGCTGGCTGCCTTTGCCGAACGCGCCAGCAGCAATAATTATGTCGAACCGGAATTCGTCAGCGACACCCGGCTGGAAATCATCGAAGGCCGTCACCCGGTGGTGGAAGCCGAGGTGGAGCGCTTCATCGCCAACGACACACGCCTGAGTGACAGCCGCAAGCTGTTGCTGATCACCGGCCCCAATATGGGCGGTAAATCCACCTATATGCGGCAGAATGCGCTGATCACCCTGCTGGCACATATTGGCAGTTTTGTACCGGCCAACCGCGCCATCATCGGCCAGATCGACCGTATTTTCACCCGTATCGGTGCCTCGGACGACCTGGCAGGCGGCCGCTCCACCTTCATGGTGGAAATGACCGAAACGGCGAATATCTTAAACAACGCCACCGCCCAGTCACTTGTGCTGATGGACGAGGTGGGCCGTGGCACTTCCACCTTCGACGGCCTGGCGCTGGCCTGGGCCATTGCCAAGGCGCTGATCGAAAAAAGCCGTGCCTACACCCTGTTTGCCACCCACTATTTCGAGCTGACCACTCTCGCCGAGCAATACCCGTCCGTGGCCAATGTTCACCTGTCTGCCGTCGAGCACAAGGACCGCATCGTGTTCATGCACCATGTGGACGAAGGCCCAGCCAGCCAGAGTTACGGCCTGGCAGTGGCCCAGCTGGCCGGGGTGCCTCCCAAGGTGATTCGCGAGGCAAGACGCTATCTTGCCGAGCTGGAAAACCAGTCTGCCGCCCGCGTTCAACCCGACCTGTTTTCCGCTCCGCCAGTTACGGCAAGCACCGTGGAAACCGCACCGGATCCTGCCCTGGAAATGCTGGAAGAAATCGACCCTGACGAACTGACACCGCGCCAGGCACTTGAATTTCTCTATAAAGTGAAAAAAGTGCTGAAATGATTCAGCAAAATTTCTGCCGTCTTCTATGATGAAAAAATCATGACAACCAGAGAACAGGAGCATTAATCATGTCGTCGCAGAGCACTGCCAGTAATCCGGGATTGATTCGTCTGTTTGGTCACGCCGGAGAAGATGGCAGCATTTCCCTTCAAGCCATTCGCGATAGAGCCTCCAAGCAGTTGACACGTTTTGCCACGCTGGCAGAAGAAGAACTGGCTGCCCGCCAGATCAGCATGCCCCCGGCCATCAGCCTGGTCAGCTGTCCTGGTTGCAGTCTCACACTGGAAAACAATCACCCACAGGCCGACGACATCCTCACCTGGCTTGACGGCAATGCCAAAGTTTCCAGCCTGTTCAAAGAAGTGGAAGTCCTGTTTGAAATTATCCGCGCTACTGAGTACGCAGGTGAAACCTTCCCCGAATCATCCTGCTTCCATATCGGCCTGACCAGTGCGGGTCCGATTGCTTATTTTGAAGATCACGTGTGCAGTCAACAGTAATCCGCCAGGCCTGCGGCCTGACCGACAGGGAGACTCAGGTCTCCCTGTTTGCTTTTGGGCCTGACGTAATAGCTGGTCAATAGCCCTGGCCAGCCACCTGCAAAAGTGAAATTTCCTAGGGGATCATCAGACTCCCGGGTGCTCAAGTACTTCTACCATCAAGGTACGCACTTTTACTGGAGCCACCCCATGCCCCTCACCGAAACCATACGCCCGGCCATCGCGCCACAGCGCCCACCTTTGGCACCCCAAGAGCCTGGGCTGGCAGAAAACCTGTTATTGCAAGCCAAAACCCTGTTGGGCATGTTTGGCCAGCAAGCCCTGCAGGAAATGAAAGCCCGCAGCATCCATATCCCGCCAGCCATCTGCCTGATCAGCAACGCGGAAGGCACGCTGGAATTGCACAGCCAGCATCCGCAAGCCAGGGCCATACGCTTGTGGCTGTCCAACAGCCATGACTTGCGGCTGCCATTCCATGAAACACGCGCATTGTTTGAATTGCTCAATGCCTGCGCCCCCTCCAAAGGCTATGTACCAGGCATGTCCTTTTGCATCGGCCTCACCTCGGCCGGCCCACTTGCCTATTTTTCGCACTGAAACCAGGCCCCCGCCGCTGTCATCACAAAAAAAGGGGAAGCGACAGCTTCCCCTTGCTGCATTGATGCTCACACCTATAGCTGGCGAAAACGCATTTCCACCGGATACGGAAAAAAGTCCTCGATCACGCCATCCTTGATGCGCTGCTGACACTGCTGCCAGAACCGTGGATCCAGCAGGTCTCGGTGATAGTTGAGGAAAGTCTTGCGAATCTGCGGGTCACCCAGCAAAAAGGTGGCAAATTCTTCCGGAAAAACATCATGACGGCCAACCGGGTACCACACCTCGCCGGAGAGTTCCATTTCCGGATTGGGCGCAGGCGGTATGCGGCGGAAATGGCAGTCCGTCATGTATTCGATTTCATCGTAATCATAAAAAATCACCCGACCGTAGCGGGTCACACCAAAATTCTTGAACAACATGTCGCCCGGAAAAATATTGGCCGATGCCAACTCGCGGATAGCCATGCCGTAGTCGCGAATCACCCTCTCCTTTTCCGTCTCGTCGCATTGCATCAGGTATATGTTCAGCGGCTTCATGCGCCGCTCGATATACAGATGGCGAATGACAATGCTGTCGCCGCTTTCTTCTATCATTGATGCCGCCTGACTGCGCAGCTCATCTAGCAATTCCGGGGTAAAGCGGCTGCGTGGAAAGGCCACATTGGAAAACTCCAGCGTATCGGCCATGCGCCCTACCCGGTCATGCCGCTTTACCAGCCGGTATTTGCGCTTGACCGTATCGCGGTCCATTTCTTTGGGCCCGCCAAACACATCCTTGATCAGTTTGAACACATAGGGATAGGACGGCAGGGTAAACACCAGCATCACCAGGCCACGAATGCCGGGCGCAATGACAAACTGGTCATTCGAATGCTGCAGGTGCTGCACGAAATCGCGATAGAAGGTGTTCTTGCCCTGCTTTTGCAGGCCCAGCATGGTGTAAAGCTCGGCCTTGGTCTTGCTGGGCAGCATGCTGCGCAAAAACTGCACATAGGCCGACGGCACTTCCATGTCCACCAGGAAATAAGCCCGGCTGAAGGAAAACAGCACACCAATGCGCCATGGCTCCAGCAACACGGTGTCCAGATACAGCTTGCCGTTTTCATCGCGCAGTACCGGTACGGCAAACGGATAGCTCACGCCACCATTGATCACCTTGCCGAAAATATAAGCCGCCTTGTTGCGATAGAAAGCCGAAGACAATACCTGGATTTGCAGATTGGCTTCCGCACTTGGCCATTGGCCTGAAAAATACTGCGCTATCGCGCCCAGCACGCAGGCCAGATCCCGGTTCAAGCGGGCAAAAGGCAGCGCCCAGGCAAAATCTCGCACGATCTGCCGCATCACCTGGCGCAAACCACTGGCTGCCGGATAGTAACTACGATAGCAAGGGGGATCAGACTCGATATATTCGGTGGAAATGACCGGACGGATAAAGATGAAATCGTTGTTGAAGTAATCCCGGTGCAGCATGCGGGTGAACACCGAGTTGAAAAAGGTCTCGGCCAGTTCCGGCTGCTTGTGCTGGGTCAGCAGGCCGATGAAGTACAGCTTGGCCTGCTGCCAGATTTCATCATCCAGTAAATCAGCATGAAATTCGTGATGCAGCCGGCCAACCGTTTCTTCCACCCGCTCGTCGTAAAACTGGATGCGGTCGCGGATGGCCTGCTGCACGCCTTGCCAGTCCGCGCGCTCGAACAGGGATTTGGCCTGCTTGCTGCAGGCGCGAAACAAGCGGTAATGCTTGTTGAACCCGGCGACAAGCGCCAGGGCGATATCGCGGGCAACCGGGTTGTAGTACTCGGGAATATGCATGATGGGGCCTCATCGCTGTCGCGCATCCAGCCAGCCGCCCCAACGACAACAATCAGGACTTGTTTTTGCGGGCAAAACGGAAAGATGGTTGCGCTCGGGACTGACCGCCCCCCGCTCCCGCCTTCCCCTGGGGCAAGGGCGTCGGCTTGCCCAGACGCTCAGCATGGGACAGTGCCGGTAAATCTTCAAGACTCACCTCGATGCTGCGCAACTCGCCCGGCTGCATGTCACCCAGCCGCCACGGGCCAATGGCTGCGCGCACCAGTCGCAAGGTAGGCAGTCCCACCTTGGCCGTCATGCGGCGCACCTGACGGTTCTTGCCTTCGCTGATGATGATTTCCAGCCAGCAATCCGGTACGGTCTTGCGAAAACGCACAGGCGGCTTGCGCTCCCACAAGGCTGGCGGATCGATCTGGCGCACCTGGGCCGGTCGGGTGACAAAGTCGCCCAGATCCACCCCGGCGCGCAGCGCGGCCAATTGTTCTTCGCTGGCACGGCCTTCCACTTGCACCCAGTAGGTTTTGGGCAGTTTCCAGCGCGGGTCGCTGATGCGGTGTTGCAAGGCACCCTCCCCGGTCAGCAACAGCAAGCCTTCGCTGTCGGTATCCAGGCGGCCAGCCGGATAGATGCCCGGTGTGGAAATATGATCCTTCAGCGTCGGATGCAATTCGTGCCGGGAAAACTGGCAAATGACGCCATAAGGTTTATTGAACAGAAAAAGCGCGGGCATTGTGGCTGGACCATACAGAAAGTGAAGTCATGGCCCGGATGATACCAAGGAGCGCCAGCACTGGTCATGCCACCATTCCGCAACTTGCCGCATTGCCCCAGGCAAAGCACTCACTGCGACAAAGGAGGACAGCAAAAACCGGAACATGGAACTATGCTGTGGACTGCAACTCACAGCACCGGTGCGTAAAATTCACATTCGAACACGCGTTTAGCCAGTCGCAAGGGCAAAGTTCGGATACTTACAAACAGTGCGAACATTTGAGGGGTATAATTCACTTCCGAAAAGACAGCCGCAAGTTGAAGGCCATGCTGCCACGCCAAGGTCATTGCGACCAACGGGCAGCACGGTTGCATCATGCAGTATCTTTCCCACGCGCCTAGCGGAACATCCCCCGGTGTGCGAAAGCCGCCTCGCGCAGTCGTTCTGACGTCAAAATAATCATTGGAGATAGAGCAATGCCTTCGGAACAGCCGACCATCATCTACACCCTGACCGACGAAGCACCTGCGCTGGCCACCAGCGCCTTCCTGCCAGTCATCCGTACCTTTACCGGCAGCGCCGGCATCAATATTGAAACTGCCGACATCTCCGTCGCCGCCCGCGTACTGGCCGAATTCCCCGAATACCTGACCGACGAGCAAAAAGTACCGGATACGCTGAGCGAACTGGGCAAGCTGACCCAGGACCCGGACACCAACATCATCAAGCTGCCGAACATCAGTGCTTCGGTTTCGCAGCTGATTGCCTGCATCAAGGAACTGCAATCCAAGGGCTACGCCCTGCCGGACTACCCTGAACTGCCCACCACCGACGCCGATCACGCCTTGAAAGCCCGCTACGCCAAGTGTCTGGGTTCGGCCGTGAACCCGGTGCTGCGTGAAGGCAACTCCGACCGCCGCGCCCCGCTGGCGGTAAAGAATTACGCCAAGAAGCACCCGCACTCCATGGGCGAGTGGAAACAATGGTCGCAAACCCATGTTTCCCACATGCACCATGGCGACTTCTACCACGGCGAAAAGTCCATGACCCTGGACAAGGCCCGTGACGTGAAAATGGAACTGACCACCAAGAGCGGCCAGACCATCGTGCTCAAGCCCAAGCTTGCCCTGCAGGCCGGTGAAATCATCGACTCCATGTTCATGAGCAAGAAGGCACTGTGCGAATTCTACGAGCGCGAAATGGAAGACTGCCGTGAATCCGGCATCCTGTTCTCGCTGCACGTGAAAGCCACCATGATGAAGGTGTCCCACCCCATCGTGTTCGGTCACTGCGTCAAGATTTACTACAAGGACGCCTTCGAGAAACACGGCAAGCTGTTCGAAGAGCTGGGCGTGAACGTGAACAACGGCATGGCCAATCTGTACGAAAAGATCGAGACCCTACCGGCCACCAAGCGCGAAGAAATCATCCGCGACCTGCACGCCTGCCAGGAACACCGTCCGCGTCTGGCCATGGTGGACTCCGCCAAGGGCATCACCAACTTCCACTCGCCCAACGACGTGATTGTCGATGCCTCCATGCCGGCCATGATCCGTGGCGGTGGCAAGATGTGGGGTGCCGATGGCAAGCCCGCCGACTGCAAGGCCGTGATGCCGGAATCCACCTTTGCCCGTATCTATCAGGAGATGATCAACTTCTGCAAATGGCACGGCAACTTCGACCCGCGCACCATGGGCACCGTGCCCAACGTGGGCCTGATGGCGCAAAAGGCAGAAGAATACGGTTCGCACGACAAGACCTTTGAAATCGCTGAAGACGGCGTGGCCAACATCGTTGACCTGGCTACCGGCGAAGTCCTGCTGAGCCAGAACGTGGAAGCCGGTGACATCTGGCGTATGTGCCAGGTGAAGGACGCACCGATCCGCGACTGGGTGAAGCTGGCCGTGACCCGCGCCCGCAACTCCGGCATGCCGGCAGTGTTCTGGCTGGACCCGTACCGTCCGCACGAAAAGGAACTGATCAAGAAGGTAGAAACCTACCTGAAGGATTACGACACCAGCGGTCTGGAAATCCACATCATGTCGCAAGTCCGCGCCATGCGTTTCACCCTGGAACGCGTTGCCCGCGGTCTGGACACCATCTCGGTCACCGGCAACATCCTGCGAGACTACCTGACCGACCTGTTCCCCATCATGGAACTGGGTACCTCGGCCAAGATGCTGTCCATCGTACCGCTGATGGCTGGCGGCGGCATGTACGAAACCGGTGCCGGTGGTTCGGCTCCGAAACACGTACAGCAGCTGCTGGAAGAAAACCACCTGCGCTGGGATTCGCTGGGTGAGTTCCTCGCCCTGGCCGTTTCGCTGGAAGAACTGGGCATCAAGACCGGCAACAACAAGGCCAAGATTCTGGCCAAGACGCTGGATGCCGCCACCGGCAAACTGCTGGACAACGACAAGTCCCCGTCGCGCCGCACTGGCGAGCTGGACAACCGTGGCAGCCAGTACTACCTGGCCAGCTACTGGGCCGAGGCGCTGGCCAACCAGAGCGAAGACCTGGAGCTGCAAACCCAGTTTGCCCCGCTGGCCAAGCAACTGGCCGAGCAGGAAGCGCAAATCATTGCCGAACTGAAGGCCGTGCAAGGCAAACCGGCAGATATCGGTGGCTACTACCTGCCCGATGCAGCCAAGTGCCAGGCTGTGATGTGCCCGAGCAGCACCTTCAATGCCGCACTGAAGAGCGTTCACGCCTAAGTCCTCTTACCGGCCTTCACGGTCGGTAGCACCACACCAGCGCCAGGATTCCTCCTGGCGCTTTTTTATTGTCATGCCGGCATGCGTCAACCATCGGCCAATAAATTTGTCTGATCTTTCTCTGCAACAGCCGCGCCAAGGTCTAGGCTGAGTGAGTGGAAAACACTGCTGAACCCGGCAGTCCCTACCCTGTAACAAGGAGAGAACAACAATGAGTGCGTCCCATATCAAGGTTCCGGCTGAAGGACAGAAAATCATTCCGGGACAGGCCATTCCGGACAACCCCATCATTCCCTTCATTGAAGGGGATGGCATCGGGATCGACATCACCCCGGTAATGATCAAGGTCATCGACGCTGCCGTGGCAAAGGCCTATGCCGGGCGCAGGAAAATCCACTGGATGGAAGTGTATGCGGGGGAAAAATCCACCCGGCTGTATGGCCCGGACGAATGGCTGCCCAAGGAAACCTTCGATGCGCTGAAAGAATATTCGGTCTCCATCAAGGGGCCGATGACCACTCCGGTCGGCGGCGGCATCCGCTCGCTCAACGTCGCCCTGCGCCAGGAACTGGATTTATACCAGTGCGTGCGCCCGGTACAGTATTTCCAGGGCGTGCCATCCCCGCTCAAGCACCCGGAACTGGTCAATATGGTGATCTTTCGCGAGAACACCGAAGATATTTATGCCGGGATTGAATGGCAGGCCGGTTCGGATGCGGTGAAAAAGGTGATCGCCTTTTTGCAAAACGAAATGGGCGTGAAGAAAATCCGCTTTCCGGACAGCTCTGGTATCGGCATCAAGCCCATCTCGGTGGAAGGAACCGAGCGACTGGTGCGCGCTGCGCTCAATTACACCATCGCCAACGACCGCAAGAGCCTCACCATTGTCCACAAGGGCAATATCATGAAGTTCACCGAAGGTAACTTCCGTGATACGGCCTATGCGCTGGCCCGCAAGGAATTCGGGGCCGAGCCGATTGATGGTGGCCCGTGGTGCAAATTCAACAACCCCAATACCGGTCGGGAAATCATCGTCAAGGACGCCATTGCCGATGCCTTCCTGCAACAAATCCTGCTGCGCCCGGCCGAATACGATGTGATTGCCACCACCAACCTCAACGGCGACTACATCTCGGATGCACTGGCTGCCCAGGTTGGCGGCATCGGCATAGCACCGGGAGCCAATATTTCCGACCACTACGCCTGCTTTGAAGCCACCCACGGAACGGCACCCAAATATGCCGGCCTGGACAAGGTCAACCCCGGCTCGCTGATTCTGTCCGCGGAAATGATGCTGCGCCATCTGGGCTGGGTGGAAGCGGCGGATCTGGTGATCCGGTCCATGGAAGCAGCCATTGCCGACAAGCAGGTCACCTACGACTTTGCCCGCCTGATGGACGGCGCTACCGAAGTTTCCTGCTCGGAATTCGGCGATGCCATGATTGCCCGTATGTAACCCCTCCTCACATCATCCCCCGGCAAGGCCCGCTTCTATGCGGGCCTTGTGCGTTTCAACCGGCCACCAGCGCCCGCGCTGCATCCAGCACCTGTGCTTTGGCTGCATCCACCCGCTTGCCGGCACGCCAGGCCATCATCACTTCCCAGTGCCAGGCTGGCAGTTCTGGCACGCACAGGCGGACCAGGGTGCCATCCTGCAAATCAGCCTTGATCGACAACTCCGGCATGAAGGACACAAAACCATGACGCAACACCAGCTCGCGCGCAGCAGATGCCGGTTGCACCGCATGTATCGGGCTGGGCAGCTGCCGCAGCATGCGAATCTGCTGGATCAGGCTCTCACACTCATCCCCCCAGAACTGGGGCGCAATACGGTGCCGGGCAATATCAGCCAGTGCCAGCACCCCGCCAGCAGCGGCCAGGGGATGACTGGCAGCCACCACCGGAACAATAGGTGAGCGCCACAGCAGCTCCATCTGGATACCTGCCATGGCCGGGCATTTCAGTACAAACCCCACCTCAACCTGGCCAGTCAGCAAATCCTGCATGATTTGCTGGGAGTGATCGGTATTGCAGCGGATTTCCATCGGTGCGTCCGCCAGTTTCATCAGCAAGGGACCAAACACCGGAGAAGTCAGCGATGGCAGACAAGACAGGCGGATACGCCGTACCGCCGGCGTGCCCTGCATGGCATCCAGACCTTGCCGGTAAACCGTCAGCGACTGACGGGCAGACTCCAGAAAAGCCTCGCAGGCATTGGTGGCCACGGCGCCACGCCGATGACGGGTAAACAGGGTGACACCCCAGTGCTGCTCCAGCAAACCGATGCGCTGGCTGACCTGCGGCTGGGACCAGCCCCGTTTGGCCGCCGCCTGGCTGAAGCTGCCCAGTTCGGCCACATCCAGTAGAAGCTCCAGATCAGACAAGGCAACAGACATAATCAAAACCGATATGAAATATGAGGAGAAATAGACTTACATAATAGCAGGATGCCTCCCTAGAATGCTGTTCGAATGAGGAGAAGACATGGCATCCGCACAGCGTGCCCGCAAGCTTGGCAAGGCTTTCATCCTGCTGGACAACCTGCTGGTGATATTCGGTTTTTTCATGGTGTTTCCGCTGATCAGCCTGCACTTCGTCGATCAGCTGGGCTGGAGTGCCAGCACGGTCGGGCTGGCACTGGCACTACGCCAGTTCATGCAGCAGGGTCTTGGCTTGTTTGGCGGCTCGCTGGCCGATCGCTTTGGCGCCAAGCCGCTGATCGTCTCTGGCATGTTGCTGCGCGCAGCGGGCTTCGCCTGCATGGCCATCGCACATGCCCCCTGGCTGCTTTACCTGTCCTGCCTGCTCTCCGGCTTGGGCGGCACCCTGTTCGACCCACCCCGCACCGCACTGGTGGCCAAGCTGGTACTGGCCCGCCACCGCCCGCATTTCTACGCCCTGCTGATGATGCAGGACAGCGCAGGGGCGGTTGCTGCCGCCTTGCTGGGCAGCTGGCTGCTACAGTTTGACTTCCGCTGGGTTGGCCTGGCGGGCACCGCCATTTTTGTTCTGGCGGCCTTGGTCAATGCCTTGCTGCTCCCGCCCTACCGGGTTGCCACCGGTACCGCATCGCCCTGGCAATCCATGCGCGTGGTTCTGCAAGACCGCAGCTATATGCGCTTTGTACTGACCTTGAGCGGCTATTACATGCTTGCGGTGCAGGTCATGCTGCTGGTTCCGGTCACCATCAAGCAACTCACCGGCAGCTACCAGGCCGTCGGCTGGATGTACACGCTGGAAACCTGTCTGTCACTCAGCCTGCTCTACCCGTTGGCACGCTGGGGCGAACGTCACCTGCGCCGCGAGCAGCGCATGCTGATCGGACTCGGCCTGATGAGCCTGAGTCTGGCCGTCATGAGCAATGTGATGCATCCATTGGCCGCATTCAGCGTGCTGGGGTTGTTCTTTGTCGGCTCCATCATCATGGAACCGGCGCGGGAGACCCATGTTGCCAGCCTGGCGCGTCCACACGCCCGCGCCAGCTACCTGGGTTGCAGCCGGGTGGGGCTGGCTGTAGGCGGAGCACTGGGCTATGTCGGCGGCGGCTGGCTGCTGGATGCATCGCACCAGTGGCAGCTGCCCGCCTTGCCCTGGTTGTGCCTGTCACTGGTTGGCAGCATCACCTTGCTTGCCCTCTGGTCTCAGTGGCAACCGGACGCCAGCGGCAGCGCCTGTGCACGCAACAATGCATGAAAAACAAAACCCGCCAACTGGCGGGGTTCTGTTTGAAGCTGTCGGGACGTTGACCGGTCAGATCAGCGTGCCTGGCAATCCTGGCACATCCTCTGCCTGATCAGGCAGCCTGGATGTTCGACGCTTGCTTGCCTTTCGGGCCGCTAACAATGTCAAAGCTTACACGTTGCCCCTCTTTCAGGGTCTTGAAGCCTTGCATGTTGATGGCGGAGAAATGGGCAAACAGGTCTTCACCACCCTCATCCGGGGTAATAAAGCCAAAGCCTTTAGCGTCGTTGAACCACTTAACGGTACCAATTGACATGTTACTTCCTTGATTGACGATGGCTGGTGAGGCCGAACAACTTAAAGCCTGCTGTCCATTGCGGCTTATCCGACAATGCCAAACAGCTAAGCCAAGCACCTGACAGCATTTCTACGCAACCATTGTGATAGCGTCAAGCCCCTGAAGGAATTCGCACGCTCCCCTTGAAAAAAAGCCAGGGGGAACCAAAATTGAAGTAAACCGCGGTTTAACTGAAAGTCGACATGCCAACGCAGTTCAGCGAAGACGTCGTCAAAGAGGCGTCTCGGGTGAGGACCACCCCTCCCCCCATGTATAAGGTATTGTTATTGAACGATGATTTCACCCCAATGGAATTTGTGGTGGAAGTATTGCAACAGTTGTTCCACATGAATCGGGAAAAAGCGACCCAAGTCATGTTACAAGTCCATACGCAAGGTCACGGCGTGTGTGGCGTTTATACCAAAGACGTGGCTGCCACCAAGGTTGAACAGGTGTTGCAATTTGCCAAAGCACACCAGCATCCGCTTCAGTGCGTTATGGAGGAAAACTGATGATTGCCCAGGAGCTTGAAGTAAGCCTGCATATGGCGTTCATGGACGCCAGGCGCAAGCGCCACGAATTCATCAGCGTGGAGCACTTGCTGCTTGCCATGATCGACAACCCCTCCGCCGCCGATGTCTTGAGGGCCTGCGGGGCCAATCTCGACCAGCTGAAAAAGCAGCTGGGCGACTTCATTGACGAACACACACCTACCGTTCCGGGTGAAACCGAGGTGGAAACCCAGCCCACACTGGGGTTCCAGCGCGTTATCCAGCGCGCCATCCTGCACGTTCAGTCTTCCGGCAAAAAGGAAGTCACCGGCGCCAACATTCTGGTGGCCATCTTCGGTGAAAAAGACTCACATGCGGTGTACTACCTGCATCAGCAAGGTATTTCCCGCCTGGATGTGGTCAATTTCATTTCGCATGGCATCACCAAGCAACGCTCCCCGCAGCATCCGCCGGAATCGCGTGAACAGCACAATGAATCCGATGGCGAGGAGCAAAGCAACGGCCCAGGCGGCGCACTGGAAAACTATACGCTGAACCTCAATCAGCAAGCCCGTGACGGCAAGATCGACCCGCTGATTGGCCGTGAGCACGAGCTGGAACGCACCGTGCAAATCCTGTGCCGCCGCCGCAAGAACAACCCCTTGCTGGTGGGCGAGGCTGGCGTGGGCAAAACGGCCATCGCAGAAGGCTTGGCCCGACGCATCGTCAACAATGAAGTACCTGACGTACTGTCCAAGGCTACCGTCTACGCGCTGGACATGGGCGCGCTGCTGGCTGGCACCAAGTATCGCGGTGACTTCGAACAGCGCCTGAAGGCAGTCATCAAGCAGCTGACCGAAGATGAACACGCCATCTTGTTCATTGACGAAATTCACACGCTGATTGGTGCCGGTGCGGCCTCTGGCGGCACGCTGGATGCCTCCAACCTGCTCAAGCCGGCCTTGTCCAACGGCAGCCTGCGTTGCATTGGTGCCACTACCTACAACGAATATCGCGGCATTTTCGAGAAGGATAATGCCCTGTCACGCCGCTTCCAGAAGATTGACGTGGCTGAGCCCACCGTGGAGCAGACCATCGAAATCCTGAAGGGCCTGAAATCGCGCTTCGAGGCACATCATGGTGTGAAATACACCCAGTCGGCCCTGTCTACCGCTGCGGAATTGTCTGCCCGCTACATCAATGACCGTCACCTGCCGGACAAGGCCATCGACGTGATTGACGAAGCAGGTGCCGCACAGAAGATTCTGCCCAAGTCCAAGCAGAAGAAGGTGATCAACAAGGCAGAGATCGAAGAGATCGTCGCCAAGATTGCCCGCATTCCGCCCAAGACGGTCTCCAGCGACGACAAGAACGTGCTGAAGAACCTGGAGCGCGACCTCAAGAACGTGGTGTTTGGTCAGGACAAGGCCATCGAAAGCCTGGCCACCGCTATCAAGATGACGCGCTCGGGCCTGGGCAATCCGCACAAGCCGATCGGCTCTTTCTTGTTCTCCGGTCCTACCGGCGTGGGCAAGACCGAAGTAGCCAAGCAACTGGCTTATGTGCTGGGCGTGGAGCTGATCCGCTTCGACATGTCGGAATACATGGAACGTCATGCAGTAAGCCGGCTGATTGGTGCACCTCCGGGCTATGTCGGCTTCGAACAGGGCGGCCAAATGACCGAGGCCATCAACAAGCACCCCTATGCGGTGTTGCTGCTGGACGAAATCGAGAAGGCGCATCCGGACATCTACAACGTACTGTTGCAGGTAATGGATCACGGCACCCTGACCGACAACAACGGACGCAAGGCCGATTTCCGTAACGTGGTGATCATCATGACCACCAATGCCGGGGCTGAAGCCATGTCCAAGCCGACACTGGGCTTTACCCAGTCCAAGGAAACCGGGGATGAGATGGCGGACATCAAACGCCTGTTCAGCCCGGAATTCCGTAACCGGCTGGATGCCACCATTTCCTTCAAGATGCTGGATGAGCAGATCATCATGCAGGTGGTGGACAAGTTCCTGATGCAGCTTGAGCATCAGTTGGGCGACAAGAAGGTGGAAATCCACTTCACCGATGCCTTGCGCGCCTTCCTGGCCAAACGCGGCTTCGACCCGCTGATGGGTGCGCGTCCGATGGCCCGGCTGATTCAGGACACCATCCGCAAGGCACTGGCAGACGAACTGCTGTTTGGCCGACTGGCCCATGGCGGGGAAGTTACGGTGGATATCAATGACCAGGATGTGGTCGAGCTGCAATTCGACACCGAAGCACTGGCAGCAGAGCCCGCCTGAGCCTGATAACCAAATCGCCTCACAAAAACGCCCGCAATTGCGGGCGTTTTTTTGTACCGGACAAGGACATCATCACTCAGCCACGTGGATGATGCTGGGCATGCAGCTGCTTGAGTCGCTCGCGGGCAACGTGGGTGTAGATTTGTGTGGTGGATATATCCGAATGCCCCAGTAACAACTGTACAACACGCAGGTCAGCACCATGGTTCACCAGGTGGGTGGCAAAGGCATGTCGCAGCATGTGCGGCCCAACGGGTGGCAAACCTTGCGCACTGGCATAGCTGGCAATCAGATGCCAGGCCATCTGCCGGCTCATCCCGGCCTTGCGCTGGGTGACAAATACGGCATCGCACTGCGCTCCACCCAACAACAGCACACGGGCTTCCCTGAAGTAGCGCTCCAGCCATTCCAGGGCAATTTCTCCCAAGGGCACCATGCGCTCCTTGTTACCCTTGCCACGGGTGATGATCAGGCCCGTCACCATGTCCAGCTGCTGCAGCGTCAGCCCCACCAGCTCGGACACGCGCAAGCCGGTTGCATACAGCACTTCAAACATGGCCCGATCGCGTAGTCCCAGCGGCGTTTCCACATCCGGTGCCTGCAACAACAGCTCCACCTGCCCTTCAGATAGGGTTTTGGGCAGCCGCTGCCCCAGCCGGGGGTTATCCAGATACAGGCTGGGGTCGTCATTGCGCTGTTTTGTCCCTAGCAGATACTGGTAATAGCGCCGCAGACAGGACAGCTGCCTGGCTCGCGTGGCAGGTTTCTCGTGCTCGATACTTGCCAACAAGGCCTGCTGCAGCTGGACATGGCTGGCCGATTCCAGCGCGCTGTCCTGGCTTTGCAGCTGTTTTTGCATTTTGGCCAGATCACGGCGATAAGCCGCCAGGGTATTGGCAGACAAGCCATCTGTCAGCCACAGATGATCCAGAAACCGGTCTATGCTTTCCGTACTCATGATGTCGTTCCTGGCCGAAGACATAAAAAAAGCGCAAGGTGTGAACCTTGCGCTTTCATCATACCTGACGGTATCAGGATCAGCCTTGCTTGCGAGCCGGCAGTTTTTCCTTGATACGTGCGGACTTGCCGGTACGACCACGCAGGTAGTACAGCTTGGCGCGACGTACGTCACCACGGCGCTTCACTTCAACGGAAGCCACCAGCGGGGAGTAGGTCTGGAAAGTACGCTCAACACCTTCACCGGCGGACATCTTGCGCACGATGAAAGAGCTGTTCAGGCCACGGTTACGCTTGGCGATAACAACGCCTTCGTAAGCCTGCAGACGTTCGCGGTTACCTTCCTTTACCTTGACATTCACCACAACGGTATCGCCAGGAGCGAATTCCGGGATGGTTTTGCCCAGGCGGGCGATTTCTTCTTGCTCGAGTTTCTGGATCAGATCCATGTGTTACTCCGGTTTTTTACGGATATCTTGTTCCTGCTGGTACTCTGCCAGCAGCCGAGATTCCTGTTTTGTCAAAGTGCGGCCCTGCAACAGCTCTGGTCGACGTTGCCACGTTCTTCCCAGCGCCTGCTTGAGCCGCCATTTAGCAATCAGTGCATGATTTCCGGACATGAGTACATCCGGCACCCGCATGCCCTGATAGTCTTCGGGTCGGGTATAGTGCGGACAATCAAGGAGTCCGTTCACAAATGAGTCTTCATAAGCAGACTGGGCGTCGTTGAGAACACCGGGAAGCAGCCGGATGACCGCATCCATCAGCACCATGGCCGGTAGCTCGCCACCGGACAACACGTAGTCGCCAATGGAAACTTCCTCGTCCACCTGTCGCTCGATCAAGCGCTCGTCCACCCCTTCGTAACGTCCGCACAGCACAATCAGACCGGGACGACGGGACAGCTCAACCGCTTTTTCGTGCGTCAATGCACGCCCTTGCGGGGACAGGTAGATAACATGGCTCTCTTCGACACCTGCTGCCTGCTGACGTGCCTTGGCCGCCGTAATGGCAGCCTCCAGCGGTTCAATCAGCATCAGCATGCCAGGCCCACCACCATAAGGACGGTCGTCCACACGGCGGTAGTTGTCATGGGTGAAATCGCGTGGATTCCATTTCTGGAAATCCCAAATGCCCAGATCAAGCGCCCGCTGGCTTACACCAAAGCGGGCGATGGCATCGAACATTTCCGGAAACAGCGTAATGGCATCGATATGCATCAGTAATCCAGGCCCCAGTCGACTGAAATGCGGGCCTCGGCCAGACTGACATCCAATACGAACTGGCCAACGAAGGGAATCAGCCGCTGGCCGTGTTCACCTTCTACCACCAATACGTCGTTGGCACCGGTTTCCATCAATTCGGTCACCTTGCCAAGCACCACACCTTGCTGGTTGACGACAGACAGGCCGATCAGATCGGACCAGTAATATTCGTCAGCGCCAGCTTCCGGCAATTCACTACGGGGAACGGCTATTTGCAGGCCGCGCAGGGCTTCCGCCGCGTCACGATCTTCAATGCCCTGCAGCTTGACGGACAAGCCCTTGGGCTGCACCGCCCCGTTTTCAAATGTGTACGGCTTCCAGCTGTCATCCTTGCCCAGCCACCAGACCGGGTAGTCAAACAGACCGTCAGCGTATTCGGTATCGGCCTGGACTTTGATCCAGCCCTTGATACCGAAGGCGCCACGCACAAACCCCATCAAGACGAGATCTTCCTTGCGCATGCGCCTTAGTCCGCGAGTTGAGTCAACGAACGATTAGGCAGCAACCTTCTGCTCTTTCAGCAGCTTGGCTACAGCGTCGGTAACCTGGGCACCAACGCCGATCCAGTAGTTCAGACGATCGGAAGTCAGGCGCACGCGCTCTTCCTTCTCGTTAGCTACCGGGTTGTAGAAGCCAACGCGCTCGATGAAGCGACCGTCACGACGGTTACGGGAATCGGTCACCACGATGTTGTAGAACGGACGGTTCTTGGCGCCGCCACGTGCCAGACGAATCACTACCATTGTCGATTGTCCTTAGATAAAAACGGTATCGTAGAAAAGCCCACGATTCTATGGCACTTTTCCCTTATCTTGCAAGCGCTTAATACGCCTGCCAGTCCTGCCGCCCGATATCGGTCAGCAGAAGACCCCTGCTTTGACGAAAAAAACCACACCAGGGCGCTGCAATCAGCCAAGGGCACGGAGTGCAATGCATTAAAGAATCTTGGTGACGATGGTCAGCGCCCTGTCTTCCGGATGGGTTTCCACGGTAAAGCCCAGCTTGTGCATCAGCTTGAGCATGCCCTTGTTGCCGGCCAGCACTTCACCGCGCATCACGGTCAGCCCTTGCTCACGGGCGGCATCGAACAAGGCATTCATCAGGATGTAGCCAATGCCCTTGCCCTGCCATTTATCTGCTACTTCCAGCGCAAATTCGCAGCCTTCGTTGTCCGGATCGGTAATGAAACGGGCCACGGCTTGCTGCTCTTCACCGTTCTCGGTCTCGCACGTCATGGCCAGTGCCATTTCGCGGTCGTAGTCCAGCTGGGTAAAGCGCACAAGCATGGTTTGCGACAGCTGCTTGATGCTGGACATGTAACGGTTATAGCGGCTTTCGTCCGACAGCGTGCGGACAAACTCCTGCTGCATCTCGGCATCTTCCGGCCGCACCGGGCGAATGGTGACCTTCATGCCATCGTTCAGCGT
The DNA here is from genome assembly GCF_041914625.1 of Aquitalea pelogenes. Classification (NCBI taxonomy): domain Bacteria; kingdom Pseudomonadati; phylum Pseudomonadota; class Betaproteobacteria; order Neisseriales; family Chromobacteriaceae; genus Aquitalea; species Aquitalea pelogenes. The sequence continues at coordinate 49,008 of NZ_JAYSDA010000019.1, read as the reverse complement.
GGCACTGCGCACCATATGCGTGGGGTAAGGCATGATGGCCATGTGACCGTAGCGTTTCACATCAGGCTTCAAGGGTTCAACGATGATGCGCGCATCCAGCGCAATGACCCCCTTCTCGTCCGCCACCAAGGGGTTGATGTCCATCTCGCGCAACTCTGGCAGCTCGCACACCATCTCCGACACATGCAGCAGCACATCCACCAGTTCTTCCATGTCGACGGCCGGCAGGTTCTTGAAGGCACCCAGCAATTGGCCGATACGGGTCTTGCGTATCATGCTGCCCACCAGGTACTGGTTCAGCGGCGGCAAGGACAGCGCACGGTCATGCATGACCTCCACCGCAATACCGCCGGCACCAAAGGTAATCACCGGGCCGAACGAGCTGTCGTGTGTCACCCCCACCATCACCTCGCGCGCAAAGCGGCGTTTACGCATGGGCTGTACCGAAATGCCATCAATGCGCGCCTCCGGCATGGCCTGGTGGGCCCGCTCCAGAATGCTGCGGAAGGCTGCGCGCAAGGTGGCTTCGTTACTGATGTTCAACTCCACACCGCCGACATCCGATTTGTAGATGATGTCCGGTGAATCGATCTTCAGCACCACCGGGTAGTGGATTTGCTCGGCCAGCACCACGGCTTCATCTTCGCTGCGCGCCAGCAAGGTGGGGTTGACCGGGATACGGAACGCCGCCAGCACCTCCTTGGACTCGCGCTCGGACAGAATGGTACGGCCTTCGGCCATGGCTCCGGCAATCACTGCACGGGCACGCAGCAGGTCTGGTGCTTCACGCTTGCCTTCCAGCGGCCCTGGGGTCTGCAACAGCAATTGCTGGTTGTAATGATAGGAAGCCAGGTTGCGGAATACCTCGATGCCGTATTCCGGCGCACGGAAATGCGCGCACTTGGCTTTGGAAAACAGATCGCGGCTTTCCGATACCTTGGCATCACCCAGCCAGGACAGGAACATCGGCTTGCTGGATTCCCGCTGCAAGCCAATCATCAACTGCGCCGTGGTCAGGTGGTCGGTACCGGCCTGCGGAGTGAATACCACCAGCACACCGTCGACATTCGGGTCGTCGATACAGGCCTTCACCGCAGTACGAAAACGCACCGGGCTGGCATCACCGATCAGGTCGATCGGGTTGCCGTGCGACCAGTTGCGTGGCAAGGCGTTATTGAGCAGGTCCATGGTGGCGTCGCTCAGCTTGGCCAGCTCCACACCATTGGTATATGCACTGTCGGCAGCCAGCACGCCGGGGCCGATCCCGTTGGTGACAATGGCCAGCCGCTTGCCTCCGACACGGAAATTGGCTGCCAGCACCTTGGCCGCAGTAAACAGCTGGGCAATGGAAGACACGCGCAGCACACCGGCTCGGGACAGCGCGGCATCGAAAACATCACCGCTTTCAATCAGGTTGCTCGAATGGGTGACACCGGTCACATCATCCTGATAACGGCCCGACTTGATCACCACCACCGGCTTGGTACGTGCGGCCGCACGCAGCGCACTCATGAAGCGGCGTGCATGATGGATGTGGTGAACATGCAACAAAATGCCCTGGGTGAAGTTATCCGCCACCAGGTAATCCAGAATTTCGCCGAAATCGACATCCAGCGCCTCACCCACCGAAATCACACTGGAAAAACCGATGCCCTTGCTGTCTGCCCAGTCCAGCATGGCCGTACACAGGGCTGACGACTGCGACACCAGCGCCATGTTTCCCGGACGGACCTTACTGGTGTAATTGGTGGCATTGAAGCCGGCCACTGGTCGCATCAGGCCCAATACATTCGGCCCCAGCACACGGATGCCATAGTGGCGGGCGATGGATACCGACTCATTCAGGATTTCCCGCTCCAGCTGCTCGCTATCGGAAAACTCCTTGGCCAGCAGCACGGCCTTGATGCCCTTCTTGCCACAATCCTTGATGATGGCCGGCAAAGTACGAATGGCTGTACAGACCACGGCCATGTCAACCGCCGGTTCGATCAGGCGTACCGAGGGAACGGCAGGAATGCCACCCACCACCTTGTGATTCAGATTGACCGGAAACAGCTTGCCTTGAAAATTGCCCGCCAACAGATTGGCAAACACCGCCTGGCCAATGGAGCCGGGCGTATCGCTGGCACCAACAACAGCAACAGTGCGCGGTGAAAACAGCGGAGTAAGGTAGTGAGGCTTCATGGAAGCGGTTCCAGTAGGGTTAATGCCAGCAGTCATCCAGCACGACACGCTGCCAGGGGCAGCCAGTCTTCTGGCCAGATCTGTTTGAATACATGGACTTGCAAAGGCAAATCCAGCTTGATACCTGTATGTTGCGATAGTATTGTGCAATGCACAATAAGGACAAACGAGCATGCGTCATGAAGCGACGGGACTGATCGGCCAAGCACAGCCTGTGCAGAATGACACCAACATGCTGCCGCAGACCTTGCCGCCTCATGTTGACCTCGGGCAAGCGCACCTCAGATGAATTTTATAGCAAAGACCGCCACCATCCGCGCATCGCACACAAGCTGGCGGTGGTAATCGCACTGCAATATTGCTACCCTTGACGGTTCAGCAGTCCACGGGAACTGCATCGCAACATATCAATTCAGCTCGCCTGCAACATGAAGCAGGGCGGGCAGGAGTCAGCCATCATGACGAAGCGCGTCGTCACCCTTGCCCACTACTACACCCAGCCGGAAATCCAGCAAATGGCTGACAAGGTGGGCGATAGCCTGGAACTGTCGCTGTATGCCAAGGAAGCCAACGCCGACATCATTGTGTTTGCCGGTGTCCGTTTCATGGCCGAAACCGCCAAAATCCTCAATCCGCAAGCCGAAGTCATCCTGCCGGATGCCGGTTCCACCTGTTCGCTGGTCACTCAGACCGATGTCACTGCACTCAAGGCATGGCGTGAACGTCACCCGGACCATGTCCATGTGTCGTACATCAACTCCAGCGCGGAACACAAGGCACTGTCGGACTGGATTGTCACCAGCCGCAATGTGGACGACATCATTGCCCACCTGTATGCCGAAGGCAAAAAAGTCATTTTCTCGCCGGACCGCAACATGGGCGGCTACCTGAACGACCAATACGGCTACGACATGCCGCTGTGGTCGGCCGTGTGTGAAGTACACGACAAGTTCAACGAAGCAGCGCTGGATGAGGCATTTGCCGCCGCAACGGGTGAAAAATACCTGATTGCCCACCCGGAAAGCCCGTTGCCGGTACTGAAAAAAGCCGATTACGTAGGCTCCACCTCCGGCATGCTGAACTGGGTAAAAGCTTTCAAGGGTGACAGCAAGGCCGTCATCTTCGTCGCAACCGAAGACGGTATCCTGTACAACATGGGTCTGGCGCGGCCCGACCTGGACCTGCGGCAGGCCCCCATCTACGCCGGTTGCCAGTGCAACTCCTGTCCTTACATGAAGATGAATACCATCGAGGCAGTCAAACGCGCCCAACAAGGCGAGGGCTTGCGCATCGACTACCTCACGGCAGAACAGATGGATGCAGCCCGCATCCCGATTGAACGCATGCTGGAATTCAGCCAGCGCTACTACGCCTGATCAGACCAACCCGCTGCGGCGGGTTTTTCTTTGTCTGAATGTGCTGCAATGGTTTCCCAGCACTCCCTCGCAGCGATACAATCATGCGTCCAACCCGGAAGCAGAGCATGAAGTTCCTCATCAGCAATGACGACGGTTATTTCTCACCCGGCATACGGGTACTGGCGGAAACCCTGGCACGCCATGGCGAAGTCGTCGTGGTCGCCCCGGAACGCGACCGAAGCGGCGCCAGCAATTCGCTCACCCTGGACCGCCCCCTGACCGTCCGCCAGGCCGCCAATGGCTTTTATTATGTCAATGGCACGCCTACCGACTGCGTTCACCTGGCAGTGACCGGCTTGCTGGATTTCCGTCCGGACATGATCTTCAGCGGTATCAACCATGGCCCGAACATGGGCGATGACACCATTTACTCCGGCACCGTCGCCGCCGCCAGCGAAGGCTTTTTGCTGGGCATTCCCTCCATCGCCATTTCGCTGGCCGGCTATAGCGGCAAGCACTTCGATACTGCAGCACTGGTGGTGGAACAACTGCTGGAACGCCATCGACAACATCCACTGAGCAGCCCTGTGCTGCTCAATGTCAATGTCCCGGACATCCCTGCCAACGAGCTGCAAGCGCTGCAAGTCACCCGTCTGGGGCGCCGGCATCATGCCGAACCGGTCATCAAAGCCAAGAATCCCCGTGGAGAAACGATATACTGGGTAGGCCCGGTGGGAGCGGCACAAGATGCCGGGCCAGGCACCGACTTTGCGGCCATTGCGGGCAAGCATGCCTCGCTGACTCCGCTCATGCTCGATCTAACTGCATTTGGCCAAATGGACGGAATCAATACATGGCTTCATCCGTGACACAAGACAGCCAAGCCTATGGCATGCTGTCTGACCGTACCCGCAAACGCATGGTGGAGCGCCTGCGACAATCCGGCATTCAGGACGAACGTGTCCTTGGTGCCATGTCTGATGTGCCACGTCACCTGTTTGTCGATCAGGCATTGGCAACACGCGCCTATGACGATGTATCCCTCCCCATCGGTCATGGCCAGACCATTTCGCAGCCGCTGACCGTAGCACGCATGACTGAAGTGCTACTTGCCGGTCGCAAGCCTGGCAAGGTGCTGGAAATCGGCACGGGATGCGGCTACCAGACAGCCGTATTGCTCAAGACCGGGGCTGAAGTGTATTCGATTGAACGACTCTCGGCCCTGCTGGACAAAGCAAGGCGGAATCTGCGTGCAGCCAAACTGGTTCACGCCCGGCTGGTTCACGGTGATGGTCACTTCGGGCTACCGGAAGCAGCACCGTTCGAAGGCATCATCATGACAGCAGCGGCTCGCAACATTCCGGAAGCACTGGTCGAACAATTGGCAGAAGGCGGCAGGCTCATCATGCCGGTCGGTGAAGCCGAGCAGTATTTGTGGCTGCTGGAGAAAACCACGCAGGGTTTGCAAAAGACCAGACTGGACCCGGTCAAGTTTGTACCTCTTCTGCCCGGTCGTAACTAACTCTTGCAAAAACACAACACATACCAAGTGTAAATGTTTACAAACCTCAATTAACTGACATATAAAATCCATAGGCATGCATAAACAGCATTCAAAGCATTGGCTGACCGCATCGTTAACCTCCGTTGTTCTGGCAGGTTGCAGCAGCATGGCACAACAAGCAGCACCGGTTGAGTCAGCCCGCCCCGCTCCGGTGGCAACGATAACGAGCACGGCCAGCAAGCCCCAGGCACCGGTTGCAGCAGACACTGCCGTGGCAACGCCTTACAAGAGCGGCGGCGGACTGACTGCCAAGAAGTTGGGCAATGATTCGGCAGAAAAGACACATGTTGTTCAGGCAGGTGAAAACCTGTTTCGCATTTCGCTGAATAATGGTTTGAAATACAAAGATGTTGCTGCATGGAATAATCTGTCAGACAACAATATCAAGGTTGGCCAGGTGTTACGTCTGACGCCACCGACCAGCAATGAAGCCACGCCCCAACCCGTCCTGAAACAGCAAACGACGGTACCGGCAACAGAACAACCAAAACCAGAACAAGCCACCATTGAAAGTGGTAATCCTGCCGCTGGCAGCAAAAACTATCCGAAAGCACTCAAACTGCCTTATTCGGAAGAAGCTGCCAAAACACTGGCACAACAGAGCGAAGGAAGTGGCAATAAAAAGACAATGCCACCCAAAGTAGCTGCGACGACGTCCGCAAACAGTCAATCCGACAAAAAGGACAGTAGTACTCCAGCTGCAATATCGGAAAATAAGAACAAAATTGAAGAAAAATCTCAGGCAACAATCAGTGAAGATGCAGTCGCCTGGGGTTGGCCGACCGAAGGAAAAGTGATACGCGGCTATTCGGAAAGCAATAAAGGTGTCGATATCAGTGGTCGTGCAGGTCAAAGTGTCATAGCAGCAGGTGATGGCAAGGTCGTTTACAGCGGAAATGGCTTGAGGGGCTACGGGAAGCTCATCATCATCAAGCACAACAAGACTTTTCTGTCTGCATACGCTCATAACAGTCAGTTGATGGTCAAGGAGGGCCAGTCTGTCAGGAAAGGGCAAAAGATTGCCGAAATGGGTAATACTGATGCCGATCAGGTAAAACTGCATTTTGAGATCCGCCGCTTCGGGAAACCGGTTGATCCGATGCAGTACCTAGACAACAAGTCCTGAACAGAGGTATTTCCCTCTGCCAGGATCCACCGTAGCGGGGGGAAATAATGAACCAAGACAGCGATATCCTCGAAGAAGAGGAAGTTCTTGAAGAAGAAGTTGCCGAAGACGTTGCCGCTGAAGCAGAAACCGAAGAGGCTGCCGAACGTCAGAGCGTGACCGAGGAAGTGGCCGATGTCACCCAGATTTACCTTAACGACATCGGAAACAATGCCTTGCTGACACCAGCCCAGGAACTGGAACTGGCACGTCGTGTAGTCGCTGGCGATTTTGATGCCCGTCAGAAGATGATCGAGCACAATCTGCGTCTGGTGGTCAATATTGCCAAACATTACATCAATCGCGGCCTTGCGCTGCTTGATCTGATCGAAGAGGGCAATATCGGGCTGATGCATGCGCTGGAAAAGTTTGATCCAGAACGCGGCTTCCGTTTTTCAACCTATGCAACGTGGTGGATTCGTCAGAGTATCGAACGGGCCATCATGAACCAGTCGCGCACCATCCGCCTGCCGGTTCATGTCATCAAGGAGCTGAACGTCTACCTGCGTGCTTCCCGTCAGCTGGAAAGCCAGATGGGACGTGAACCGACACTGGAAGAAATTGCCCAGCACGTCGGCAAACCGGTGGAAGATGTGCGCAAGGTGATGAACCTGAACGAACGCATGGCTTCTCTGGATGCCCCGCTCGACATAGACCCGATGCTGTCCATTGGTGAATCCATCCCTGATGAACAACACGAAGAGCCTGAAATCCAGTTGCATAACAATCAGCTGGAACTCTTCGTCAAGGAATGGCTGGCACAGCTCAATGACAAGCAGTGCATGGTGATCGAGCGCCGCTATGGCCTGAACGGTCATGAAATCTGCACGCTGGAAGAGCTGGCTGCTGCGCTTAACCTGACCCGGGAGCGCGTGCGTCAGATTCAGATAGAAGGGCTGGAGCAACTGCGTCGCATTCTGCGCCGCAAGGGTATTTCACGCGATTTTGTCCTGTAAGCATCGCGCCTTACCTGCCCTGCCAACAGCAGCATGACCCCGCCCTGAACGGCGGGGTTTTTGTTTGGTTGTGGCAAGACGCGCGACAAGTCTTATCTGGGGAAGGCCGATGCAGTCCGGCCCCACCCGACATCTTGCACATCCACTCAACTGCGCCGCCTCTGCTGCTTACGCGCCTGCTGCGCAAAACGGCGCACTTGTCCGAGCCAGGCCTGCACTTGCCTGGCAGGCAATTCAGCATGCCGATAACGCATGGCAGCATACTCCTTGAGCAATTGCTTGAGCAGGACACGCACGTCCTTTGGCAGATGCGCAGCCTTGTTCAGCATGTCCAGCGGCCCGTCACTGGGCAGGATCGTGATGCCGTGACAGTGCAATGCAGCTACCAACAAGTTGCGGCCCACTTGCAATGGTGCCATCGCGGGTCGCCTGCGCCACCACCACAACAATGGCAACAGACCCAGAGCACCACCTAGCAGCAATGCGCGCAAGACGGCTGCGGCATCCACCGCCTCACCAAGGCCCAGCAGACGGTACAGATTGAGCTGTCGGGTGGCATCGTAGTCCACCACCCACTGCTGCCAGGCAAAACCGGCGGCTTGCCAGCTTTGCTGCAGAGGCAGCAACCAGCCAGGGATACGGCTGCCCATCAAGGGCATGGCAGGTTGCAATGAAGGAATGCTTTGGCTGACACCATCGCTGACCCGTTGTGGCGCAACAGCGGCTGTCGGATCAACCCGCAGCCACTCACCGCTTTCCTTCAACCATACTTCGACCCAGGCATGCGCATCCGATGAACGGACTTGCCAGAACCGGCCTACCGGGTTGTACTGCGCGCCCTGGTAACCGGTAACTACCCGGGCCGGAATGCCAGCAGCCCGTGCCAGGAATGCAAAGGCCGAGGCGTAATGCTCGCAAAAGCCCTGGCGGGTGGAAAACAGGAAGGCATCCGTCGAGTTGTCGCCTTCGAGCAAGGGCGGGGTCAAGGTATAGCGATAACCGTTCAGACGGAAATGCAGCAGGGCCTCGTGCACGAAACCGGCATCATCCTGACTTTGCATGCGCCACTGCATCGCCAGCTGCCGACTGGCCGGATTGCCCGGAGGCAGGCGGCGGTAGAAATCCTGATCGCTCAGGCTCAGAGACTGCCGGTAATGACTGCCAAGCAGGCTGGCAGCATCAATGCGCACCGTGTCATCGCTGTCACTGGCCAGACGCAATAGGCGGCCCGGCTCCAGCACGCCGCCTCCGGGTGCTTGCAAGGGGTACTCCAGCAAGGGGAGCCGGGAGCGGGCGGGCTTGCCGGTCAGACGGTAAGGAATCAGCTGGCCGCCTTGCAATTGCACGGTTTCTTGTTGCAGGCCATGTACGTTCTGCCAGCGACGGCCATCAAAATCGTCCAGGATCATGATGCGCCAATACATCTGGCTGACGGCGGGTGTCTGGCCGGCAAACACCACGGAAAACGCAGCATCCTCGCGTTGAACCAGCTGGCTGATACTGCCTGGTTCCATGCTGTCGGACAGGCCGGTCTGTGCGGTATGACTATCGTGCGGCATGCTCCACAAGGGGCCGGGCAAGCGCGGCATCACCACAAACAACACCAGCATCAGCGGCAAGGACAGCAACAAGGCTTGTACCGCGGTGCGGGCACTGCCTGATGGAATATCCCCGGCCAGTCGCAACATGGCCCAGGTCAAGGCGAGCAGACTGATGACCAGCCACAACGCGGACCAGGGGCTCTGATCGAATAACAAGGGGATGGCGCTCAGGAAGAACCCCAGCGCCAGGACGACCTGCCAGTCACGCTGCTGGCGGGACTCAAAAACCTTGAAGCCCAAGAGCAGGATCAACAATGCTGCCCCACCTTCCCGGCCAATCAAGGTATTCAGATTCAGCCATACACCAGCCGCTGCCAACACCAGCAAGGGCAGAAGCACAGCCAAACCGGGCAGGCGGGACTGGCGCAGCAGCAGGCATGCGCGCAGCAACAGCATCAGCTCGACCAGGGCCGGTAACCAGAACGGCAGATAGAACAACAAGGGGACGATGACCAGCGCCACGGCCAGTAGCACCGCCATTTCTGGGGGGCGGAACAGAGAATGTTTCATGATGGCAGTGAGCAGTTGGCCAGTGCGGCCAATGCCCTTTCCCGTTGACCTGCCTGCGGTTCGATCACCGTATCGGGCAAACGCACGCGATAGTGCTGACCGGCCTTCTCGCACTGCAACAGGCGCCAGCACAAACGGGACAGCCGGGTTTCCACGTCCAGTGCTGCCGGGTAATCCTGCCAGGCCAGCTCGTGCACGGCATGGCCACGCGGCTGACTGACAAAGCGTTTGCTGGCCAATACATCGCGCCGCGCCAGCATGCTCCAGGCAATCTGGCGTGGCGTATCGCCCGCCTGATATTCAGCCAGATGGGAAAAGTCTTCCTCGTCTTCACCCCGGCTGCGCCCTTTGCCCGTTTGCAAGCCATCAGCATGACGAATGCGGTCTGGCAAAGGGTGTGGGTAGGCCAGCACAGTGGCGTCCGGACGCCACCAGGAAAAAGCACGAATCAGGCCAAAAGGCGCCGTGCTCCATATTTGCAGCACCGGATAAGCATGCGGCCCACGCCGATTGAGCAACAGCGGAATGCTGACCGACTGCTGGCCACCCGCCGGTAGCTGGCAATGTACAGCGCTTTCTCCTTCTTCTGCCCACAGATGTATTTGTCGCTCCACACCAGCCTGATTGATCAGCGACAGACGGCAGTTGGCCACCTGGCCAAGAAAAGTGTTTTCCCCGGCTTCCACCTGTAATTGCAGGCCGGCCAATTGCCGGTAGGCCATCAGCACGGCAAGCAACAACAGGCTGATGATCCAGAATGCCAGCCCGTAAGCCAGGCTGACCGCGTAATTGAGCGCGCCCACCCACACCGCAGCGGCCACGGCCAACAGCAGCAAGCCAAAACGGGTGGGCAACAGATAGATGCGCCGCTGGCTCAGCCGACATTCTTTCTCCAGCGGCAGGCGTCGCCACCACCAGCTACGCAGGCGCTTACGGAATGGCAACATGGTCGAGCAAGGCAGTGAGGCTGGCCGTGGCATCCCCGGTCAAACCCAGACGATGGCCGGCCACTGCCGGGAAAATCGCTTTCACATCTTCCGGCAATACGTGGTCACGCCCTTCCAGCATCGCCCATGCCCTGGCCGCCGACAACAAGGCAAGGCCAGCCCGCGGACTCAGGCCGCTCAGGAAACTGCTTTCCTGCCGGGTGGCCTGCAACAGCGCCAGCACATAATCAGCCAGATCGGCAGTGACGGTCAGCGCGGCTGCTTTCTGCTGCAGTTGCAACAAACCATCGCCCTGCAAGCAGGGAGTCATGTCTGCCAGCAAGCTGCGCCGGTCTTGTCCCAGCAGCAGTGCCCGCTCGGCATCGGCCGCGGGATAGCCAAGGGAGATGCGCATCAGGAAACGGTCCAGCTGCGATTCCGGCAACGGAAAAGTCCCAAGCTGCTCGGACGGGTTCTGGGTGGCAATCACAAAAAACGGCTGGGGCAGCGGATGGCTTTCACCATCAATCGAGACCTGACGCTCTTCCATGGCTTCCAGCAAGGCAGATTGCACCTTGGGCGAGGCACGGTTGATTTCATCGGCCAATAACAGCTGGCTGAACACCGGCCCCTGGTGAAAGCGGAAAGTGCCGGTTTCACGCTGGTAGATATTGACGCCGAGGATGTCGGCCGGCAGCAAATCGCTGGTGAATTGCACCCGCTGGTAATGCAGGCCCAGTACCGCAGCCAGACCATGGGCAAGCGTGGTTTTCCCCACGCCGGGCACGTCCTCGATCAGCAGGTGGCCCCGGGCGATCAGGCAGGTCAGCGCCAGCCGGACGGCACGGGACTTCCCCAGGATAAGCGTGTTCAGTTGACGATAGGCAAGGCTGAGTGATTGCATTTGGACCCGGTTGCGCGCAGTATTTATCGAAAATACATAAAGATAAAACTCGCGTCCATTGTACGCAAACAATCGTACGCAACAAGGAAACGCTCGTGTTAACTTGGCTCAAAAACCGTCTACAGAGAAACGGACTCACTGCCTATATCACCCATTCTGTCTGCCTGCAGCACAATATGGGGGTGGGCCACCCGGAATGCCCGGAACGCCTGGTTGCCATCAAGGATCAACTGATGGCCGCACAGATTTACGACAGCCTGCATGAGGTGGAAGCACCGGAGGTCACCGAGCAGCAATTGGCCCGGGTGCACCCGCCACGCTATGTGGAATACATCGAGGCCTGTGCGCCATCGGTTGGCACCTTTCGCATGGACCCGGACACCGCCATGGCACCAGGTACCCTGCCTGCCGCACGTCGCGCCGCCGGCGCGGTGATCAAGGCGGTGGAAATGGTGTGCGAGGACAAGGCACCCAATGCCTTCTGTGCCATTCGTCCGCCGGGCCACCATGCCGAACACGACAAGGCGATGGGCTTCTGCTTCTTCAACAATATCGCCGTCGGCATTGCCCATGCGCTGTCCACCTACAAGTTCGAGCGGATTGCGGTGATCGACTTCGACGTGCATCACGGCAACGGCACCGAAGACATCTTCCGTGACGACCCGCGCGTGATGATGGTGTCCATCTTCCAGCACCCCTTCTACCCTTACTGCGGTGACAACCCGGTAGGGCCGAACATGGTGAATGTGCCGCTCAAGGCCGGCAGCACCGGGCGGGAATTCCGCGAAGTGGTGGAAAACGTGTGGCTGCCCAGCCTGCACGACTTCCAGCCGCAGATGATCTTTATCTCTGCCGGTTTTGATGCCCACCGCGAGGATGACATGGGCTCACTGGGGCTGGTGGAGGCCGACTACGAGTGGGTGACCCGCCACCTGATGCAGATTGCCGACCAGTATGCCGATGGCCGCATCGTCTCGGTACTGGAGGGCGGCTATGACTTGTCCTCGCTGGCACGCAGCGTAACCGCCCATGTGAAGGTGCTGTCAGACGGCTGATGGCCAAAGGCTGCAAAAAAAGCCACCGCATGCGGTGGCTTTTTAGTTTGACGGCAAGCGACTAATTGCCCTTTTTCTCGGCCTTCTCGCCAATCTTGCCTTCCTGCCCGGTCAGCAGCTTGATCAGATTGGATTTGTGGCGGTGAATCACCAGGATGGCAATGATGATGCAGGTGCCAAAATACGGCGAGGACGGCTGCACGATGAAGTAGGCGTATACCGGCACCATCACGCAGGCCACGATGGCGGACAGCGAGGAAATCTTCACCACAAAAGCCATGAACAGCCAGGTGGCAATGGCCGCCAGTGCCAGCCAGATATTGAAACCGAACAGCACGCCCACTGCGGTGGCCACACCCTTGCCGCCCTTGAAGCCGAAGAATACCGGCCACATGTGGCCGATCAGCACCGCCAGTGCCGACATGGCAATGGCCTGCTCACCCAGTCCATATTGCGGGCCGAACCAGGCCGTTAGCGCCACCGCCACCCAGCCCTTGGCCCCATCGCCCAGCAGGGTGAGTACCGCGGCCAGTTTCTTGCCGGTACGCAACACATTGGTGGCGCCGGGGTTGCCCGAGCCGTAGCTGCGCGGGTCGGCCATGCCCATGGCCTTGCTCACGATCACGGCAAAAGACAGCGAGCCCAGCAGGTAGGCCGCAACAATGAAGGCAAATGCTGTCGTGGTCATGGTGTATCCATTAGAATAGAAGGCTTCGGATTTTACGGTATCGGGCGACGAAGCCCAACTCCCGGCATAGCAATGGACATCATTTTCCTGCGCGAAGTACGCGCCGACACCATTATCGGTGTTTATGAGTGGGAGCGGAAAAATCCGCAAACCATCGAAATCGACCTGGAAATCGGCATTCCCAGTGAAGTGCCCTGCCACACCGACAATATCGGCGACACCATTCACTATGGCGTGGTGGTGGAACGCTTGCGCAAGGCACTGTCGGAACAGCACTTCCTGCTGCTCGAAGCGCTGGCGGAATATATCGCCAAGGTGATTCGCGAAGACTTTGGCGCACCCTGGGTGCAGGTTTCCGTCACCAAGCTGGGCATTCTGCCCGGCGTGCGCCGCGTTGGCGTGCTGATCGAGCGTGGTCACCGTCCGCGCTGAAAATTTCACCACGGATTGTCCTGGCCGCCATCAGGTCATGGATGATGCCAGCAAATTGACGTTAACGTAATGGTCATGCACCATGGTGCCCTGCCATCACCAGAGCGAACCATGAGCCAGATCAGCGTTGCAGAGTTCCAGGCCTTGATCGACAGCGAACTGCCGCTGGTCAAACTGTTCGGCATGCGTACCGAGGACATTGCCCATGGCACCGCCCGCATGCGCATGCACTTCAACCCCGACCTGATCCGCCCCGGCGGCACCATTGCCGGTCCGGCCCTGATGGCACTGGCCGATGCCACCCTGTATGCCGTAGTACTGGGCATGATAGGCAAGGTGGAACTGGCGGTGACGACCAGCCTGAATATCAATTTCCTGCGCAAGCCACCGCAGGAAGATGTGATTGCCGAAGGCCGCATCCTCAAGCTGGGCAAGCGCCTGGCCGTGGGCGAGGTGCTGTTGTATTCCGCGGGCAGTGACGAGCCGGTGGCCCATGTCACCGGTACTTATTCCATTCCGCCGTTGCCCGATAACAGATAAACAAAAACCCTCTGCCGGCAATGACCGTGCAGAGGGTTATCCGGTTACGCTGAATCAGACCGGCGCTTACTCTTCCTGATTGCGCATGAAGTCTGCGGTGTTATAGAAGGCTTCCAGCAGCTTGGCCTTGAGCCAGTCCTCCACCAGCAGTTCGTTCACTGCCTGGGTCATGCACTGCATCCACTGGTCGCGCATTTCCCCATCCACGGCAAACGGCATGTGACGCATGCGCAGGCGCGGATGGCCAAACTTTTCCATGTACAAGCCAGGCCCGCCCAGCCAGCCGGACAGGAACATGAACAGCTTTTCCCGCGAGCCGGCCAGATCAGCCGGGTGCATGTCGCGCAGCACCTTGACCGAAGGGTCGCTGTCCATGATGTCGTAGAAGCGGTTGGTGAGCCAGCGCACCACGCCTTCACCCCCCATCAGCTCGTATGGCGTCATTTCCTGCATGGCTTAGTCCTTTACCGGCTTGACCAGCGAAGCGGCCAGCAAGGCACGCTCACGCGCAGTGGCCACATCATCGGCCTGGGCCACCGCCACGCCCATGCGACGGCGGACAAAGCTTTCCGGCTTGCCGAACAGGCGCAGGTCGGCACCCGGCACCGCCAGTGCTTCGGCCACGCCTTCAAAGGCAATGCCCTGCTCTTCCATGCCACCGTAAATCACTGCAGAGGCACCGGCACTGCGCAGGCTGGCATCCACCGGCAAGCCCAGAATGGCGCGCGCATGCAGTTCGAATTCGGAGAAACGCTGGGTGGCCAGTGTCACCAGCCCGGTATCGTGCGGGCGCGGGCTGACTTCGGAAAACCATACCTGATCGCCCTTGACGAACAGCTCCACCCCGAACAGGCCACGTCCGCCCAGTGCATCGGTCACGGCCTTGGCCATTTCACGGGCGCGCAGCAGTGCCAGTTCGCTCATCGGCTGTGGCTGCCAGCTCTCCACGTAGTCGCCGTTCTTTTGCAGATGGCCGATGGGGTCGCAGAAGTGGGTGGCAATACCGCCCTGACCATCGCTGGCACGTACGGTGAGCTGGGTGATTTCGTAATCGAAGTCGATGAAACCTTCGACAATCACCCGGCCCTTGTCCACACGGCCGGCACTGACGGCATATTCCCAGGCTTTGGCCACATCATCCGGCCCACGCAGCAGCGACTGGCCCTTGCCACTGGAGGACATCACCGGCTTCACCAGGCAGGGGTAGCCGATGCCGGCGTCGATGGCCTGCTGCAATTCGTCCAGCGAGGAAGCAAAGGCAAACGGCGAAGTGGGCAGGCCCAGCTCGTCCGCCGCCAGACAGCGGATGCCTTCGCGGTTCATGGTGAGGTTGGTAGCACGGGCGGTGGGGATTACCTCGGCCAGACCGTCAGCCTCGATGCGCAGCAGCTCTTCGGTGGCAATGGCTTCGATTTCCGGCACGATCAGATGCGGGCGCACCCGCTCCACCAGCGCGCGCAGCGCGGCGGCATCCGACATATTGATGACATGGCTGCTGTGCGCCACCTGCATGGCCGGAGCACCGGCGTAGCGGTCAACCGCAATGGTTTCCACCCCCAGGCGCTGCAATGCAATGACAACTTCCTTGCCCAGCTCGCCGCTGCCCAGCAGCATGACACGCAGCGCAGTGGCGCTGTGCGGGGTTCCGATACGCATGGTCCGACTCCAGTTAGAAAATGAAATAATCCAGGCCGGCATTTTAGCATTGCTGCTGTGCTACCCGCTGCGCCGGATCAAACACCCTGAAAGGCAAAATCAATCGGCGGGGTGCGGCCGCTGATGATTTCCGCCAGCGCCCTGCCGCTGCCCGCGCCTTCGGTCCAGCCCAGCGTGCCGTGCCCGGTATTGAAGTAGAGATTGGCATAGCGGCTGCGGCCGATCAGCGGCACATTGCCGGGCGTAGCCGGGCGCAAGCCGCTCCAGAACTCGGCGGCATCCCAGTCGGCCACCTCCGGCATCAAGGCCTGGCCACGCTTGATCAAGGCCTGACAGCGCACCGCATTCAGGCTGCTGGAGTAACCGGCCAGCTCTGCCGTCCCGGCAATGCGCAGGCGCGAGCCCAGACGGGAAATCACCACTTTGTAGGCTTCGTCGGTAATGCTGGCCAGCGGGGCCGTGGCCGGGTCGCGCAGGGGCAAGGTGGCGGAATAGCCCTTCCACGGGTAGATAGGCAGGCGCAGCCCCAACGGTGCCGCCAGCAAAGGCGAATAACTGCCCAGCGCCAGCACGTAGGCGTCGGCAGTCACGCGGCGGTAATTGCCCTCCGGCAGATTGACCGACACGCCGCTGATGCGGCCATTGTCAGTCTCCAGCGCATTGATGCGGGTATTGAAACGGAACTCCACCCCGGCACGCGCTGCATGCTCGGCCATGGCGCAGGTATACAGGTGCACATCGCCGGATTCGTCCGACGGGCAGTAGCTGGCACCGGCCAGGCTGGGGGCAATGCCAGCCAGTGCCGGCTCGATGCGTGCCAGTTCTTCACGGCTGATGATGTGCTTGTCCATGCCCAGCTCGCGCATTTGCGCGGCCACATGGGCGGCCTCGTCCAGCTGGCGCTGGGTATGAAACAAGGACACGATGCCACGCGTCTGCTGCTGGTAATCCAGATTCAGTTCGGCGCGCAGCATTTGCAGGGTATCGCGGCTGTAGCGGCCCAGCGCCAGCATCTGGCGCATATTGCGTTCGGCACGGCTGCCACGGCATTCCAGCAGGAACTGCCAGCACCAGCGCCACTGGGCCGGGTCCAGCCGCAGGCGGAACAATAGCGGGGCATCGTCGCGCAATAGCCACTGCAGGATTTGCCAGGGGGCGGCCGGGTTGGCCCAGGGCTCGGACTGGCTGACGGAGATTTGCCCGCCATTGGCGAAACTGGTTTCACGCGCCGGCCCGCTGGCACGGTCCAGCACCACTACCTCATGCCCTGCACGGGCCAGAAACCAGGCGGTGGACACCCCCACCACGCCTGATCCCAGCACTGCTACCTTCATGTTGACTCCAGCAGACGTGACAACGGGCAAGTCATGCTTGCCCGTCCGGCTCAGCCGATTGAGACCCCGGATACTACGCCGCAGCGCAGCAGGGCTCAATGGGGGAAACGCTACTTTTTCGGTGTGTGCTGATACACCGTCTTGCCGCGCAGCTGGAAGTAGTCCGAGGCGAAATAGAAGTTTTCCGAGTGGCCAACAAACAGCAAGCCATCAGGCTTGAGTAGCGGGGCAAACTTTTTCAGCACGGCAAACTGGGTGTCGCGATCGAAATAAATCATCACGTTGCGGCAGAAAATGGCATCAAACTGCTTGCGCAGCGCCCAGTTGTTTTCGATCAGGTTCAGGCGCTGGAAGGTAATCATGTTGCGCAGCACCGCCTTGGCCTGATAGGTGCCATCCGGCAATTTGTCGAAATACTTGTGGGCATGGCCGGGCGGCAGGCGGGCAATCTTGTCTTCCGGATAAATGCCCTTGCGGCCGGTTTCCAGCACGCTGGTATCCAGATCGGTCGCCATGATGCTGATGGCAGGCTTGCCGGACAGCGGAAAGGCCTCCAGCGCGGTAATGGCCAGCGAATACGGTTCTTCGCCGGTGGAGGATGCCGCGCACCAGATGGACAGCTCACTGGCACCTGCCGCCGCCCTTTGCTTCAGGTGATCCGCCAGAATCGGGAAATGATGTTCTTCGCGGAAAAAGAAGGTGAGGTTGGTGGTGAGGGCATTCACAAACTGCTCGAACTCGCGCTTGCCGGAGACCGACTCGAGATAATCCACATAGGCGGCAAAGGTGGCCAGCTTCAGCTCACGGATGCGTCTTACCAGGCGGCCGTACACCATGTCTTTCTTGGACGGGTTCAGCGAAATACCGGCTTCCTTGTAAATCAGTTTGCGAATACGCTCGAAGTCCGCATCGCTGAAACTGAATTCACGGTTGAATTCAACCTTGGGCAACACCAGTGGTGGCAGTTTATTCATCTTGTTTCCCCCGATACAAAAAAACCCGGACTGAGTCCGGGTTTTCATTCTACTCCTGTTTGTCTGCCCGCCGGTTTACACCGAGAAGGAAGAACCACAACCGCAGGTGGTGGTGGCATTCGGGTTACGAATGACAAACTGGGAGCCTTCCAGGCTTTCCTGATAGTCGATCTCCGCACCCACCAGATACTGGTAGCTCATCGGGTCGACCAGGAAAGTGACACCGTCTCTCTCTATAGCGGTATCGTCCTCATTGGCGATTTCGTCAAATGTAAAACCGTACTGGAAGCCGGAGCAGCCACCACCAGTCACGAACACACGCAGTTTCAGGTCAGGATTGCCCTCTTCCGCGATCAGGTCCAGCACCTTGTTGCAGGCGCTGTCGGTAAAGTTGATCGGGGACGGCATTTCGGTAGTCTCGGACATGGTTCACCTCGCAAATCGATTTCGGCCTCGCAGCCATTCACCTACTATTTTAGTCGGATATCAGGGCGAATGGCCAATATTCAATCACTCCCGCATCACGGCAGCAGCGGAACAATGTCCAGACCGGCGTTTTCCGGCTGGCCGAACATCAGGTTCATGGTTTGCACCGCCTGACCGGACGCGCCTTTCACCAGATTGTCTTCCACCACCAGGATGATCAGCAGATCGCCGTTGCCCGGACGATGCACGGCAATGCGCACGGTGTTGGAACCACGCACGCTGCGGGTTTCCGGGTGACTGCCGGCCGGCAGCACGTCGACGAAATGCTCACCGGCATAGCGCTGCTCGAACAGGGTCTGGAAATCGGTATCCAGCGCCTCAGGCTTGATGCGGGCGTAGATGGTGGAATGGATGCCGCGAATCATCGGGGTGAGGTGCGGTACGAAGGTCAGCTTCACCGGGCCGCCATGAATGGCGGACAAGCCCTGCTCGATTTCCGGCGAATGACGATGGCCCTTCACGGCATAGGCCTTGAAGTTGTCACCGGCTTCGGCCAGCAGCGCGCCAACCTCGGCCTTGCGCCCGGCACCGGACACGCCGGACTTGCAGTCGGCAATCAGCGTCTGGGTGTCGATCAGCTGTTTGCCGCCTTCCAGCAGCGGCAGCAGGCCCAGTTGTACCGAAGTAGGATAGCAACCGGCCATGCCCACCAGACGCGCTGCGCGGATGGCATCGCGGTTGACTTCCGGCAGGCCGTAAACGGCTTCGGCCAGCAGGTCGGTACAGCTGTGCTCCATCGCATACCATTGCTGGAATACGGCAGGGTCTTTCAGGCGGAAATCCGCCGCCAGGTCGATGACCTTGACGCCGGCTGCCAGCAGTTCACGCGCCTGGGCCATGGCCACGCCGTGCGGGGTGGCAAAAAACACCACGTCGCACTGCTCCAGCGGGGTTTCATCCGGGGTGGAGAAGGCCACATCCACGCGACCGCGCAGGCTGGGGAACATCTCGGCCACTTTCATGCCTGCTTCCTTGCGCGAGGTAACGGCCACCACCTCGGCACCGGGATGCCCGGCCAGAAGACGCAACAGTTCGACACCGGTGTAACCGGTACCGCCGACGATGCCCACCTTGATCATGCTGTACTTCCTTGTGTAAATAAACGTCGCAAAAGCGACAGTCTAAGGACTAGGCCGAGACGATGCAACCGCGATCTGGCTTGTGCCACACAGGCCGCTGGCTTACAGCCGGAACTGGGCCACCATGGCTTGCAAATCGGCCGACAGCTGGTGCAGCTGGCTGACGGTTTGCATGGCACCTTGCACCGCCTGATCGGTTTCGATGGTAGCGCGGTTGGCCTGCTCAGAGGCGCGTGCCATTTCCGTGGTGGCCACCGACTGCTCACGCGTTGAATCGGCAATGTCGTGAATACCTGCCACAACCTCGGCAATCCGGCCCTGAATGCCGGACATGTCCTGTGCCACCGTGCGCGACGCTGCCACGCCACTGGCCACCGAACGCTGGGTATCAGCCATGTCGCCCAGTGCGGTATGAATGTCACCATGGGTGGCGTCGATGAGTTGGCCGATTTCCACGGTCGCCTTGGCGGTACGCTCAGCCAGCTTGCGCACTTCATCGGCCACCACGGCAAAGCCGCGGCCAGCCTCGCCAGCGCGTGCGGCCTCGATGGCGGCATTGAGAGCCAGCAGGTTGGTTTGGTCGGCAATGTCGCGGATCACGCCGATAATGGTATTCATCTGCCCGGAACGTTCACCCAGTGCATTGAGTGCCGTCCCCAAATGCCCTACTTCCTCGGCGATATTGGCAATATCGTCGGCCAGACGGCCGACCGCCTGGGCGGAATGGGCCGAAGTGGTGCCGGTCTCACTGGCCGCTTGTTCCGCCATCGCGGCATTGTCGGCAATGTGATTGATGCTGACGGTGATCTGCTCGATGGTGGCAGCGGCGGCGCTGGATACCTCCGACTGCCGCTCGGACTGGCGCGCCACGGTGTGAGTGACCTGTTGCAGACTGTCCAGTTCGCCATTGAGTGCAATCGCATGCTCGCGCACATCAATGAACATGCGGCGCAGGCTGGCCACAAAGCGGTTGAATGCTTCCGCGGTCTGGCCGATTTCATCCTGCTGTCCGACATGCAGCTGGTGGGTAAGGTCGGCATGGCCGCTGGAAATCTCCAGCAAGGCATCACGCAAGCGCATCAGTCCGCGCAGCAGACGGGTGAGTACCAGCTGTGCCAGTGCGATGGCAAGCACGCCGCACAGCACACCGGCCACCACCAGCGTAATCAGCAAGCCCTGCAACGGCGCCAGGATGACGTCCTTGTCCACCACGCTGCCCAGCACCCAGTCAGAACCGGGCACCGGCGACAGTTGCAGATATACCGTGCGGCCACCGATTTGCAGCTCCTCCAGCTTGCTGCCGGCATCGGCCTGCTGCAGCAGGGCGGCATCCAGGCCTGGCATTACCTCCGCCACCGGCTTGAGCGTACTGTCGGCAGCAGGGTGCGCCACGATCTTGCCACTGCGGGTGGCGAGAAAAGCGTAGCCATCGCCCCGCAGTTTGATGCCCTGCACCAGGCTGATGATGCCTTCCAGCGAAATGTCGCCGCCCACCACACCCAGCAACTGCTGGTTGCGCAGCAAGGGATGAGCCACGGTCACACCCAGCTTCTTGGTGCTGGCAAACACATAAGGCTCAGTCACGATGCTGCCGCCGGCACTAGCCGCCTGCTTGTACCAGGGACGGGAAGTCGGGTCGTAACCTTCCGGCGCATGCTTGTCAGCCAGCTGGTAAACCATGCGTTTGTCGGCATAACCGGCAAACAGCTGGTCGAAGCGGCCTGCCGTCTTGCCTTCCTGCAACTGGGGCAGGATGTCACCAGTATCCAGCAGCGATGTCGCCGTGGCCTCCACCGCATCCTTTCGCTGGCCCAGCCAGTTGGCCAGCGCGCTGCGGTTTCCCAGCATGGCGGCGTCCAGCTCATGACGCACCCCGACGATGATTTCTGCGCGCATGCGTTGGTATGACAAGACTGCCAGAAGAGTAATGACAATCACTAACAGTAGTGCGACAAAGGCGAGCAGGCGTTGCTTCAAAGACATCTGGATTTCCTGTTGATCTGCATCCTGGCGGCAGCCTTACCGGGCTACAACCTGCCCACTGGACGGCGTGGGCCAAAAGACAAAAGGGGGCCACCATACACCGACTATTCACCAGGGTAAACCCGTTAAACTTGCTGCCATTTTCTTTGTAAACTAATCAATTTAAATGACAGCTTAAAGACATTAATATGAATAGGGTATTATTTCAGGTAAAGAAACAGCGACCGCAAGCAAGTACCAGCGGTACTGTTTCGACTTGGGCAAGCAAGATGGGAGCAACAGGAAAGAAGCAATGCGGCAGGGAAGAAAGACAACCAACAGCAAAAGAAAAAGCCGCCCGAAGGCGGCTTTTGCATAAACAGCACCAGGCGATTAACGCTTGGAGAACTGCTTGGCGCGGCGAGCTTTGCGCAGGCCGACTTTTTTACGTTCAACTTCACGCGCATCGCGGGTTACGTAGCCTGCAGCGGACAGAGCCGGCTTCAGGACTGCGTCGAAGTCGATCAGAGCGCGGGTGATACCGTGACGGATAGCACCTGCCTGACCAGTTTCACCACCACCAACAACATTAACCTTGATGTCGAAGGATTCGGTGTTTTCGGTCAGAACCAGCGGCTGGCGGATAACCATGCGACCGGTTTCGCGGGAGAAGTATTCGTCAACCGGCTTGCCGTTAACGATGATCTGGCCGCTACCCTTTTGCATGAACACGCGAGCTACGGAGCTCTTGCGACGGCCGGTGCCGTAGTAGTATTTACCGTTCATTCTCTATGCCTTAAAAACGAAATTCCAGCACTTTGGGCTGCTGGGCAGTGTGCGGATGTTCGGTACCAGCGTACACCTTGAGCTTCTTGATCATGGCGTAGCCCAGCGGACCCTTCGGCAGCATGCCTTTAACGGCTTTTTCCAGAACGCGTTCCGGGAACTGGTTTTGCAGTTCGGTGAAGTTGCGTTCGTAGATACCGCCCGGGTAACCGGAGTGACGGTAGTACTTCTTGTCCAGCGCTTTGGTACCAGTAACACGCAGTTTGTCAACGTTGACTACAACAATGTAGTCACCGGTATCAACGTGCGGAGTGTATTCCGGCTTGTGCTTGCCACGCAGGCGGTGAGCGATTTCGGCGGCGAGGCGACCCAGCACCTTGTCTTCGGCGTCGACCACGAACCACTCGCGCTTAACCTCATGCGGCTTGGCAGAAAAGGTCTTCATGGAACTCTTCCATCGTAATTCTTGAAAGTTACGGATTCTAATGCAGTGCCCTTCCCACTGTCAAACCATTGTGTAACAAAGCAAATGACAATGCTGAAACGGGACGGGAAAGCGGTCTTTTTTGCCACAACCGGGCAGAAAAACGCCATATGGACGAGAGAATACTTGATTGCCGGCAGCCGGACATGCGCCGGGCAAAAAAAAAGCGCAATCCATGTTGATTGCGCCAAGTTTCACCTAAAAGAAGGAGGATGGAGGAGACAACACCAAAACGCACACATTGCATGCCACGTCCTGATGCAGGTTTCATTATCAGGACCACCCCCTGGTTTGGCAAGTATTTTTTGTGCACTGCACTAAAAATAGTGCGCCAACTGCAACACATCAGCAAGCCACTGATATTAAACAACAAATCAGACAGACAACTTGCTTGCCATTCTGATGTGCATTCAGAAAACCTGCTTTGCAGCGGCAGGGCAGCAGTAGCTGAGCGCGTTTTAGCGAAACCACGCTGCTGCATGGCAGCATGTTGCTATAAGCGGATTGCCGTCTCCAGCGCCAGCTCCATCATCTCGCGGAAGGTGGTTTGCCGCTCTTCCGCACTGGTGGCTTCACCGGTCGGGATGATGTCGGACACCGTCAGGATTCCCAGCGCACGCGCACCGTACTGCGCAGCCACGCTGTAGATACCGGCCAGTTCCATTTCGATGACTTGCACGTTCATCCGCTCCAGCACTTCCAGCATGGTGGGTTCCACGCCGTAGAACAGGTCTGCGGAAAACACATTCCCCACATTGACGGTACGTCCCAGTTGCTGGGCGGCATCCATGGCGGTACGCAGCAGGGTGTAATCGGCAATGGCGGCAAAGTCATGATTGTTGAACCGCATGCGGTTGACCTTGCTGTCGGTACAGGCACCCATGGCGATGTACAACTCGCGCAACTGGGTTTTGGCGGTCACGGCACCGCAGGAGCCGACACGGATGATGTTTTTCACTCCGTAGTGCTGGATCAGCTCGGTGGTGTAGATGCTGGCAGAGGGGATGCCCATGCCGTGTGCCATCACCGACAGACGCTTGCCCTGGTAGCTGCCGGTATAGCCCAGCATATTGCGCACGCTGGTAACTTCGCGGGCATCCTGCAAAAAGGTTTCGGCAATCATTCTGGCGCGCAGCGGATCGCCGGGCATCAGCACGGTTTCGGCAAAATCGCCCTTCTGGGCATTGATGTGCGGGGTAGCCATTGTGCTTCTCCTTGTGTGGCGTGCTCAGTTCAGAAAGGAAGACCCGTAATCCATGGCAGGCAGGCCAAGATGGCTGGCCACGCTCTGGCCGATGTCGGCAAAGGTGCTGCGCGCGCCAATGGAGCCGGCGGGCACGCCATGGCCATAACACAGCACCGGAATATGCTCGCGCGTGTGATCCGTGCCGGACCAGCTAGGGTCGCAGCCATGATCGGCCGACAGAATCAGGATATCGTCCGGCTGCAAGGCAGCCATGACTTCGGGCAGGCGGCGATCGAACTCTTCAAGCGCTCTGGCGTAACCGGCGATATCACGCCGATGACCATAGCTGGAATCGAAATCGACGAAGTTGGCCATGATGATGGCGCGCTGTTGCGTGTTGCGCATGGCCGCCAGCGTGGCATCCCAGATCTGGTCGAAACCGGTGGCCTTGTGCTGTTCGGTAATGCCGACATGGGCATAGATATCGGCAATCTTGCCGATGGACACCACCTGCCCGCCGGCGTCGGCCAGCTTTTGCAGCACGGTGGCAGCGGGCGGCGGCAGTGCCAGGTCCTTGCGGTTGCCGGTGCGGACAAAGCCGCCCTTGCCCTCTCCCAGAAACGGTCGGGCAATGACGCGGCCGATATTGTAAGGCTCCAGCGCTTCGCGGGTGATCTGGCACAGCTGGTACAAGCGCTCCAGCCCGAAGGTTTCTTCGTGGCAGGCGATCTGGAATACCGAATCGGCCGAAGTATAGAAAATGGGCTTGCCGGTGCGCATGTGTTCCTCGCCCAGGCGGTCGAGAATTTCCGTGCCCGATGCATGGCAATTGCCGAGGAAGCCTGGCAAACCGGCCTTGCTGACAATCTCATCCAGCAAGGCAGGCGGAAAACTGTTGTCCTTGTCGGTGAAATAACCCCAGTCGAACAGCACCGGCACACCGGCGATTTCCCAATGGCCGGACGGCGTGTCCTTGCCGCTGGACAGTTCGCGGGCATAACCGTAGGCAGCGATGGGGGTTGCCGGCTCCATGCCTTCCGGGAAATAGCCGGAGGACAGCTGGCAGGCATGGCCCAGTCCCATGCGTGACAGATTGGGCAATTGCAAGGGGCCGCTGCGCCCCTTGTCGGCACGGCCGGCAGCGGCTTCCATGGCGATATGGCCCAAGGTGTTGCTGCCTGCATCGCCGAACAGTGGCGCATCTGCAGCCGCCCCGATGCCCAGCGAATCCAGTATCAGAATGATGGCGCGTTTCATTGCGATGGCTCCTGTTCCGGCTGGCGGATGGTCTGATACACCAGCGGCAGTGCTGCGGGTGCTTGTGGCGCGAGTTGAATGGCCTCGCGCACCCGGCGTTCGGCTTCGTCGGCACTGGCGGCGTCGGCGGCATGGATGAACAGCAAGGGGGTGTCCGGCATCAGTTCGGCACCCAGTTCGGCAAAGCCACTCAGTCCGACACGGTAGTCCAGCTGGTCGCTGGCCTGACGACGACCACCGCCCAGGGCGCACACAGCCATGCCCAGTGCTCGGGTATCCATGGCGCTGACAAAGCCGCCATGCTCAGCATAGACCGGACGTACCAGCGGTGCTGCTGCCAGATGGCGTTCCGGCTGTTCCAGCAGGTCGGCCGGCCCACCCAGTGCCGATACCATGCGACCGAAAATTTCGGCGGCACGACCGGAGTCCAGTGCTGTTTGCAGCCGCTGCCCGGCATCCACCATATCCTTGGCCAGGCCGCTGGCCAGCAGCATTTCACTGCACAAGGCCATGGTGACGGCATGCAGGCGCGGGTTGGTAGCCTCGCCACGCAGGTAGCGCACGGCTTCCAGGGTTTCCAGGCTGTTACCGGCGGTGCTGGCCAGCGGCTGGCTCATGTCGGTAATGAGGGCGCGGGTACGGACCCCGGCGCCATTGCCGACATGGACAATGCGTTCGGCCAGCGCAATGGACTGTGCCATGGTGGGCATGAAGGCACCGCTGCCGGCCTTGACGTCCATCACCAGCACATCCAGCCCGGCAGCCAGTTTCTTGGACAGGATGGAGGCGGTGATCAGCGCGATGGATTCCACCGTGGCTGTGATGTCTCGCGTGGCGTAAAAGCGCCGGTCTGCCGGGGCCAGATCGCGGGTCTGGCCGATGATGGCCACGCCGACTTCGCGCACCACCTGACGCAGGCGTTCCGGCGTGGGAAACGGGTTGTAGCCGGGAATGGCCGACAGCTTGTCCAGCGTGCCCCCGGTATGCCCCAGACCGCGTCCGGAAATCATCGGCACAAAGCCGCCACAGGCGGCAATCAGCGGCCCCAGCATCAGCGACACCACATCGCCCACCCCACCGGTGGAGTGCTTGTCCAGCACCGGTCCTGGCAGGTGCAGGTCGTCCCAGCGCAGACAGCGTCCCGAATCACGCATGGCCATGGCCAGTTCAACATTTTCCGACAGCTCCATGCCCTGGAAATACACCGCCATGGCCAGGGCGGCTATCTGGCTGTCGGCCACGCTGTCATCAGTGATGCCGGCCACGAACTGGCGGATTTCCTCGGCCGACAGTGTCTGGCCGTCGCGCTTCTTGCGGATGACTTCCTGAGGTAAAAACATGGGTTTCTCCTGCTGGATGGGCAAGGCCGACCGCCCTGCCAATAGACAAGGCCGAAGACGGGCTTCGGCCTGCATGCAGCTGATTGCGGTGGCGTGGCTCAGTAAGCGCCACCGGCAGTAGCTGCCCCGCCGCTGATTTCTGCCTGCAGATTGGCCAGCAGGCTGGAGGCACCAAAGCGGAAATGTTCCGGGCTCACCCAGTGCTCGCCCAGCAGGTGTTCGGCCAGGTCGATATATTCAGCGGCTTCGGCTGCCGTGCGCACGCCGCCCGCCGCCTTGAAGCCACACAGCGCGCCGGTGGAGCGGATGGCGGCCAGCATGATGCCGGCGGCATCCAGCGTGGCATTCACCGCCACTTTGCCGGTGGAGGTCTTGATGAAGTCGGCCCCGGCCTCGATTGCGATCAGGCTGGCCTGGCGGATCAGGGCCGGTTCTTTCAGTTCGCCGCTTTCGATGATGACCTTGAGCAGCTTGTCGCCGCAGGCTTCCTTGCAGGTGGCCACCAGCTCGGCCCCGACTTCGGCATTGCCTGCCAGCAGGGCACGGTACGGAAACACCACATCCACCTCGTCAGCACCGTCTGCGATGGCCGCTGCGGTTTCGGCGACAGCCAGCGCGATGTCATCGCCACCAGCCGGGAAGTTGCTGACCGTGGCCACCTTGACTTGTTGCAGGCCCAGCTCATCCAGCGTGCGGCGCGCCAGTGCAACAAAACGGGGATAGACGCAGACTGCCGCCACCGTACCGGCACTACTGCTGGCTTGCTGGCACAGGGCAACGATGCGTGCATCGGTATCGTCATCGTTCAGAGAGGTGAGGTCCATCATGGACAGGGCGCGACGCGCGGCAGTGATGAGTTCTGACATGGGATTCCTGCTTGGTTGTCATCTGCATGGCTGGCGATGGCCGGCAGATTCAGAGGAGCGATTATGGAAATATCTTCAATTGAAATCAATCGGCAATGACCGTACTGTCACCTGACATGAGCGCCATGCGGCATTTATTGCGTGCGTATTGCCGCTGCCTGCAGATAGTCCTGCAAGCGTTGCTGCAGGTAGGGGACCGCTGCGCTTTGTGCCAGATAGTCCCCGGGTTTCATCCAGCACCAGTATTGGCCTTCGTCGCCAAAGCGGATGGCCTCAGCCTGGGAAGTTTCCAGCCTGCCCGCCATGAACACGCTTTGCGCGCCGGGCCGATGCCAGCTGGGATAGCTGCGCTGCCAGACGATTTGTGCAGGCTGTAACAGGATGCCGAATTCTTCCCGCGTTTCGCGTTGCAGGCAGGCAAACGGGCTCTCCTGCCCTTCCCGCCCGCCGCCGGGAAAATCCCAGCAGGCGGCAAAGGGCAGCCCCGCTTTGTCATCGCGCAGATACACCAGCAGGCTGTCCTGATAAAACAGCGCTGCCTTGGTACCGCAAAACGGCTCGCTCATGACCAGTGCTTACACCCGGCGCGCATCGGTGACGCCCGGCAGCTCCATCATGCGCGCCAGCACGCGGCTGATGTCCTGCACCTGGCGTACTTCCACGGTGAAGCGCATCTTGGCACGCATATCGCGCGACAGGGTGTGGACGGCAATCAGGTTGAGCTTTTCGCGGGACAGCACATCGGAAATATCGCGCAGCAGACCGCCACGATCCAGCGACACCACCTCGATATCAATCGGAAACACGCTGCTTTTCTGATCGCCCCAGCCGGCGGCAATCAGCCGTTCCGGCACATCGGCCGACAGGCGCTTGAGCGTGAGGCAATTGGTGCGGTGAATGGAAATGCCACGCCCCTTGGTGACGAAGCCGACCACGGCATCCGGCGGTGCCGGCTTGCAGCACTTGGCCAGTACCGTCATCAGGTTATCCACCCCTTCAATCAGGATGCCGCCCGCATCATGGCCGCCCTTGCTGGCGCGGATGATGCTTTCCGGCTCCACATCCGCCGGTGGCGGCGGGGCAAAGCTGGCAATCGCATTGGCGACCGCACGGACGCTGAGTTCGCCATGGCCCATCGCGCCGTACACTTCTTCCAGCTTGGCGTAACCCAGTTTTTCCGCCAGCAGGGTGAGGTTGGGTTGTTGATGCGGGTGGCGGGCCAGCTCGCGCTCAAACAATTGCTTGCCGGTTTCGCGCACCGTGTCCGCATTCTGCATGCGGATGTACTGGCGGATCTTGGAGATGGCGCGGTGGCTTTTCACCCAGCCATCGTGCAGCCAGTTGACCGAAGGTCCGCCTTCCTTGGCGGTCAGCACTTCTACCCGCTGGCCGTTTTGCAGCGGGGTGGACAGGGGCACGATCTGCCCTTCCACCTTGGCCCCCCGGCAGCGATTGCCAAGGCCAGTGTGAATGGCGTAGGCAAAGTCGATGGGGGTGGCGCCATGTGGCAGCGCCAGCACCCGGCCTTGCGGGGTCAGTACGTAGATGGTGTCGGAGAACAGCTCGGTCTTGAAAGCTTCGGCCAGGCCTTCGCGGTCGGACATTTCCTCGCGCCAGTCCAGCAGTTGGCGCAGCCAGGAAATCTTTTCCTCGTATTGCGCATCGCCCTTGCCGCCTTCCTTGTAGCGCCAGTGCGCGGCCACGCCGAATTCGGCATGTTCGTGCATTTCGAAGGTGCGGATCTGCACCTCCAGCGCCTTGTCCTCCGGGCCGATCACCGCGGTGTGCAGGCTGCGGTAATTATTGGCCTTGGGGTGGGAAATGTAGTCGTCAAACTCGCCGGGAATCGGCTGCCACATGCCGTGGATGATGCCCAGCGCGGTGTAGCAGTCCGGCAGTTTTTCCACCAGGATGCGTACGGCGCGGATGTCGTACAGCTCGGTAAAGTCGAGCTTTTTCTTTTTCATCTTCTTCCAGATGGAGAAGATGTGCTTGGGCCGCCCGGCCACTTCGGCCTTGACCCCGGCAGCCTTGAGTTCGGAGCGCAGGGTATCCAGCACCCGGTCGATATAATCGATGCGCTCCAGCCGGCGCTCGTCCAGCAGCTTGGCAATTTTCTTGTAGCTGTCCGGTTCGGTGTGGCGGAAGCCCAGGTCCTCCAGCTCCCACTTGATCTGCCACACACCCAGGCGGTTGGCCAGCGGGGCAAACAGGTCCAGCGTTTCGGTGGCAATGGCGCGCCGCACCGCTTCGTCATGCACATGGGGCAGGTAATGCATGGTCTGGGTACGCCAGGCCAGCTTGATCAGCACCACGCGGATATCCGCCACCATGGCCAGCAGCATCTTGCGCATGGTTTCCGCCTGGCGGGCACGTTCTTCCGGGGTTTCCAGCTTGTCGATGCGCGCCAGTTCGGTAATGCGGCGCACGCCGCCCACCCCATCCACCAGCACGGTGACGGTCTGGCCGAAATTCTCGGTCATCCACCCTTGCCAGTCGGGCTTGTGATCCGGCACGGCAAACAGCAGGGTGGCGACAATGGCGTCGGTCAGCAGGTTAAGGTCGGCCACAATGGCCGCGGCAGACACCGCATGGCTGAACAGGTCCTCGCCGGTGCTCACCAGCCCCTTGCCGCGATACAGCTCGCGCGCGGCTTCAAAGGCACGTGCCAGCAGGCTGGCTTCGGCCTCGGGCAGAGCTGCGGACATCTGTTCCAGCCACCGTTTCGGGTCGGCTGCATCGGCCAGGGTATCGGCCATCGAACGCACTACGGAAACCATATTTCACACCTGGGCAGCAAGGCTGCACGAAAAAAGAATACCAATACGCCGCACTCACGCATTCAAACGCTGCAACAGCCGTTTGACCGGGGCGGGCAATCCGGCCTCCAGTGCCTGCGCCAATGGCAGCCACTGGCCGGCGGAATCCTGTATCCGGGAGCCGGCCAGCGTATCCAGCCGTACCGGCACCGGGGTGATGATCAAGCGAAAATGGGTAAACACATGTTCCAGCTCCGGCCAGGAGGGCAGCACATCACCACTGCCCTGCTCGGCCAGCCAGCTTTCCACTGCCATGGAGTCGGCAAATTCTGGCAGGGATAACAAGCCGCCCCAGATACCCGTAGGCGGCCGGCGCTCCAGCCACACCTTGTCGCCATGCTGTGCCAGCAACATGACGGTGTGACGGGTGGGCACCGCCTTCTTTGGTCGCGGAGTGGGCAACTCATGGGTACGCCCCTGCTGTGCGGCTACACAGCCATCCACCATCGGGCACACGGTACAGGCCGGCTTGCGGCCGCACACAGTGGCGCCAAGATCCATCAGGCCCTGGGTGTAGGCAGTCATCTGCGCAGCGTCAGCCGGCAGCAAGGATTCTGCCAGCGTCCACAGCCGGTTTTCCACTGCCTTCTCACCGGGAAAACCACTGATGCCGAAGCAACGTGTCAAGACGCGTTTGACATTACCGTCCAGAATGGTTTCCCGCTGGCCAAAGGCAAAGGCTGCGATTGCGGCAGCAGTAGAGCGCCCGACACCGGGCAGGCGCTGGATGTCCTCGCGCTGTTGCGGGAACCGTCCGCCAAATTCATCCATCACCATGCGGGCGGCCTTGTGCAGATTGCGCGCCCGGCTGTAATAGCCAAGGCCGCTCCACAAGGCCAGCACCTCATCGACAGACGCGGCCGCCAGGCTGACCACGTCAGGGAATTGCTGCAGGAAGCGGGCGTAATAGCCCAGCACCGCAGTCACCTGCGTTTGCTGCAACATGATCTCGGACAGCCATACCCGGTAAGGGTCACTCACCTGCCAGGGCAGATCGTGCCGGCCGTGCTGTTCCTGCCAGGCCACCAGACGGGTGGCAAATGAATCCTGCAACATGGCAAAGCCGCGCCAAAACAAAAGGGAACCGGACATGCTACCTGAAAGGCGGAGCAGCACCAAGCAGTGCGCCTGCAAATAAGGTAAAATGGAAGATTGCTTAAAGCTTGCTTATTTGAAGGATGTACCCATGGCCACTTTCCGTTCACGCCAGCGCGCCAATCTGCGCCGCGATGTCAGCAGCAGCGACACCTCCTCCGCTCAGCCTGCCGCTGGTAGTGCCGCCGCACCCGCCGATGGCACGGCCAAGGGACCCATCATCCAGAAAAAGGCAGCGTCAGCCGATGGCCCGCGCGATCCTTATTCCTCGCGCCGTCCGGCAGCAGGCCAGCCGCCACGCCAGGGAGAACAGCGCCGCTTTGATACGCGTGACGGTGAACGCAAACCGTTCAACCGTGACGACCGCGAACGCAAGCCTTATCCGCCACGCGACGGCGAGCCGCGCCGTTTCGATGCGCGTAATGGCGAGCGCAAACCGTTCAACCGTGACGACCGCGAACGCAAGCCCTATCCGCCACGCGACGGCGAGCGGCGCCGTTTCGAGCCGCGTGATGGCGAGCGCAAACCGTTCAACCGTGACGACCGCGAGCGCAAGCCTTATCCGCCGCGTGATGGCGAGCCGCGCCGTTTCGAGCCGCGTGATGGCGAGCGCAAACCGTTCAACCGCGACGACCGCGAGCGCAAGCCCTACCCGCCGCGCGAGCGCGATGCCTCGGCACCGCGCAGCCTGCATCCGGCCGATAGCCGTGGCGATCTGCATGAATCGCGCCGTCCGGAAGGCGAGCGCAGCTATCAGCGTGACCGCGGCCCGTCCGGCCGCAAACCGCTGAACAGCCAGCCGGATCGCCAGATCGAACACAAACCTCATGTGCCGCGTCATGTGGAACGCGACACACCAGCGGCGGCACCGACCATTCCGGCGGCAGAGCAAGGCCCGCGCAAGCTGTTCTCCAAGCCGGCCGAGCGCCGTGAAGACAGCGCGCCGCGTGATAACCGCTTCCGCCGTGACGAGCCGCCACGGGAACAGGCTCCGCGCCGTTTCGAGCGCAATGATGCCGCCCGTCACTACGACCCGGAAATCCTGCCGGCACCGACTGCTGAACGGGAAAACCGCTTCCGCCGTGACGA
>NZ_JAYSDA010000019.1:0-16612 GCF_041914625.1 Aquitalea pelogenes | reverse complement strand
AACCGCTTCCGCCGTGACGAGCAGCCGCGCGAGCAAGCCCCGCGCCGCGTGGAACGCAATGATGCGGCCAGCTATTACGACCCGGAAATCCTGCCGGCACCGGCTGCTGAACGGGAAAACCGCTTCCGCCGCGACGAACCGGTGCAGGAAAACGCACCACGCAAGCTGTTCTCCAAACCGGCAGATCGCCGGGAAGACAGCGCACCGCGTGAGCGCTTCCAGCGCGAGGACAGCCCGCGTCGCGATGCCCGTCATGAACGCAGCTGGGAACCGCGCGAGCGCGGCAACTCCCCGGCCAGCCTCAAGCCCTTTGACAACAAACACCGCATGGAGCGCGACCCGCGCCAGCACGACAGCCGCCAGGTCAGAAGTGCTGACAAACCGGCATGGAACGACAAGCTGGCCGCGCAAGCGGTATATGCGCTGACCGGCCTGCGCGACAAGCAACTGGCCTTGTTCGCCCCCTGCCCGCGCGGCCTGGAAATGACGCTGGTGGCCGAACTTAACGCACTGGGTGCCAACGATGTCAGCAAGGTGGACGGCGGGGTAGCCTTCCGTGGCGACGCCGACATCATGATGAAGGCCAACCTCTACAGCCGCACCGCCAGCCGTGTGCTGTTGAAGCTGGCCGAAGGCGGTTACCAGCAAGAAAGCGATATCTACCAGCTGGCCATGCAGATCGACTGGCCGCGCTGGTTCGATGTATCGCGCAGCATCAAGGTAAAAACCGATGCCATCGGCGCACAGCTGCGCAGCCTGGATTTTGTTTCGCTCAAGGTAAAGGACGCCGTGTGCGACCGCTTCCGTCAGGCCAATGCCGGTCGTCCCAATGTGGACACCCGCACACCGGACATGCGCATCCACGCCTTCCTCACCCGCGACCATGCCACCATTTATCTGGATACCAGCGGCGAACCGCTGTTCAAGCGCGGCTGGCGTGAAGAAACCGGTGAAGCCCCGCTGCGGGAAAACCTGGCGGCCGGCATTCTGCTGATTGCCGGTTACGATGGCAGCCAGCCCTTGC
The DNA here is from genome assembly GCF_041914625.1 of Aquitalea pelogenes. Taxonomy (NCBI): domain Bacteria; kingdom Pseudomonadati; phylum Pseudomonadota; class Betaproteobacteria; order Neisseriales; family Chromobacteriaceae; genus Aquitalea; species Aquitalea pelogenes. The sequence continues at coordinate 15,588 of NZ_JAYSDA010000019.1, read as the reverse complement.
TGGACCCGATGTGCGGCAGCGGCACCTTCCTGGTGGAAGCGGCCGACATCGCACTCAAACGCGCGCCGGGTCGCAACCGCCGCTTTGGTTTCCAGCGCCTGCGCGAATTTGACGCCCTGTCCTGGGAAGCGCTGCTGAGCGAAGCGCGCGCGGCAGAACTGCCGGTGCGTAATCTGGCGATCAAAGGCAGCGACCGCGCCCGCAACATGCTGCCGGTAGCCCGTGCCAACCTGCAACGCGCTGGTCTGGCCGATGCCATCGAGCTGCAGGCACAAGACGTGCTGCAAGCACGCCCGTTTGCCGATAGCGGCTTCATTGTCACCAACCCGCCTTATGGCGTGCGCATGGACGAGCAGGACGCGCTGGCCGAGCTGTACCCGCAGCTGGGTGACTGGCTGAAGGCCCACTTTGCCGGCTGGACTGCCCACTTCTTTACCGGCGACTTGCGCCTGTCCGACCTGATCCACCTGTCGGTCAAGCGCCGCACCCCGCTGTTCAACGGCTCGCTGCCCTGCCGTCTGTTTGCCATCCCCATGGTGGCTGGCAGCGCTCGCCGGGAAAAGCCGGCAGCAGATGATGCCAACGCAGATGACAGCGCTGCCGAATAAGACGCTGTAAATGTAATGGACAAGGCCCGGCGGTGCCGGGCCCTGTGCAATCACATCAGTTACTTTGTCAGCAGCCTGACAAGCCCGGCATTCCCGGGCTTGTTTGCTTTACTGCCTGCATCCCTTTGCAGGCAGCAACTAAAATAAAATCTGCCGCCGGCAGAATGTTTCACTGACCAACACGTCGACACCACCATGCAAACTTCTTTCATTTCCGCCACGGTCTTGCTGATCCTGATTACCGATCCGCTCGGTAATATTCCGCTGTTCATCTCCGCACTCAAACAAGTCAAACCGGAGCGCCGCAAGAAAGTGGTGTACCGCGAATGCCTGATCGCTTTTCTGGTGCTGCTGACTTTCATGTTTTTCGGGCGGAATTTTCTGGACGTGATGCACCTGACCGATCAGTCCATGCAGGTAGCAGGCGGGGTAATCCTGTTCCTGATTGCGCTGAAAATGATTTTCCCCAGCGAAGGCGGTAGCGTGTTCGGCAGCGACAAGATGCACGGCGAGCCCTTTATCGTGCCGATTGCCATTCCGCTGATTGCCGGCCCTTCGGCCATGGCCACGGTATTGCTGATGTCCACCCGCGAACCGGCGCGCATGCTGGAATGGATAGGCGCGCTCACCATCTGCATGCTGGTGACTACCGTGGTGTTCCTGTTTTCCGGGCGCTTGCAAAAGCTGCTGGGGGAGCAGGCCATTACTGCACTGGAACGCCTGATGGGACTGGTGCTGACCGCGATTTCGATTGAAATGCTATTGGGCGGGGTGGCGTCTTATATTCGCCAGTTTCATTGAGTGGCAAGAAGCGCTGGTGCCACCAACGGGCACCAGTTCTTGTTCTCAGCGTGAACGGACGATCAGGTCAGCCGCACGCGAAGATGTGGTCAAGCGGTTGCTAACCGACTGGCCATAGGCTGCGGCTTCGAGTTCAGCGGTTTCCTTCACATCGGCCACCGCTTCCTGCGCACTGGCGGGGGTAGCCGGGCTTCCGCCACTAGCAGATTGCAACTGCTGACGCAGACTGGCCACGGCACGATGTGCACTTTCCTTGTCGGAACGCTGCACCCGCAGCTCTTCTTGCAATTCTGCCTGCTGCTTGCGCAAGTTGTCGCACTCCTTGCGCAACTCGTCACATTGCTGACGCAGCGCGCGTACATCGTCGTAGGATTGCGCCAGCTTGTCATGGGTTTCACCCAGCTCGCGCTCCACTGCGACCAGCCGCGACTCGGTTTCCCCCAGTCGATTGGCAGACTCATCCAGCCGTGGTGCCGCCCGCTCCAGCTCCTGTTGCTGGCGGGCATTGAGTGCCAGCACCATGCTCAGTTGCTGACTGGTGGCTTCCAGTTCGGCAGCCTGTCGCTCGAAGGCCTCGGCCAGCTCGGCACGCAGCGCATCCAGCTCTTCACGCTCGGTTTGCCAGCCTGCCTGGGCGGCTCGCAGATGCTGATTGGCAAATTGCTGGGCATGCTGCCAGACGGCATCAATTGCTGCCAGGCCAGCCTCTTCGACCGGCGTGGGCAGCTTGCTACCCAGTGGCGCGGGGCTGACCGGCTGAATCTTGCGCCATTCCTTGAGTACCAGACTGGCCACATTCATGTCGACGTTGGCACATTTGCGAACCTCATCCAGCGCGGGCAGTGCGTGGTAGCCTGACTTGGCATACAGCTCGGTAGCAACGCGATGGATACGCTCGCGTACTTCGGCAGGAATCGTGTCGGCCTTTACCATGAAATCATCCTTTAACGGTCTGCGGACAACAGTCCACCGATAACACCAGCATTCATTCATCAAGCCTGCTTGCGGCACAGTGCAGCAAATTACAAGCTGTCCGCCATCCCTTCGTTCCGGTAAGGCGAAATGCTGATAAAGGGAAGATTCTTTCCTGCTCACGCTAAATGAACAATCCGAAAAAGCTGTCAGAAGTGACGGCAGCGTGCGCATTAGTTGCAAGAATTTTCTGAACTTCCAAACACCCTGCACATGAATCTGCATTTTCCGCTACAGCTTAGGGATATCAGCAATTAGCCAAAAACCCAGCGCTTGCTAGGATGTGCCCAACAACAGGATCCATCAGGATCCGGAACAACGCTCAACCTCTGAATATCCGAGAACAAGAGACCAGACATGCAAGCCAAAACACCGCTCCACTCGCGCCTGTATTTCCAGGTGCTGGTTGCCATCTCCATCGGCGTACTGATGGGGGCTTTCTATCCGGAAGCCGCCGCCAAGATGAAGCCGCTGGGTGATGCATTCATCAAGCTGATCAAGATGATGATCGCCCCCATCATTTTCTCCACCGTGGTGGTGGGCATTGCCAAGATGGGCGACATGAAGGAAGTGGGCCGCGTCGGCGTCAAGGCGCTGTTTTACTTTGAAGTCGTGACTACGCTGGCACTGGTGATTGGCCTGGTGGTGGTGAACCTGCTGCAGCCCGGTGCCGGCCTGAATGTGGACCCGCACACGCTGGATGCCAAGTCGGTGGCCAAGTTTGCCGCCGGTGCCAAGGACATGAATACCGTCGACTTCCTGCTGCACATCATCCCGGATACCGTGGTGGGCGCGTTTGCCACCGGTGAAATCCTGCAGGTATTGCTGTTCTCGGTATTGCTGGGCCTGGCACTCACCCGCATGGGCAGCAGCGGCAAGACCGTCATTTCCATGCTGGACGAGTTCTCGCATGCGCTGTTCGGCGTAATCAACATGCTGATGAAGCTGGCCCCGATCGGTGCGTTCGGTGCCATGGCCTTCACCATTGGCAAATACGGTGTGGGTTCGCTCAAACAGCTGGGCTTCCTGATGGCCTGCGTTTACCTCACCTGCTTTGCCTTCGTCTTCATCGTGCTGGGCGCCATCGCCCGCTTCAATGGCTTCAGCATCTTCAAGTTCCTGGCCTTCATCAAGGAAGAAATCGTGCTGGTGCTGGGTACATCTTCGTCCGAATCCGCCCTGCCGGGCATGATGAAGAAGATGGAACACCTGGGCTGCGCCAAACCGGTGGTGGGCATGGTGATACCGACCGGTTACTCCTTCAACCTGGACGGTACTTCCATCTACCTGACCATGGCAGCCATCTTCATTGCCCAGGCTACCAATGTGCAGCTGAGCCTGGGTGAAGAGCTGGGCATCATCGGCGTATTGCTGCTCACTTCCAAGGGCGCAGCTGCCGTTACCGGCGGCGGTTTCATCACCCTGGCAGCCACGCTGGCCACACTGGGCGGCAAGCTGCCGGTGGAAGGCCTGGCGCTGCTGATTGGTGTGGACCGTTTCATGTCCGAAGCACGCGCCATCACGAACCTGATTGGCAATGGCGTGGCCACCGTGGTGGTAGCCAAGTGGGAAAAGGCGCTGGATACCGACCGCATGCAGCGTGTGCTGAATGGTGAAGTGCTGCCAGAGCCGGATGCAGCACCCGCCAAACACTGATTAATGTTGTACCTCGTTCGACCTTTCAGTCAGCTTATGGCCCGTCATACGACGGGCTGTTTTTTTGCTGGGCAAAGAAGTCGACCAGAAAATCCACAAATACCCTTACCTTGCCCGGCACATGGCGGCGAACCGGGTACACAGCGGATACGTCCAGGCAGGACCAGCGGTAGTCATCCAGAATGGTTTGCAGCTGTCCGGACTCCAGCGCTTGCTGGAGCAGGAATTCCGGCTGACGGGTGATACCCATGCCATGGACGGCGGCGTCGGTGAGGATGTCGCCATTATTGGCGCGCAGGCTACCCTTGATACGCACCCTGCCCGGCTGGCCATCCGGCCCTTGGTATTCCCACAAATGGGGCTGGTTGATCAGGGTGTAGATCAGGCAGTCATGCTGGGCCAGTTCGTCCGGATGCTGCGGCACGCCGTGGCGCAACAGATAGTCCGGTGATGCGCACAGACGGTCTCGCACCTTGGCCAGTGGCCGGGCAATCAGGCTGGAATCGTCCAGATTGGACACGCGGATTGCCAGGTCAAAGCCTTCATCCACCAGATCCACCTTGCGGTCATTCAGCGACAGTTCCACCTCCACCTGCGGATGCTGGCGCTGAAAACCGGCAATCGCCCGTCCCAGAAAGCGCATGCCGAAAGAAACCGGCGCCGTCACCCGCAAGCGGCCACTGGCCTTGCTGGCACCTTGCGACAGCAGCGCGTCCAGGTCTTCCAGTTCCGCCAGCAGTGCGCCGCCTTGCGCCAGATAGGTTTCACCCGCTTCGGTCAGCGACAGGCGACGGGTGGTACGATGCATCAGCCGCACGCCCAGCCGGGCTTCCAGTGCCGACACCAGCTTGGTTACCATGGCACGCGACAGGTCCAGCCTGTCTGCTGCAGCGGCAAAGCTGCCTTGCTCGGCCACGGTGACAAAGGCGCGGATTTCCGAGAATCTGTCCATACAATTTCCAATTAGTAAATAATTTCTTCATTTATAGCATGTTTATCAAGCGATAAGTGCATGGTCAAATACTCCCACTGCCACCGCCCATCCACACACGGGCTTTAACCGCTACAGGAGTCTTGCCATGAACACCACCTCTCCCGCACTTTCCGCCCTGATTCTGCGCGTATCCCTGGGCCTGATGTATCTGGCACATGGTGCTACCAAGCTGTTTGTCTTCGGCCCGGCCGGTACTGCCCAGTTCTTCTCCAGCCTCGGCCTCCCCGGCTTTGTCGGCTATCTGTCCATGGCCGCTGAAATCGGTGGTGGCCTGCTGCTGATCCTGGGACTGAAAGCACGTTGGGTTGCACTGGCGCTGGTGCCGCTGCTGGCCGGCACCATCGTACTGGTGCATGGTGCCAATGGCTGGATGTTCACCAATCAGGGCGGCGGCTGGGAATATTCCGCCTTCCTGATCACCAGCTCGCTGGCACTGTTCTTCTTGGGTGAACCTGCTGGGCGTCAACAGCAGTAAACCGACTTATCCCCCATCTCTCACGCGGCACGCCAGCTCTGGCGGGCCGCGTTTTTGCGTTCCGTCCCGGTCACTGCGGCCTTGCCAGCCCACGCCATCCCGCTATGCTGAACGCATGGCGGCCATACTGAGCCGGACATCGCGGTTCAGGGGTGTGGCATTGCGGTTGCATTCACCCGCCATTTTGTTGACGGCCATCAAGCCAGTTTCACATCGCTGCTGTAGCTAAATTACAATATTGGCATGATGCAGACAGTTGCAAACTGCCTACACATTCAGCAGAAAACCGGGTTTAATCCTGCAATAACAACATTCTTGCGTTTAACGGGCTGATTAGGCACTTGCCTTACGCGCCGAGTTGCGGCTTAATCCTGCCCCAACAATCGCTCGTAATAAAATAACTGTTGCAATCAACTCCTGAGGAGTTTCACATGGGCTCTCCCGCGCCACGACTGGACATTCTCGCCCCCCTTTCCGGGTGGCTGGTCGCTCTGGATACCGTCCCCGACCCGGTTTTTGCCGGCAAAATGGTGGGTGACGGCATTTCCCTGGACCCGACCTCCTGCTCGCTGCTGGCTCCGGTCAGCGGTACCGTAAGCAATATTCATACTGCGCATCATGCACTGACCATCACCTCGGACAATGGCGTCGAAGTGCTGGTGCATATCGGCATCGACACCGTCATGCTCAAGGGCGAAGGCTTTGTGCCGCTGGTGGAGCAAGGCCAGCAGGTGAAGGCCGGTCAGGCCTTGATCGACTTCGACCTCGACCTGGTCGCCTGCACCGCCCCCAGCCTGCTCACCCAGATCATCATCACCAATGGTGAAGTGGTGGAGAAGCTCACCTGCGCCAGCGGTCTGGTCGAAGCGGGCAAGAGCATCATCATGACGCTGGACCTGCAAGGCAGCGCTGAAGCCGCCAGCCAGGCCGAAGGCGAAACCCTGAGTTCGGAAACCATCACCCTGACCAACCCGGCCGGCCTGCATGCCCGTCCGGCTGCTGTATTTGCCAGCGCCGCCAAACGCTTTGCAGCGGATATCCAGCTGCAACTGGGCGACAAGGTGGCCAATGCCAAATCCGTGGTCGGCATCATGGGCCTGGCTACCGTCAATGGCGATCAGGTGCGGGTACTGGCCACCGGGCCGGATGCCGCCGCTGCCATTGCCGAACTGTCCCAACTGCTGCTGGACCGCTGCGGCGAGAGCCTGGACGAAGCGCCGGCCGCAGCCGCCCCGGCTGCTACCCAGCCAGTGCAACAGGACAGCGCTGGCGTACTGGCTGGCGTAGGTGCTTCGCCCGGCATCGCCATTGGCCGCATCTTCCACCACCGCCTGCAAGAGTTTGACGTGGTGGAAGCCGGTGCCGCTGGCGTGGTGGAGCAGCAAAACTTCACCCGTGCAACCGAAGAAGCTGCCGAGCAGATTGAAACCATCAAGGCCCAGCTGCAAGACCAGGCCAAGCGCGCCATCCTGTCCATGCATCAGGAGCTGCTGCAAGACCCGGACCTGCTGGCCCTGACCTATGCAGGCCTTGCCGATGGCAAATCCGCCGCCTGGGCCTGGCGTGCTGCCTTCAGCGCCTACTCTGCCCGTCTGGAAGCGCAGGACAATGCCCTGCTGCGTGAGCGTGCCAACGACATCCGCGATGTAGGCCGCCGCGTGCTGGCCTTGCTGGCTGGCGTCAAGCAAGCCGAGCTGGATGTACCGGCCGGTTCCATCCTGATTGCAGAAGACCTGGCACCATCCGACACTGCTGCGCTGGACCCGGGCAAGGTACTGGGGTTCTGCACCCGCACCGGCGGAGCCACCAGCCATGTGGCCATTCTGGCCCGCTCGCTGGGCATTCCGGCCATTTGCGGCATCTCGCAAGCTGCGCTGGCTCTGCAAGATGGCCGTGAAGTGATTCTGGACGGCACCGCCGGTACCCTGAACATTGCCCCCACCGCCACCGAGAAGGCCGAGGCGGAAGCCGCCATCGCCCGTCTGGCTGAACGTCGCGCCGCCGAACAGGCCATGTCGCAACAGCCGGGCCAAACCAGCGATGGCAGCCGTATCGAAGTAGTGGCCAATATCCGCAATGCCGCCGATGCCCGTGACGCCGTGAAAGCCGGTGCCGAAGGCGTGGGCCTGTTGCGCTCGGAATTCCTGTTCGATAACCGCGACACCGCACCGTCCGAAGCCGAACAGGCTGCCGAATACTGCGCGGTGGCCCGCGAGCTGGGCAGCGATCGCCCGCTGGTAGTGCGCACGCTGGACGTAGGTGGCGACAAGCCGCTGTCCTACCTGCCGCTGCCCAAGGAAGACAACCCCTTCCTCGGCCTGCGCGGCATCCGCGTCAGCCTGGATCGCCCCGATCTGCTGCGCACCCAGTTGCGTGCCATTCTGCAAGCTGCTCCGCTCACCCGCCTGCACATCATGTTCCCCATGGTGGCGTCCCTGGACGAGCTGCGCGCCGCCAAGGCCATTCTGGCCGAAGAGCAGGCCAGCAGCGGCCATGCCGACGTCAAGGTAGGCATCATGGTGGAAGTACCGTCTGCCGCGATCCTGGCTGCGCGTTTTGCACCGGAAGTGGATTTCTTCTCCATCGGCACCAACGACCTCACCCAGTACGTACTGGCGATGGACCGTGGCCATCCGCAGCTGGCCAAGCAGGCCGATGCCTTGCATCCGGGCGTGCTGGCCATGATTGCCATGACTTGCGACGGCGCCCGTACCCACGGCAAGTGGGTGGGCGTGTGCGGTGGCCTGGCGTCCGACGAACGTGCGGCCCCGGTGCTGGTAGGCCTGGGCGTGACCGAGCTGTCGGTCAGCACACCGGCCGTGGCCAGCGTCAAGGCCACACTGGCGCGCTGGAGCATGGACGAATGCCGTACGCTGGCCCAGCAGGTGCTGGCACTGGGCACGGTGGCCGAAGTGCGCGCCCATCTGGCACAACAGGCGCGCTAAGCGCGACGAACCTGCCGTCCGGCTTTGCCCGGACGGTGCTGGCTCCTCGCCTGCTGATGCAGGCGGGAGCATTACGCAGGAATCACTATCATGTTTGATCAATCCTTCGCTTTTCTGCAGAAAATCGGCAAGGCACTGATGCTGCCCGTTGCCGTACTGCCGGTAGCCGGCCTGTTGCTGGGCATTGGCGCAACCGACTTCCACACCCAGAGCACCGTGCTGCTGGCCATCCTGTCGCTGATGAAAAACGCCGGTGACGTGATTTTCGGCAACCTGCCGCTGATCTTTGCCGTGGGCGTGGCGCTGGGCTTTACTGAAAACGACGGTGTGGCCGCCATTGCCGCCACCATCGGCTTCCTGGTGATGACCACCACGCTGGGCGTGATGGCCGGGCTGCTGGGCGTGAAACCCGACACCATCATGGGCATGCCGTCGATCCAGACCGGTGTGTTCGGCGGCATTCTGGCCGGTGGTCTGGCGGCTTACATGTTCAACAAGTACTACCGCATCAGCCTGCCGCAGTATCTGGGCTTCTTTGCCGGCAAGCGCTTTGTGCCCATCGTCACCGCCGTGGCTGCCATCGTGCTGGGTGCGGTACTGTCCTTCGTCTGGCCGCCCATCGGTGGTGCCATCAAGACCTTCTCGCAATGGGCTGCCGTGAGCGACCCGCGCACTGCCGCCACCGTGTACGGTTTCGTCGAGCGTCTGCTGATTCCGTTTGGCCTGCACCACATCTGGAACGTGCCCTTCTTCTTTGAAATGGGCGACTTTGTCGATGCCAGCGGCAAACACATCCACGGCGACATCAACCGCTTCTTTGCCGGTGATCCGACCGCAGGCGTGCTGTCCGGTGCCTTCTTGTTCAAGATGTTCGGTCTGCCGGCTGCTGCCATCGCCATCTGGCACACTGCCAAGCCGGAAAACCGGGTGAAAGTGGGCGGCATCATGATTTCCGCCGCACTGACTTCCTTCCTGACCGGTATTACCGAACCTATCGAATTCGCCTTCCTGTTCGTGGCTCCGGTGCTGTATTTCATCCATGCCTGCCTGGCAGCATCGGCCCAGTTCGTGGCCAACTCGCTGGACATGCACATGGGCTTCACCTTCTCGCAAGGTGGCATCGACTTTTTGATGTTCAACCTGATCGGCAACAAATCGCACCATGCCTGGTATGTATTCATCCTGGGGCCGATCTACGCCGTCATCTACTACAGCGTGTTCCGCTTCGTCATCCTGAAATTCAACCTGAAAACACCGGGTCGTGAAGATGAAGACAGCAGCAGCGAAGGTGCGGTAAGCGAAGACCAGCGCGCCCGCGCTCTGGTACTGGCCTTTGGCGGCCGCAGCAACATCACCAATCTGGATGCCTGCATCACCCGTCTGCGCATTGCCGTGAAAAACCCGGCACAGGTGGACCAGGCCAAGCTCAAGGCCATGGGTGCATCCGGCGTGGTACAGGTAGGTAGCGGCATTCAGGCCATTTTCGGGCCGCAATCGGAAAACCTGAAAACCGATATGGAGATCTACCTGAAAACCGCTGGTGACGATGCCGAACTGCCTGCGGCAGCAGCAGCCAGTGCAGCCACTGCAACAGCCCATGCTCCGGCAGCAGTCAGCAGCACCCCGGCCGACCCGCAACTGGCCGCTACAGCCGCAGCCATCCTGGCCGCACTGGGTGGCCGTGGCAATGTGCAGCAGGTGGAAGCCATTGCCCACACCCGCCTGCGCGTGCAGCTGAAACAGGCGGCCAGCCTGAATGAAGCAGCGGCCCGCGAAGCCGGCGTCATGGCCTGCGTGCAGACCCAGCCGGGCACCTGGCATCTGATTGTTGGTGACAAGGCCGGTGCGCTGGCGCAAGCCTTGCAGGGCTGATTAGCTTTGCTAGCAACAAAAAGGGCTGCCTTGGCAGCCCTTTTTCATGGTGCGCTGGTAGCGCAGAGGAGAACACGCTTACAAGGCAAACAACTGGCGCAGATGCAGGGCCACGCCGGACTGTGCATTGCTGGCCACGGTTTGTGCCTGCGGCAGCTGCGATGCAAGCCTCGGGTGGGCATTCGCCATCACCCGCGGGTGGCCCACGGTTTGCAGCAGTTCGATATCGTTCTGGCCATCGCCAAACGCCAGGCAATCAGCCGTATCGATAGCCAGCTCGTCCAGCACCAGTTGCAGCGCATGGCCCTTGGAGACGCCGGGTGCCATCACCTCCAGACAATTGTCCGCCGAGAAGGTGATATAGGCACGGTCACCCAGCGCTGCATGTAGCTTGGCCTCAACCGTCAGCAAATGGGCATGGTCCGCAATGTAGAGAACCTTGGCCACCCCTGCTCCATCATGCTGATGCAAGGGCGCAATCTGGTAGTGCAGGCCGGAGTCGGCATGCAGATCCAGCAGATACTGGTAGGGTTGGTCGATCAGCCAGGCATCATCCAGATAGAAATTCAGCACCGTCCCGGCAGCAAATTCCGGCTGGGCAATCTGGCGCACGATGGCGGGGTCCAGATTGCTGCTGTGGATCAGGCGGTTGTCCGGGTCATGCACCCGCGCGCCATTGGAGCTGATCAGATAAGCAGCAATTCCCAGCGCATCCCGGATGCCTTTTACATCCAGATAATGACGGCCGGTAGCCAGCGCAAAACGCAGGCCGCGTGCTTCCAGTTGTTGCAGGGTTTGCGCAGTCAGCGCGTTGACGCAGTGGTGTTCATCCAGCAAGGTGCCGTCCAGGTCGGAGGCAATGAAACGGTACACGGCAGGACTCCGCATGAGTGTGGGAGCAAGCGATTTTACACCCCCTGCCATGTAGCTGCAGGACTACACTGCGGCGGGAGCAAAAATGCAAAAAGCCAAGCATTGAGCTTGGCTTTTGCGTGAATTCTGGTGGTGTAGTTCCCCGTTACAGGAAACCGCCCTGCCTCATCGGCGAGGACACCATAGGAGAGATTATATACGAATACGGAAGCCCGAGGAGAGTTCGCAGCCTCCCGCGCACTTCCTACCTTCTTTGCCACTGGTCGGCCCGACTTTATCGACACCTGCTCCCTGCAGTCCGTTCCGGAAGGCCGCCGACACATGGGGCTGGATGTCCGACTATCTGATTGTGCAAGGCCAGCCGTTAACGACCAATCGGCCATCATCGCGGATTCGCCACTCAACCTCTCTCTCCGGAACATCTACGCCTTCAATGGATGAGTTGTACCGGTCAGTCAGATAGTGAAATCGCTGGTTTGTTGAGCCGACCCAGTTCCTTGAGCGGTCAGGGTTCAATGCTTCGTAAGGACCATCGACAAGCACATCGGTCCATGCCAGCAAGCCTCGCGTGCCAAGCAGCGACAAATCGTTCAGTTCCTCAAGCGTGTAGCCGGTGAACGTCATGACTGACAACCCTGCACGTGATACCGCCTCGGCTACCACAGCAAGTCCCTGCGCCTGAAGAAATGGTTCGCCACCAAGAAACGTGACCCCCTCCAGACCCCACTCATCGTGTGCCGCGAGCAAGCGTTCAATCATGGTCTCCGCACTCAGAATGTCGCGTTCCATGATCTTCAGGTAGCCCGGATTGCAGCACCCGATACAACGCTTGTCGCAGCCTTGGACCCAAAGTGCCGCACGTCTTCCGGGCCCCTCAACTTCCGTGCAAGGTATCCACGACGCCAGATTCAACCAAGACACGGGTCACTCCAGTTCGAAGTCGAAGTTCGGTTTGGACCCAGCTTGTACAACCCTAATGGTTCGACCTTGGGATCTCTCTGGGGAGCCGACCTGATCAAATAGGAACTGAGCTAGTGGGTCGAACAAGTAAATTGTCAGCGCGTTGAGAACACCACGCCCTCCGCTGCTTCGATCGACCATGCCAACGATCGACTGCAGCGCCTTGGTCTCGTCAACGAATTGCAGCGCAGAAGCTCCCCATTTTTCGCTGAGGCGGTGCCGCAGTGGCTCGAGCTTTGATCGAGCAATGTCGACGAGAAACTTGTCATCCGCCATAAAGTTGAAGGGGATGATGTTCCCCTCGCCGATACGGCCAAGCAATTCCGGCCGCTTCAGTTCATTCACAAAATGCGCACGGACTCTCTCGACAAAGGCTGATCGCGCGTCCGGGTTGTCCGCTTCGATTTGTGCCGCCCCAATGTTCGACGTGAACACAATAACGGTGTCGGAAAACAGAACGGTATCCCCCTTGCCGTCAGTCAGTCTTCCGTCCTCCAGGATCTGAAGGAACTTATCAAGAATCCTCGGGTGCGCCTTTTCGATCTCGTCGAATAGAAGCAAGGAGAATGGGCGCTTCTTCACTGCATTGGTGCCTTTGCCGCCCTTTACCATCATTTCAGGTTGAAGGACAAGGTGCTTAATTCAATGCTACCTTGATACAGTAATTTGAATGGAGGAATGATGCGGGTATTGCTGGTCGAAGATGACCCCATGATCGGTGACGCGATCCAGGGCGCGTTGAAGGATGCGTCCTACGCCGCCGATTGGGTGAAGGACGGGCAGATGGCGCTCACGACGCTGGGCTGCCAGCACTATGACTTGGTGTTGCTCGACCTGGGCCTGCCCGGCAAAGATGGATTGGAGGTACTGGCCAGCATCCGCGCCAAGGACAACCCGATCCCCCTGCTCATCATCACGGCGCGTGACGGCCTGGATGACCGTCTGCGCGGCCTGGATGGCGGGGCCGACGACTACGTGTCCAAGCCCTTCCAGATGGCGGAGCTACTGGCCAGGATGCGTGCCGTCCTACGGCGCAAGGGCGGCACGGCGGCGCCTGTCCTCAGCAATGGCGTGGTGTCGCTCGATCCAGCCACCAAAGAGGCCAGCGTCAACGGCGGGTCCCCACTGCAACTTTCCAACCGTGAGTTCTCGCTGCTGCAAGCCCTGCTGGTGCGACCTGGTGCCATTCTCTCGCGTAGCGAGCTGGAGGATCGCATCTACGGCTGGGGGGAGGAAGTCGAAAGCAATGCCGTCGAATTTCTGATCCATGCCCTGCGGCGCAAGCTGGGCAGCGAGGTCATCAAAAACGTCAGGGGGGTCGGATGGATGGTTTCAAAAAGCGCTTGAACGAATCGGTTCAGCTCAAGCTGTCCTTCACCCTGTCCCTGGCCATCCTCGCGGTGGCCATTGTGGCGGGCGTCTTTTCGTTCCTGTCCGCCTTCGACGAGGCCCACGAGCTACAGGATGACGTGCTACGCCAAGTGGCGCAGCTCATCGATCGCCAGCGTCTGTCGCCGGCCGCACCGACCACCGATACCCGACTCAAGTATGTCGATGAAGAATCTCGCGTCATCGTCCAGCGCTTGGGGGAAGCCAGTTCCTCTGCGGCAAGCGTGGATGCAGGTGGCACACTTTCCCTGCCGACGACACTGACTGATGGGCTGCATACCCTGGAGCTTGGCGGTGAGACCTTCCGCGTGCTTGTCAAGACTACGGCTGTCGGCGAACGCATTGCCGTGGCTCAGGAATCCGGCTTCCGCAATGAAATCGCCCGCGATGGCGCGCTGCGCACGGTGATGCCTTTCCTGATTCTTGTGCCGGTGCTGCTGTTGATCGTCGCTGACCTGGTGCGCAAGATGTTCCGGCCCATTGCCGCGCTTTCCAAGGAAATCGACGAGCGTGCCGAGCAGGAACTGCACCCCGTCGAGGACCGACACCTTCCGGTCGAGGTGCGTCCGTTTGCCGTGGCGATCAATCGCTTGCTCGCCCGTGTCGGCCAGTCAATGGAATCTCAACGACGCTTCGTAGCGGATGCCGCACACGAGCTACGTTCGCCGCTTACAGCCATGTCGCTGCAAGCGGAACGGCTGGCAGACGCGGAAATGTCCGAGCTGGCACGTGATCGGCTAACAGTGCTGCGCCAAGGGATCGAGCGTGGCCGTAGCCTGCTGGATCAACTCCTGACTTTGGCCAAGGCGCAGTCGGCTGCCGACTTGCCGCAGTCGCAGGTATCCGTTCAAGGCATCTACCGCCGCGTACTGGAAGACCTCATGCCGCTGGCCGAGGCCAAGCACATCGACATCGGTGTCGAAGGCACACAAGACGCCCAGGTGTGGGCGAGCGAACTGGACATGATCGCCTTGGTCAAGAACTTGGTTGATAACTCCATCCGCTACACCCCAGAGGGCGGGCGTGTCGATCTTTCCGTAGGTGTGTCGGACGGAAAAGCGAAGCTGCGCATCCAGGACAACGGGCCAGGTATTCCGTTGGCCGAACGTGACCGAGTTTTTAACCCCTTCTATCGCACGTTGGGCAGCGAGCAGATTGGCTCAGGTCTGGGGCTATCCATCGTCCAAACGATAGCTCTTCGCATCGGCGCAGAAATTCGCCTCGACTTCGCAGATGACGTTCAGCAAACTGGCTTAGTCGTTACGGTTATCGCTCCTATGAAGTAGCGATGCAGAACAACGTGGGAGAGGTAATGGTTTATTCAGTTGGATGGCTTTATTGGGCTTTGCTGTCCGCCGTTTTTGCGGCACTGACGGCAATTTTTGCCAAGGTAGGCATTCAAGGGGTCGATTCCGATCTGGCAACCTTGATCCGAACGGCCATCATCATCGTCGTCTTGTCGGCGTTTGTTGCCTACACGGGAAAGTGGGCCAACCCCTTTGAGTTGTCACCCAAGACATGGCTTTTCCTCGGGCTGTCCGGCTTGGCTACAGGCGCATCGTGGGTGTGCTACTTCCGTGCGCTCAAGATCGGCGATGCATCGAAGGTGGCTCCGGTAGACAAACTCAGTCTAGTACTGGTTGCGTTGTTCGCCTTCACCTTTCTGGGTGAACGTCCGTCGCTTCGCGAGTGGTCTGGTATCGCGATGGTGGCGGGAGGTGTTCTTTTGCTGGCTTTTAAGCGGTAGCCTCTTGGGCATTCAAACCGTAAATCTATGAAAACTCAGCTGACCTGCCTTAGGAGACCGAGCGATACACTCGAACTCTCAGGAGAAGATGCCCTGCGGAGGTCGGCTATGCGAACCTGGTGGTTTGCTGGTAGAGCCTGAATACAGGCAGCCAAGTTACCGTACCGGCAATTGCCCGTTCGAGACGAACTGATCAAAGCTGTCAACGCTCTCGCCGTCTTGCCAAGAACGATCCCATGAGCGTGGTTCAGCACTTTCCAGCAGCAAAAGGGTGAGGACGCGATCTCCTGTGGTGT
>NZ_JAYSDA010000018.1:81551-94101 GCF_041914625.1 Aquitalea pelogenes | reverse complement strand
TTTTGGCGAAGCAAAAGTAAAGTACCTCGACGGCGGGGCGAGACCCGCGAAGTTGAATTTATCTTTGATTTTTAAAGATAAATTCAGAGCCACATCCGCTATCGCAGATGATGGTGATAATCCACCCCCCCACCTTCAGCCAGTTTCCACCATGTGATGCCATCCCTAGAATCCGCCGCTGGTGCTCAACACACCATCTCGAAGCGGTTGCCCTGCCCGAAAGCAATGGGCGCTTTCACGTTCAAAGGAACCCGCTTCATGACTACGCAAACCTCCCCCCAACGCCCGCCTCCCCTTTGCTTTTACTACCACGGCAAACCCTTGCACGTACTGCGCCATGACGGCCAATGGTGGCTGCACAGCGGCGATGTGCTGGCTGTCACTGGCCGACGTCTCGGCCAACGCTTACAGCACTTAGTCGCCGCAGACACCACTCACCAAAACACGCCAGAAACAGAAGTCACAAACGAATACTGGCCCGCAACGGCTTTGCTGCGCGCCTTGCGTCGTAGTGGCAAACCGCTGGCGCGGCAGTTGCGTGACTGGTTGAACAGAGAGTTGCTACCGGCACTGGAACAGATTCCGCCCACTGCCCCGCGTTGGGAGCAGGCGCTGGCGCTGGCTGCGGAGGCCGGGGTGCAGGTGAGCCATGCGGTGTTGCAGGCTGTGTTGGCGCAGGGTGCGCGCTGGCAGCATTCACACTGGTTGCTGACGCTGGATTACACGCCGGACCATCCCTTGCGCCATGCCCATGGCCGTTTGCTGGGGCTGAACAGTTCGGCCACGCCCTTGCAGGCGCTGGCGCAGCAGATAGCCACGCCGCCGGGCATCTCTGCCGATAATGGCGAATTGCTGGGGCTGGCTGCCGCTTGCCATCAGCGCTTGCACAGTCGTCTGTCACGGCAGTTGCTGCGTGATGGGCAGGGACCAGCCCGCCCGGCTTGAAGTCTGGCGCGAGCGCGCAGACGCCAAGTGCGTAAATGCTAGGCGTGACGCCAGCTGAACTGGCAAAAGCGCCGCTGCCAGTCGTCCAGTACCGCCTGACCCGGCCATTGTGTGGCGTCGAACAATGGCTGGCCTTTGGCATCCCGCCCCTGTTGCAAGGCGGCATGGGTGACGCCCCTGACCTGCAGTGTTGCCGCAAGCCGGTGCAGGCTGTCTGCCGTCATCACGCGCGGGTCCAGCGTGGTGCGGCATTCCAGCGTGGCTCCACCGTCCGCTACCATGTCCAGCGCAACATCCAGTGCCTGCCACATGCGGCTTTCGCTGCCAGGCACGCCGGTGACGGCATCCACCCCGCCGGGCGCGGCCTTGATGTCGAGGCCAATCCAGTCCACCAGTCCCTTGAGTACCGCCAGCCGATGCGGATAGATACCCGCCGTGTGCAGGCCGATGGCCAGGCCCAGCTGGCGGGCATCCTGTATCCAGTCCGCCAGTTGCGGGGCCAGTGTGGGTTCACCACCGGAAAACACCACCCCATCGAGAAAACCGACCCGCGCCGCCAGCATGCTGCGCACTTCTGGCCAGGCCAGTTGCCCGGCACTGCGGGCTTGCAGGCCGGGGTTGTGGCAATAGCCGCAGCGCCAGGGGCAGCCGGCGACAAACACGGTGGCCACCAGCCGCCCCGGCCAGTCGCAACTGGAAAACGGGGCGACACCGGCCAGCGCCAGGCTGGATTCAGTGGTGCAGGTGCTGTTCATCAAAATGCACGCGCTCGGCAAATTCGCCCTGCTTGCCGGTATTGAAGGCGGATACCGGGCGGAAGTAACCCATGACGCGGGTCCATACTTCGCAGCGGGTGCGCAGGGACGGGTCCAGCTGTTCCGCCTGTTTGATGTCGGTTTGATGGGACATATTGCTCTCCTGTGAGGGTTGGGGTTTAGGCGCGGCTAACAAAATGGCGTGATGCCCTTGGGCCAGCTGGCCCAAGGCTGCGGCAGGCTTTTGTCAGCCTCGACAAGCATTTCAGCAGCAAGGCGCGGTGGCTGCCGTGGTACGGGCCAGCAGTTCGGCGTCGCACTTGGGGCAGAATTCATGATGTCCGCTCAGATAACCGTGCTGCGGGCAGACCGAGAAGGTGGGCGTTACCGTGATGTAAGGCAGGCGGAAGCGTTGCAGCGAACGGTGCACCAGCTGCTTGCAGGCCGTGGCCGAGCTGACCGCCTCGGTCATGTACAGGTGCAGCACGGTACCGCCGGTGTAGCGCGCCTGGAGTGGCTCCTGATGCTGCAGGGCGACAAAGGGGTCGTCGGTATGCCCCACCGGCAGCTGGCTGGAGTTGGTGTAATAAGGCTTGTCGATTGGCCCGGCTTGCAGGATGTCCGGGTAGCGCTTGCGGTCTTCGCGGGCAAAGCGGTAGGTGGTGCCTTCCGCCGGGGTGGCCTCCAGGTTGTACAGATGGCCGGTGTCTTCCTGCATCTGCACCATGCGGGCACGGATGTGGTCCAGCAGTTGCAGCGCCAGTTGCTGGCCGTGGTCGGTGGTGATGTCGTCGGCATCGTTGCTGTAATTGCGGATCAGCTCGTTGATACCATTCACCCCCACGGTGGAGAAGTGATTGCGCAGCGTACCCAGATAACGCTTGGTGTAAGGATACAGGCCGTCGTCCATCCAGCCTTGCACCCGCTGGCGCTTGATTTCCAGGCTGGTGCAGGCCAGCGCCAGCAGGCGGTCGGTTTCGGCCAGCAGGCCGTCCCAGTCACCACGGAAGCGGTAGCCCAGCCGCGCGCAGTTGAGGGTAACCACGCCCAGCGAGCCGGTTTGTTCGGCACTGCCAAACAGGCCGTTGCCGCGCTTGAGCAGCTCGCGCAGGTCCAGTTGCAGGCGGCAGCACATGGAGCGCACCATTTGCGGTTCCAGATCGGAATTAAGGAAGTTCTGGAAATACGGCAGGCCGTAGCGGGCGGTCAGGTCGAACAGCAAATCGGCGTTGGCGCTGTCCCAGTCGA
This sequence comes from Aquitalea pelogenes, assembly GCF_041914625.1. Classification (NCBI taxonomy): domain Bacteria; kingdom Pseudomonadati; phylum Pseudomonadota; class Betaproteobacteria; order Neisseriales; family Chromobacteriaceae; genus Aquitalea; species Aquitalea pelogenes. The sequence continues at coordinate 91,153 of NZ_JAYSDA010000018.1, read as the reverse complement.
AATCCGGCGTGATGTTGTAGGTGGGAATGGGAAAGGTAAACGCCCGGCCATGCGCATCGCCCGCACCCATCACCCGCAGGAAGGCGCGGTTGATGCGGTCCATTTCCGGCTGGCAGTCGCCGTAGCAGAACGGCATTTCCTCTCCGGCAATCAGCGGAATCTGCGGGGCCAGGTCGGCCGGGCAGGTCCAGTCGAAGGTCAGGTTGGTGAACGGGGTTTGCGTGCCCCAGCGTGAGGGCACATTCAGGTTGTACACAAATTCCTGCATGGCCTGCTCCAGCGCGGCATCGTCCAGCCCGTCGCGCTTGAGGAAGGGTGCCAGATAGGTATCCACGCTGGAAAACGCCTGCGCGCCTGCCCATTCGTTTTGCAGGGTGCCCAGAAAATTCACCATCTGCCCCAGCGCCGCGCTCAGGTGACGCGGCGGAGCCGATTCCACCCGGCCCGGCACGCCGTTGAAGCCTTCATGCAGCAGCTGACGCAGCGACCAGCCCGCACAATAGCCTGCCAGCACGTCCAGATCATGCAGGTGGAAGTCTGCCTCGCGATGGGCCTGCGCCACCTCCGGCGGATAAATGCCGTCCAGCCAGTAGTTGGCGGTGAGCTTGCCGGCGGCATTGAGTATCATCCCGCCCAGGCTATAGCCCTGATTGGCATTGGCAGAAACGCGCCAGTCGGCGCGGCTGAGGTATTCGTCCAGCGTGGCAAGCGGATTCAGCAGCACGGTATTTTTCATAACAATATATAGTGATTAAAATTTTCAAAACACTATATATAGATTTTTATGGCTATGCCGGACACAAGACAAAACACTTGATCCGCATCAAGCGTGGTGCCCTGCCAGCCGCCGCGGCAGGCATGTTGGCATAATCGTCATCAGTAAACTGGCAGTCTGAATAGGGCTGGGCCCTATAATGGCCTGCAAGCACAGCCTGGCAGCGCCCTGCGTGCCTGTTTCCGGAAACAAACGGTTTACCTTCTTCCGCACATGATCAACACAGAACAACAAGGCAGGCAGGACAAGGTCCGCATCGAACAGATCCGCCTCTTGCTCAACAACCTGGGCAGCTCGGTCCTGCCCGGCATTCTGGTGGTATTGCTGGTGGCCTATGCCTTGCAGCACCAGGCCGACCCGCTGCGGCTGACCCTGTGGTGCGTGGTGGTGATTGCCTCCAAGCTGGTGGACAGCTTCGACGCCCGCCGCATACTTGCCCGTGCCATCCGGCCAGCCAACTTGCCGCAGCTGCGGCGGCGTCTGGTGGTACTGCACGCCATCGACGGCGCGGCCTGGGGCAGCCTGATGTGGGTGGGGCTGAACCCGGCGTCGCCCCCCAGCTGGATTCTGGCCATTGCCGTGCTGTCCGGCGTGGCGGGTAATTCCATGTCCATCCTGTCGCCGGTGCTGCCTGCCTTCATCGCCTTCATCACGCTGGAACTGGGCATGATTGCGCTCAAGTCCTTGCAGTCGGATGCACTGGCGCTCAATGCGCTGGGCCTGGCCGCGATCATGTATCTGGCCACCTTGCTGATGCAGGCACGCAATAGTGCGCAGGCGGCCAAAGGGGCCATCGAGCTGCGTTTTGAAAACCTGGAACTGGTGGACCGGCTGCGTCAGGCTTCGGCCGCGGCACTGCGCGCCCAGCAAGAGGCCGAGCAGGCCAATATCGCCAAATCGAAATTCCTGGCTGCCGCCAGTCACGACCTGCGCCAACCCATCCACGCACAGGGGCTGTTTCTGGAAGTGCTGGGCAAGACCAAGCTGGACCAGAACCAGCAGTCGCTGATCGGCCATATCCAGAGCGCTACCAATGCCTCGGCGGAAATGCTGCACAGCCTGCTGGATTATTCGCGGGTGGATGCCGGGGTGATTACCCCGCAGCTGCAAGCCTTTGCCTTGCAGCCGCTGCTTAACAAGATGGAAAGGGAGCTGGCACCGCTGGCCAACACCAAGGGCTTGTTCTACCGCAGTCGTGACACGGCCGAGGTGGTGCTGTCGGACCCGTCACTGATTGAACTGATCCTGCGCAACCTCATCAGCAATGCCATCCGTTACACCCAGCAAGGCGGCATTCTGGTGGGCTGCCGTCGCCGTGGCGACCAGCTGCTGCTGGAGATATGGGACAGCGGCATCGGCATAGACCCGCAGCAACAGCAAGAAATCTTTGACGAATTCCATCAGCTGGGCAATCCGGAACGCGACCGCAAGAAAGGCCTGGGCCTTGGGCTGGCCATCGTGCGCGGCCTCACCCAGCTGCTGCAACACCCCTTGCGGGTGGCGTCGCGACCAGGCCGCGGCAGCGTGTTCCGCCTTGCCCTGCCACGCATTGCAGTGACCAACCCGCTACCCGCAGAAACCCCGCCGCCAGTCAGCATCAGCCAGCCCCTGCCCAGGGCCGCCGTGTTGCTGATCGAGGACGATGACATCGTGCGCAGCAGCATGGTGATGCTGTTGCAAAGCTGGGGTTGCCAGTGCATGGCAGCAGAATCGCTGGAAGCCGCCCTGCCCTTGCTGGCGCAACAGACGCCTGCCTTGCTGATCAGCGACTACCGGCTGCGCGAAAAGAAAAGCGGCACCGATGCCATCCGTGCCATCCGCAAGGCAGTTGGACGCGACATCCCCGCCCTGCTGCTGACCGGCGACACCGCCCCGGCGCGGCTGCGCGAAGCCAGTGACAGCGGCCTGCCCTTGTTGCACAAGCCGGTCAGTCCGCAGCAACTGTACGCTTGCCTGGCAGAATTACTGGCTGACAGTCAGCCATAAAAAAACCTCGACCCTGGATGCGGGCCGAGGTTGTGGCGTTGCGCCAAACCGGCTTAGTTCGGTTTGTCCTTGCCCTGGGTGATGCTGACATCCACCGACGTGCTGTTTTCCAGCTGCAGGCTGCCGCCACCTTGCAAGTCGCCAACCCGCACCGGGATCTTGTCCTTCAGCTCCTTGCCCTTGGTGATCACCTTGTCTGCCGCCTGACCCAGCTTGCTGTTCTTGGCCTTGTCCAGCAAGGAGCTTTCCGGCTGATTAGCCGCCTTGCTGATGGCATCACCGGCATTGCTCAGACTATTGGTGCCAGAGGTTTTTTTCTTGTTCACCACATCGGCCGCTTCCTTGGCCAGGGCAGCCTGCTTGTCGCGGTCAGTCTGCGTCTTGGTGGTGTCATTGGCTGCGGTATCGTTAGTGGTTTTTTTCTTCAAGGTCACCGTGGCTCCAGCAGACAGGTCCACCCCGCTGCTGGACGACACTGCTTTTTGCTTGATGACCTGACCACCCGCCTGGGTTGATACCGTTTCACCCGCCTTCAGTGCCGTGCCTTCCAGCTTGATGTCCTGACCGGCAGACAGCTTGAGTTTGCCACCGCTATTTAGCGTGGCCACGCTAGCGCTGTCCTTCTGGCTCTGGCCATACTCGCCCGACAACCCGACGCTGACCGATGCCTCCTTGGTTTCCTTGCCCTTGTCAGTGCTGCTGCCACCACTGCCACCAGCACTCAGCCCGGCACCAATCTTCTGTGTGCTGGCCGTATCGTGTGCGGCGCTGATGGTCAACTGACCACCGGCAGCCAGCGTGGCATCACCCTTGCTGTTGAGTTTGCTGCCTTCCAGATTCATGTCGCCACCGCTACGCACCGTGATGGCACCGCCGCTTTGCAGCGTGGCAGCCGTCTTGCTGGTGCTCTGGCTGTCAGACTGACTGTAATTGGCCGCTGCTGAAACCATGCCGTTGTTTTGCTTGTTGTCCACGCCACCACCGGTGGAACCACCGGCACTGAACGAGGCACTGGCATCACGGGACGTGGCCTGACTGGTGCTGTTGGCGGCAGCAAAATTCACCTTGCCGCCCGCGTTCACATTGACATCTCCCTTGCTGGACAAGGCAGTGCCGGCAAAGCTGGCATCATCCTTCACCGTGATATTCATGCCACCACCGCTGCTGATACCACCCACCACGGCAGTACTGCTGCGCGACTGGCTGCTGCCACCGCCACCCGCCATGCTCAGTTCGCCGCCCACGACATGTTCGGCATTCACATTCACCTGCAAGGAAGCTGCTGCATTGGCCTGCGTACCGGTGGTGCTGCTGGTGTTCTGAGCTGCACGATAATCCAGCGAACCCGCCTTCAGATCCACGTTACCACCGCTGCTGATACGGCTGCCTTCCAGGCTGGTGGCCTGGCTGGAGTTACTGCTGAAGTCGCCCCCCACCTTGATGGTGGATACCCGTGCCGTGCTGGCATTGCTGGTGCTTTGCGCATCGTCATGCTTGGCACTGATGCTGCCACCAACCGACGCATCGGCCGCGGCTCCGCCACTGACCGTAGCCGAGGCCGACGCCCCGGCATACATACCCACCCGTCCCTCAGAGTTTTGCTGGCTGCTACTGCTGTAGCTGGCATCACTGGCGGCCTTGCTGGTGATGGTGGTGGCGCTCTGACGGAAATTGCCGCCAGCGCTGATGGCCGTACCGGTATCAACAATATCCTTGCTGGCAGTACGACTCATGTCACCGCCCGCACTCAACTGGGACACCACGGCAGTGGTGCTGCCTTTCATGCTGCTGCTACCGCTATTGTTGACGTAGTAACCGGCACCAACCATGGCCGATGCACCGGTTTCCGCCATTACCTTGCCTGTGGCATTAGCGCCGGTGGAGGCATCCAGATACAGGCCGGCCGTAGTGGTGTTGCTACTGCTGCTGGACTGATGCACATCCTGTGCCGCATTGAAATGCTGGCTGTCCGCCTTGAGGTCGGCATTGCCACCTGCGGCGATGCCGGAACCGGTGACATCCAGCTGCTTGCCGGCATCCAGTTTCAGATTGCCACCGGCCTTGATTTGCGAACCCTGGTTCACCACATCCAGGCTGCTATCAGTGCCGGTAACAGCCTTGAGCAGGGTCAGCTTGTTGTTTGAACTGGCCGATGCCGAAGCCCCGGCGCTGGCATTGACCACGGTAGCGGTATCGACACTGGCCCCGGCATTGGCATTGTTATTACTGGAAGCCATCAACCCGATCGACACATCGGTGCGCTGGGTGCTGGATGTGCTGACATCCTTCACCGTACCCACCACGACCTGTCCGGCCTTGATCTGCATATCCTTGTCCGCACTGAGCTGCGAACCGGTCAAGGCCAGCTGCTTGCCGGCATTGATGCTGACATTGCCGCCACTCACGGCACTGCCGCTATGCGTCAGCGTGCTGCTGTCGTTCTTGGTAGCGGTGATGTCCAGCAGGGTCAGGTTGGCCTGGCCATTGGCGTTGGCATCGGCGCTGGCAGCCGCCGCAGCCTTGGTGCCAATGGCAGTTTTCTTGGCTTGTGCGCTGGCATCGGCCTTGGCGCTGGCATCGGCATCACCCGACACCTTGGTCATCAGTCCCACCGTGGTTTCTGTAGTGGTGCTGCTATGAGTGGATTTGTTTTCCGCCGCCCGAATATCCACTTGCTGGGCATTCAGTTGCAAATCACCACCGGCCTTCAGCGTGGAGCCGGCAATATCGATATTCTGCGCAGCATTGATATTGCCGTTTTTACCAATGCGCAGGCTGGAAGCCACACTGTTGCTACTGCTGTCGGTGCTGGTGGTCTGGGTATTGCTCATCAGCGCCAGACCGGCACTAGCCTGGCCGGAGGCATTGGCGGAAGCATTTGCGCCGGCACTGGCCTTGGCCAGACCCTTGCTGGCCGAGCTGGTGCTGTCCGCATTGCTTTGGGCACCGGTTTTACTACTAGTGGACGGGCCGGCAATCTTGAAGAAAGTGGTGGTATTGGTTTGCTCCTGGCGGGTTTCATAGTTCTGCCCGGCCAGCACTTGTACATTGCTGGCATTCAGGCTGCCGCTGCCCGCCACGTCCAGCGTGGAACCACGCAGGGTGATGTCCGCACCGGCATTGAGCGTGGCATCGCCCTTCACCTTCAGGCTGCTGCCCACGCTGTTGCCCTTGCTGGTATCAGTAGTGGTGACCGAGGTGCCGAACAGACCGCCGCCCACACCCAGACCGCTCTGGCTAGTCACCGTATGCGTAGTGGTGGTGTCGGTGCGGTCCAGCAGTTGCACACTTCCCTTGGCGTCGAGCTTGGCATTGCCGCCCACGCTGGCATCTGTCCCCGCCAGCGTGATGTCCTTCCCGGCCGCCATATCAAGGTTGCCACCCACGCTCAGCCCGGACTTGATCTGCTTTACCGTGGTGACCGTACTGCTGGTGCTGGAGCGGTTGAAGGCCGTACTGGTGCTCTGGCTGGTGGTGGAGACAGTCTTGTCTTGCAGCGTGTCAAATGTGACATTGCCCTTGGCCGCCAGACTGGCATTGCCGCCTGCACTGACATTCGCACCCAGATTGCTGATGTCTTTGGCAGCCGTCAGACCGAGATTGCCAGTGGCGCTGATGCTCGCTTGCTTACCAATACTGGTGGCAAAGTTTTTGTCATTGCCACTTCCCTGTGTCAGCGTCTGGTTGACGATGCTGCCATTGGTGGATGCCAGGTTGACGTTACCGCCACTGATGGTGCCGGAGGTATTGGTGATGTCGCCCTTGCTGCTGATATCCAGGCTCTTGCTGCCACTGATGGTGCCGCCGGTATTGTTGAGCGCATCCAGCTTGAGATTGATGTTACTGGAGGCAATTACCGCCCCGCTTTGAATGCTGGCGATGGTGGCCGGGGCCAGGAACACTTGCGGCACCAGCACGCTCTGGCCATTCACCGTGGTGCTGACCATCCACACGATATCCTGCTTCAGGCTGGCCAGTTGCTGGGCGCTGGGAGCCTGCCCCAGGGTCAGGCCCAGGGTTTTGGCATCGCTGGCGGCGTTCTGCATCAGCTTCTGGATTTCCGCATTCTGGCTGGCATAGCCTTTCAGCAGATTATTGCCGGTCTGGGCAATCAGCTGTTGCTGGATCAGATAGGTTTCATAGCTGGCATCGCCCAGACGCGTTTGGGCGGTGTCCGGGTTGAAGCCAAGCAAGTTCAGAAGATAATTGGAGCCGGTAGCGTTGTTGTCCACACCCATCAGCGGGTTGGTTTCAATCAGATAGTGCGCACCGGGCTGGCTGACCGGTACGAAATAGCCGTTGGGATTTGTCGGTAGCGAGATATGCAGGCCACCAAAACTGATGCTGCCGGAAAGCGTCGCCCCCTGACCCAGGCTGGCACTGCCAGCTGACAGGCCGCTGCTGCCTTGGCTGGTGCTGGCACTGGCGGCGGCATTGCCGGTGGTCTGGCTGCTTACCACCACATTACCGGCGCTGGCACCGCTGGCGCTGCCGGCGTTGCTGCTGAGGCTGGCACCACTACCCAGATTGGGGCCGGTGCCACTGCTGGGGCTGCCATAAGCCGAGCTGGTATTGCTGAGCGAGAAGCTGTTGCCATTAATGCCATGGACGGCGTAAATACCGGCACCACTGGAGTACACCGCCGGATAGTACTGCGACACATATGCACCACTGTTGTTATGGTCCGGGTCGTCGATGTACTTTTCCGGGCCAGCCGCAATGTACTTGATGTAATGCTGCCAGGTTTGGCTGTAGCCCCGTTTTTGCAGTGCCAGGTCGTCGTTGACAAAGCTGGCCCCGCTGTTCCCTTGCAGATTCAGCGTGCCTGCCGAAATCACCCCGGCCAGATTGGTCACCCGGTCAAAGTTTTGCAGCGTGACCACCCCGGCGCCGATGATTTGCGGCTTGCTGTTGAGCGTGGTGGCACCATCGGCATAGGTCTGCTGAATCGTCCAGGTTTTCCTGTAGTCCGTCCACTCGGTCTGGTCGACACAGCCGCAACCATTGTAGCCCTGCGACGTATACACCGAACTGGTGGAAACTGATTGCGGACTGCCCCAGTAACGGGTGTCTCCGCCATAGGTGTCGTTATGAATGATCGGGGCGCTCAGCGTGATGTCACCCTGGCTTTCGATGGTGCTGCTGTTGTCGATGATGCTTGCAGTCAGGCTGATCAGACGACCGGCACGCATGCTGCCCAGCGGGCCGTCGGCAGTACCGTTATTGATGATCATGCCGCCCGAGCCACTATTAAGCTGCAGGGTATCTCCGGCATACAAGGCACCGCTGTTGATCACATCCCACCGGGCATTCAGCGTGAGCTTGCCCAGTGCCGAGATGCCACCATTGCTACCCACCGTGATATCGGTGGCATTCACCACAAAATCGCCACCGGAATAAATGCCGGCATCGTTATTGAGGTCGTTGTGCAGGGTCAGCGTACCGGTGCCACTACCGCTACGTGCCGCAACAATGCGGGACGAACTGTTGCCAAAACTCAGGCTGTTCAGATCGAGATTCATGTCGCCTTGCGACTGTACCGCCTTGCCACTGCCAATACTGAGCGTATCGGCCGTGATATTCAGGCTGCCACCCTGAATGGTGCCATTGGCCGTTACATTGTAGCGATTGCCCCCCTGTCCGCTGATATTCAAGGCCTGATCGGCCACCAGCGTACCGCTATTGCTCAGCCCGCCACTGCCCATCACCACATTGAGGCCGCCATAAGACTGCAAGCTGGCGCTGTTATCAATGCTACTGGCGGTAACCGTACCAGCCCCCCCTGTCCGGCTGGCCATGTTGATCAGTCCGTTGCCGCTGTTGCTCAGGCTACCGCTGATATTCAGGCTGCTATCGCTTGCCCTACCACCCTGTACCGTACCGCTGTTGTTCAGCGTGCCTGCATTCACGGTCAGTCGGTTGCCCGCCAACAATGCACCATTGCCATTGTCCAGCTGGGTGACACCGCTTACCGTCAAGCTGCCGGAGGACTGAATGCTGGCATTGCTTTCATTGTTTAGCGTGCCATTGAGTGACAAGCCCAGATCGCCTGCTGCCAACAGCTTGCCCTGGTTGTCGACACTATTGGCGCTGAGATTGAATGCATGGGCCGACTGCAAAACACCCACATTACTCAGCGGACTTTGCAGGCTGATGTTGTCTGCCTGGCTATTGTCAGCAGTGGACAGCAGCCAGTTGCCAGCATTGTTCAGGCTGGCCAGTTGCAGGCTGCTGTAGCCCGCCGCCTGTATCCAGCCGCTGGCGCTGTTGCTGGCACTTGTAGCTTGCAACAGCAGATTGCCATTGGCCTGCATGGTGCCGCTATTGCTGAAGCTTTCACTGCCGCCGCCGTTGGCATCGGCAATATCCAGATTGCCACCAGCAAACAGGGTGCCGCTGTTGCTCAATGTGCCGTTGACGCGCAATACGGCATTGCCGTTGTCAGCCTGGCTGTTGCCGCTATTGGTAAAACCGTTGCCGGCAGTCAGGTTCAGTGCATTGGCCTTGAGCGTACCGGCATTGCTCAACGTGGCAGTATTCAGCCCCAGTGTGCCGCCGGACTGGGTAACGGCACCTTGCTGATTGCTGTAGTTGCCGCTGGTGGTAATGGCCAGATCGCCCGCCGCCAGCAGTTTGCCGCTGAGGTCGGCACTACTGGCTGTCATATTCAGTGCATGGGCAGATTGCAGGGTACCGCTGTCAGTCAGACTGCCGCTCAGGCTGATGTTGTCGGCTGTACTGCCATTGGTCGTGGACAGCAGCCAGCTGCCGCTATTGTTCAGGGCAGCCAGTTGCAGGCTGCTGTAGCCCGCCGCCTGTATCCAGCCGCTGGCGCTGTTGC
>NZ_JAYSDA010000018.1:0-81451 GCF_041914625.1 Aquitalea pelogenes | reverse complement strand
CGCTCAGGCTGATGTTGTCGGCTGTACTGCCATTGGTCGTGGACAGCAGCCAGCTACCGGCATTGTTCAGGCTGGCCAGTTGCAGGTTGCTGTAGCCCGCCGCCTGTATCCAGCCGCTGGCACTGTTGCTGGCAGTGCTCGCTTGTAGCAGCAGGTTGCCATTGCTTTGTACGGTGCCATCGTTGCTGAAACTGGCACCGGCATGACCAGTGGTATCGGCGATGTCCAGATTAGCCCCAGCAAACAGGGTGCCGCTGTTATGGCTGCCATTGCCTGCGCGCAGCGTGATGCTGCCAGTGTCGGCACTGATGCTGCCCGCATTGTCGAAGCCGTTGGCCGCGCGCACAGTGAGATTGCCAGCAGTACTTTCAATGCCTTGCGCTGTGTCTGCGACGGTTGTGATAGCCCCTGCGGCCTGCAGGCTGATATCGCCAGCAGTCTTGATTTGCGCCTTGCCCAGAGCCAGGTCGCCACTGCTGCTGACAAGTTGCATCCCCTGACTGCCGTACAGTGTGGCACCCTGGTTGCCGATGGTCAGGGCAGCAAACCCTCCCTGCCAGTTGCCGTTACCACTGCCCCATTGCGTGCCATCCAGCGTGCCGCTGCCTGTAATGTCGAGGTTCAGGTCGTGAGCGGCAAAACGCTGATTATTATTGAGCTGTGAATTGGTGTCGGCACTGTCACTCAGCGCGGCGGCCTGAAGCGACAAGTCATGCCCGGCATACAGCGCACCGCCCACCAGGCTGCTACCGGCCTGGCTACTCAGCGTCAGGTCTTGTCCGGCGCTGATGCTGGCATCGTTCAACTGTAATGAACTGGCATTGCCGTTTGCGCTGACAGCCACATTGCCGGTGGCAGATAATTGACTACTCAACTGAATGCTACCGTTGCTACTGAGCGTAAAGTCGCCGCCATTGGCTGCTGCATTGCCCGCCATGCGTACCCCCACTCCAGCCTCAGTGGACACCAGAAAGATACGGTTGGCATACATGCCACCAAGGGCAGCGGTATCAATGGCGTAGCTGGGCGCATTGCCGCTGGGTGTGACGCTGCCGGTAACCCGGCGACTGGCGTAGTCCCAGCGGTTGGGGCCGGCATACACGCCAAAATCCGGCACGTTGACCTGACCGCTGATGGATACCGAGCGGCTGACCAGGTCGAGAATCTGCTGGGTAGAGGCATTAATGCCGCTGCCGTTGATCTGGATATCACCCTGGCTGACATTGAAACCGGCCAGGCTGCCATTGCCGCCAAACACCGGCAAACCGGTAGTCAGTGTCACCCGGTCTGTATTGATGAAACCACAGCCCGAGCAGCTAATACCGTTTGGATTGGCTACCACCACATCGGCCTTGCCGCCCAGCACTTCGGTAAAACCGGCCAACGTGCTGCGGCTGGTACTGACTACCTGATTGAGAATCAGGCTAGCCTGATTGCCAAGATTGACGTTGGCGTACACCTGCCCGGCCAGTTGCGACTGACGCGACAATTGACTGGTATTACCGTTATTGAGCACCAGGCCCTGGCTATTGACGTTGTACTGAGTGTACTGGTTGCTGGAAACACCAGCTGCATTAGCGGTGGCGATATCCACTACGGTGGCACCGTTGGCCACGGTATAGCTGCGGGTATTGCCGCCGGTCGGCGTCACACTGGGCTGCGGGGTGGCAGCCTGAGCCAGCAGGCTGCTACCCAATAACGAAAGCATGGCGGCACTACGAACGGTGGCCGCACGCGGGCCAGCACTGCGGGCGATTTCTGCTGCTGCCATCCAGCAGTTTTTTCTGGCATTCCATACCAGGCGATAAATCTTGTTCATGGCTTGAATCCTTACAATGCAGCAGAGACGCGGAACCAGGTTTGCGCTGGTTCGCGAGACAGAGTGGCTGGTTTGGCAACGGGCGCAGAGCGGAACAGATCCCAGCTAAGGCCACGCCAACGCAGTTGCAGGCCAATGGCCGCGCCAGTAAGGCGGCCGCCTTGCAAGTCCGGGTTCCTGTTGCTGACCCAGCCGGTATCCAGTGCGGCATAAATCTTGCCGTTGAGGGTTTCTCCGCCAATGCGGAATTGATGCGCCATGGAAAGATCATTGCGCCAGTAATAGCCGGTATCACCGGACAAGCTGTTATTGACGAAGCCGCGCACCGAATAAATGCTGCCAATCAGTAGTTGCTCAGAGCCATACAGCGTGTCGTAGGCTTGCTGGGCAAACACTTCGCTGTCGTAACTGAATGCCTTGCCCAGCAGGTCAAATGGCAAGTGGACGCGCAGGTCCGCAGTGACTTTCTGGAACTGCGCATGCGGCTGCTCACCCGGCAGGATGCCCGCATCGTGCATGGCACCGAATTCGGCCAGGCCACGGGCGTAATCAAGGTCCAGTGACCACTGCGTGTTATGGATGGCGGTGGAGTACGATGCTTTCAAATCCAGCACGCTCAGCTTGCGGCTACTGACACTGAGAAACTGCTGGGCAAAGTAATTGCGGGCATCTTTGGTGGTCAGCCCGGCACCAAACGTCAAGCGAGACACCTGGTCGCGATATGCCACCCTGTTCCAGCCAAAGGTGCTGATCTTGTTATTGCCTTCTGCCGTTTGTTGCGCACCACTGGGCAGACTCAGCACATTGATATAGCGGGAGCGATTCACATCCAGCGAGAAGGTGTTGTAGCCATAGGGCAACGACAGGTTGAAGTCGTCAGATGCCGAATAATGCTCCTTGTTGCTCACCGGAATGGATTCCCGATGAGTAACGGTAAACATTTCACCCAGACCGGCCAGATTATCCAGCGTCAAGGCTGCCGCGCCCTGATTGGCCCCTGTGCTCACGCTGCCCTGATTATCGTAAGAGACAAACAAATGCACCGGGCGGCTTGGCTGGTTATGAATGACAACATTGCTGCCACCGGGCTGGCTGCCGGGCTGGATATCCAGCGTGGCATTATTCGATTGCAAACGATTGAGCTGGTCGATGCCCTGCTCAAGGTCACGCAGATTCAGTAATTGCCCTGCTCCAGCGGGAAAACTGGTATTCAGCGGCAGGCGTGCTGCACCGTCGTCTTGTTTGAGTTGCTCTATCACCCCTTCCACCACATCAATCAACAACGTGCCTGTGTGCAGATCCTGAGCCGGTAAATAAGCCCGGGTAGTGACATAACCGCGTTCAATGTAATCCCGCGTCACCAGACCCATGATCTGGGTGATTTCATTCACCCCCAGACAGTGGCCGGCATATCGTGCATCGATTTCCTGCACGACCGCGGCAGACAAATGCGGACGATTACGGATGACAATGTGCTGAATGGTATGGCATTGTGGTGTCAGCTCGGCAGGGACAGCAGGTGCTGGCACCAGCGTTTTCAGGTCCGCCCCACCGGGTGCGATAGCGCGCTGTGCTTGCTCCCGGTCTTGCTGCAATTGCTGCTGCTGACGCTGCTGGATCAGATCTGCCTGACGACTGGCCGCATCGATATCGCTGGCCGCCATCACCTGTTCTGCCAGCGCCCCAAGGCCAAGCCACAGCAACACCGTGCTTCTTTTTAACTTCCACCCGAACATGACAACCCCAATCATTAGTATTTTTTGAATTTGCTAAGAACCTGGCGCGGTGATTGACGTTAATCGGCAGCTTGCTTAATGTGCTTGCCCTGCATCGCCATAACCGGTGGATTGCGGATTTGCTACCGTTCTGCTAGCACAGAAATCTGGCATCACCTTGCGATTCACCACGCATTTTTCAAAGCCGGGGTATTGTCATATCGGTATCAGACGCAAGAAATAGTCTTTTCTGTTAGACCTAGTCTTTTTGGATTACCGCTTCACTGGAAAAACAGAAAATAATATTGATTGAAAGTCAGACCATATTGGCCTTGCTCCTACAACCAAGATCACAACCTAATCATGCTCAGCGCCAGACTGCTTCTCATTGACGACCACGCCCTGTTCCGTACCGGCTTGCGCCTGGTACTGGAAAACAATGACAAAGTCGCCGACATTCTCGAAGCCGGCACCGTGATGGATGCCATCCACCAGTTTGGCAGCACGCCGGTGGACATCATCCTGCTGGACATACAACTGCCGGGCCTGAACGGCCTTGATGGCATTCACGTGCTGCGTCGGCATTTCCAGTCCGCTCGCATCATCATTCTGTCGGCCAGCCCGGAGCAGGCCAGCACCACGCCGGACATTGCCGGGGTGCTGACCAAGTCCGCCAGTGTCGAACAGATTGACCAGGCGCTGGAGCGATGCCTGCGTGGTGAGGCACTGTCCGACGCGGTTCCGGCCAAGGCGACAGGCCGCGGCTCGCAATTGACGCCGCGCCAGCTGGAGGTACTCAGCGAGCTGTGTCTGGGCCGGTCCAACAAGGCCATTGCCAATAGCCTGGGCCTGTCGGAAAACACCGTGCGCGTGCATGTGGCCGCCATCCTGGAACAATTCGGCGTGTACAGCCGTACCGAGGCGGTGCTGGAAGCCCAGCGTCGTGGCCTGGTACAGGTAATGCGCTGATGCGCTGGCTGCCACGCTTCGACCCGCCGCGCCTGCTGGCAGCGCAAATGGAGCTGATCGACCACAGCTTCGGCATTGCCATGCTGGGCTGTTTCCTCGCGTCCTTGCTGATGGCCCTGGGGGTGCTCATCAGCACCGGCAATCCGGGCATCCTGGCCTGGTCGGCGCTGATGGGAGCCGGCTGTGCTGCCGGACACTTTGGCCGCTTTTACCTGCCGGACCGTCTGTCCGAAGCCAATGCGCCGCGCTATGCCCGCGCCATGACCATGCTGCTGGTGGTACTGGGCAGCCTGTGGGGCATCGCCGGCGGCCTGTACATGGACCTCAACTTCCCGCCCACCGCCATCAGCCTGTTGTCGATGATTGCCGGCATGAGCGCGGCAGCGCTGGCCATTTTTTCGCCTTGCCTGCCGGTGGCGGTCAGTTTTTTCATTCCGTCCATCCTGCCGGTATGGGGGGTGTTTCTGGCCACTGGCAACCTCGCCTACCTGCCCATGTTTCTGGGCGTGCCGCTGTTTCTGGTGGTGTTACTGGTTTTTGCGCTGAACTACGCCCGCGTGGCGCGCCGCTCCATCGAACTGCGCTTTGAAAACCGCGAACTGGTGGACCAGTTGCGCGAGCAAACCGGCCGCGCCGCCCAGGCCTTGCACGAGGCGGAAGAAGCCAATCGCGCCAAGCTGGTATTCCTGGCTTCGGCCAGCCACGACCTGCGCCAGCCCATGCACGCACTGGGCCTGTTTCTGGCCACGCTGAAAACCACGGCACTGGATGCCAGGCAGGACGAGCTGCTGGAACATATCGAGGCCTCGGCCTCCGCCGCCTGTGAAATGCTGGACACCCTGCTGGACTTCTCCAAGCTGGAAGCCGGTGTCATCGAAGCCCGGCCACGCCAGCTGGCCTTGCAAAGTGTGCTGTACAAGCTGGAATGCGAATTCGCACCGCTGGCCAATGGCAAGAACCTGGTGTTCCGGGTAAGGGAAAGTGCGGTACAGGTGTATACCGACCCCAGCCTGCTGGAGCTGATCCTGCGCAACCTGATCAGCAATGCCATCAACTACACCCAGAGCGGTGGCATTTTGATTGGCTGTCGCCAGCGTGGCGAGCATTTGCTGATCGAGGTTTGGGATACCGGCATCGGCATTCCTGCCGCCCAGCAACAAGAGGTATTCCGCGAATTCCACCAGCTGGGCAACCCGGAACGTGACCGGCGCAAGGGCCTGGGCCTGGGGCTGGCCATCGTGCGCGGCCTGGCCCACACCATGGGGCTGACCGTCGGCTTGCAATCCCGCCCGGGCCGCGGTTCGGTGTTCCGCCTGACCATGCCGCGGCTGGCAGGCCCGGTCACCATGGAGGAAGCCGTCAGCAGCGCACCGCGCCAGTTGCCATTGCAAGCGGTGCCGATTCTGGTGATTGATGACGACTACGCGGTGCGCTCGGCCATGGAAGCGCTGCTGGGTTGCTGGGGCTGTCGCATTCTTACGGTGGAAGGCGCTGACGAGGCGCTGGACTGCCTGGACAGCTTCCAGCCGCAAGTGGTGATTGCCGACTACCGCCTGCGCGGCAACCAGACCGGCCAGCAGGTGCTCAAGCAGATTTACCAGCAGCTGGGACGCACCCTGCCCTCCATCATCATGACCGGCGACACCGCGCCCAATCGCTTGCGCGAGGCACAATCCAGCGGCGCATTACTGCTGCACAAGCCGGTGGATGCCGCTGCCTTATATGGCAGCCTGCAGCAGATACTGAGTGCTGTCTGATGCCGCAATGCAGCAGAGCTGATGCTGATGTCTTGTAGGAATCGCCCTACACGACATCAGCAAATATCCTGACAGCAAAATCCGCCGCTGGCCGATATCCCGGCTGTCATCCGGTTTTTACAATTCAGTCATCACCATTTAAACAACAGGAGTGGTCATGGCTGAAACGAGTGCAAGCGACATCCTGGTCCGCTTCAAGAACGTACAAAAGAGCTACGACGGCGAGACCCTGATCGTCAAGGATCTGAACCTGGACATTCGCAAAGGCGAATTCCTTACCCTGTTGGGACCGTCCGGCTCCGGCAAGACCACCAGCCTGATGATGCTGGCCGGTTTCGAGACCCCCACCGCCGGTGAAATCATGCTGGGTGATCGCTCGCTCAACCGCGTACCGCCGCACAAGCGCGATATCGGCATGGTGTTCCAGAACTACGCACTGTTCCCGCACATGACCGTGGCCGAAAACCTGGCCTTCCCGCTCAAGGTTCGCGGCATGGACAAGACCGACGTCACCGAACGCGTGAAGCGCGCGCTGTCCATGGTGCAACTGGACAAGTTTGCCAACCGCTACCCCGGCCAGATGTCCGGTGGCCAGCAACAGCGTGTGGCCCTGGCACGCGCCCTGGTATTCGAACCGCAACTGGTGCTGATGGACGAACCGCTGGGCGCACTGGACAAGCAACTGCGCGAACACATGCAGATGGAAATCAAGCACCTGCACGAACGTCTGGGCGTGACCGTGGTGTACGTGACCCACGACCAGAGCGAAGCACTGACCATGTCCGACCGCGTCGCCGTGTTCCATCAGGGTGAAATCCAGCAGATCGACAGCCCGCAAAACCTGTACGAACACCCGCGCAATACCTTTGTGGCCAACTTCATCGGCGAAAACAACCGCCTGCACGGCAAGCTGATCAGCCGCGAAGGCGAACGCTGTACCGTGGGCCTGGAAAACGGCGAGCGCGTGGAAGCCATGGCCATTCACGATGCCGCCCCTGGCGCACCGGTGTCGCTGTCCATCCGTCCGGAGCGCATCAACCTGAATGTGCAGCAGGAGCAAAACCGCTTCTCCGGCCGTATCCGCGAATTCATTTACCTGGGTGACCATGTGCGTATCCGCCTGGAAGCCTGTGGCAACTCCAGTTTCATCGTCAAACAGCCCATCGCCACCCTGGACCCGAAACTGTCCGTGGGCGACGTGATTTCCCTGGGCTGGAATGTAGAACACGTAAGAGCGCTCGATCCTGTCGAACTGGCTGAATGAGTGCGTGCGAGTGAGTGCGTGTAATTGTAGTCCCAAAACAATATGGAGAACTATCAAATGAAGAAATGCATGAAAGCTCTTTCGCTGGCGGTTGTGGCCGCTTGTTGCGCTCAGGCTGCCCAAGCCGCTGACCTGACCGTAATTTCCTTTGGTGGTGCCAACAAGGCAGCCCAGGAAAAGGCCTACTACGCTCCGTTCACCAAGGCCACCGGCATCAAGGTGGTTGGCGGCGAATACAACGGCGAAATGGCCAAGGTCAAAGCCATGGTCGACACCAAGAGCGTGTCCTGGGACGTACTGGAAGTAGAGTCCCCGGAACTGGCTCGTGGCTGTGACGAAGGCATGTTCGAAAAGCTGGACTACAGCAAGATCGGCAACAAGGCTGATTTCGTACCGGGCGCTGCCCAGACTTGCGGCGTGGGCATCTTCGTATGGTCCACCGTACTGGCCTACAACGCCGACAAGCTGAAGGTTGGCCCGACCAGCTGGAAAGATTTCTGGGACGTGAAGAAATTCCCGGGCAAGCGCGGCATGCGCAAGGGTGCCAAGTACACCCTGGAAGTGGCCCTGATGGCTGACGGCGTGGCACCGAAAGACGTGTACAAGGTACTGGCCACCCCGGCTGGCGTTGATCGCGCCTTCAAGAAGCTGGACCAGCTGAAGCCGAACATCCAGTGGTGGGAAGCCGGCGCACAACCGCCGCAGTACCTGGTATCCGGCGACGTGGTGATGAGCTCGGCCTACAACGGCCGTATCGCCAACACCCAGAAGGAAGGCAAGAACCTGAAGATCGTCTGGAACGGCGGCATGTATGACTTCGATTCCTGGGCCATTCCGAAGGGTTCCCCGAACAAGGACGCTGCGCTGAAGTTCATCGCTTTCGCCAGCAAGCCGGAAAACCAGAAGGTGTACTCGCAGAACATTGCTTACGGCCCGACCAACAAGAAAGCCGTACCGCTCTTGGACAAGCAGCTGGTTGCCGACCTGCCGACCGCCCCGCAGAACATCAAGAGCGGCGTAGCCGTGGATGTGGCTTTCTGGGCTGACTACGGCGAATCGCTGGAACAACGCTTCAACGCCTGGGCTGCCAAGTAAGCAGCTGCAACACGCATGACTGCTGCCGGTGATGTCTGCCGGCAGCAGGTCCGCCCCCTCGGGGGTTCATCCCCAGGGGGTTTCACCCCTTACCTGATCCGGAGCCGGAAGAATGACCGCTTCCTCTGCACCCACCACCGCTGTCGCAGCCACCCTGCCGGAGGCCGGCCGTTCGCTGAAACAGAAGCTGGCCCGCGCCGAGCGCATGAACAAGCTGAAATCGCAGCTGCTGATTCTGCCGCTGGTGCTGTTTATCCTGCTGGTATTCGTGCTGCCCATTACCAGCCTCTTGTTCAAGAGCGTCAACAACCCCGAAGTGGTTGACGCCATGCCGCACACGGTCAAGGCCATTTCCAGCTGGAGCGGCCGTGCCCTGCCGCCAGAAGCGGTATATGCCGCTGCGGCACAAGACATCCAGCAAGCTCATGACGACCAGAAACTGGGCGATCTGGGCAAACGCCTGAACATGGAAGTAGCCGGCTACCGCAGCCTGCTCAACAAAACCGCCCGCGCCCTGCCGATGGACCCGGCCCCGAAATCCTACAAGGAAGCGCTGACCAATCTGGACGAGCGCTGGGGTGACCCGGCCTACTGGCAGGCCATCCGCCGCAACACCAGCACCCAGACCCCGTTCTACCTGCTGGCCGCCATGGACCACCGCGTGGACGACCTGGGCGAAATCAGCCGCTCCTCGCCGGACCAGGCCATTTACCTGGACATCTTCACCCGTACTTTCTGGATGAGCCTGGTAGTCACCGCCATCGCCCTGGCCCTGGCTTACCCGCTGGCCTACCTGCTGGTGAACCTGCCCACCCGTACCAGCAACCTGCTGATGATCCTGGTACTGCTGCCGTTCTGGACCTCGGTGCTGGTGCGCGTTGCCGCCTGGATCGTCCTGCTGCAATCGGGCGGCCTGATCAACTCCACCATGCAATGGCTGGGCATGATCGATCACCCGCTGCAACTGGTGTTCAACCGCACCGGCGTGTACATCTCCATGGTGCACATCCTGCTGCCCTTCATGATCCTGCCCATCTACAGCGTGATGAAAGGCATTTCGCCAAGCTACATGAAGGCTGCCATCTCGCTGGGCTGCCACCCGTTCGCCAGCTTCTGGCGCGTGTACTTCCCGCAGACCGTGGCCGGTATCAGTGCCGGTGCGCTGCTGGTGTTCATCCTGTCCATCGGCTACTACATCACCCCGGCCTTGCTGGGTAGCCCGAACGACCAGATGGTGAGCTACTTCGTGGCCTTCTACACCAACACCTCGATCAACTGGGGCATGGCAACCGCACTGGGCGGCCTGCTGCTGGCAGCCACCATGATCCTGTACATCGTTTACAACTGGCTGGTAGGCGCCAAGAGCCTGCGCCTGGGCTAACCCTCACCCTTCACGGAGACATAACCATGCTGAACCCGACCATGTCGCCCATCGAAAAGGTGTGGCACTACGTTCTGCGCATTACCAGCGGCCTGACCCTGCTGTTCCTGATCCTGCCGGTACTGGTGATCATTCCGCTGTCCTTCAACGAAGGCTCTTTCCTGGTGTACCCGCTGACCGGCTTCTCCTTCCGCTGGTATCAGGACCTGTTCAGCGCACCGGAGTGGATCCGCTCCTTGCAGAACAGCATGATCGTGGCCCCGGCCGCCACCGTGCTGGCCATGGTGCTGGGCACCCTGGCTTCCATCGGCCTCACCCGTGGCGAATTCCGTGGCAAGGGCATCATCATGTTCCTGCTGATTTCGCCGATGGTGGTGCCGGTGGTGATTGTCGGCGTGGCCAGCTACCTTTTCTTTGCCCCGCTGGGCATGGACAACAGCTACACCACGCTGATTCTGGAACATGCTGCGCTGGGCGTGCCGTTTGTCATCATCACCGTGACCGCCACCCTGCAGGGCTATAACCACAACCTGACCCGTGCGGCGGCCAACCTGGGTGCCTCGCCCATCACCACCTTCTTCCGCATCACCCTGCCGCTGATTGCGCCAGGCGTGATTTCCGGTGCCCTGTTCGCCTTTGCCACGTCCTTTGACGAAGTGGTGGTGACCCTGTTCCTGGCCGGACCGGAACAAGCCACCCTGCCGCGCCAGATGTTCAGCGGCATTCGCGAAAACCTGAGCCCCACCATTGCGGCGGCGGCTACCTTGCTGATCGGCTTCTCCATCCTGCTGCTGTTGACGCTGGAATGGTTGCGGGGCCGCAGCGAGCGACTGCGTACCAGCTAAGCAGAAAGCATTTCTTCATCAGCTCCGTGCAGTACCGACATTCCGGGCCAATCCTTACCGATTGGCCCGTTTTTTTTAATAGTTTCAAATAAATGAAAAAAAGCCGCCGCGCTTGGTTGCAATCCCTCGTCAGGGGCTTACTATGCAGATATTCTGCGTTTTGTGCGCCATTTCCCGACCGTATTTATGAGAATCATTCTGCTTTCCGGCCTGATCGCGCTCTGTATGCAAGCCCATGCCGTCTCCGGCATCGACAGTGCCTACTGGGAGTATCAGGTCAAATCCGGTGACTCCCTGTGGTCACTGGCCGACCAGCACCTGGCATCCCCCGCCTATGTTCCCCGCCTGCAAAAGCTGAACCATATTGCCGACCCTTACCGGCTGACACCCGGCAGCCGTGTGCGCGTGCCCTACCCCTGGGTGAAACAGCAGCCCTCCAGCGCCCGTATCGAGGAATTCTCCGGTGAGGTCACCGCACAGGACAGCAAGAACCAGCCGCTGCCAATCAACAAGGAAACACGCTATCCCAAGGGCGTCCGCTTCCAGACCGGCAACGACGCCATGCTCAAGCTGCGCTTTGAAGACGGCTCCACCCTGCTGATGGGTGCCAATTCCAGCGCCCAGCTGCAAACCGAAATCTATTACCCCAGCACCGGTTCGGCCAAAACCGAAATCCGCCTGGACAAGGGCAATGCCGGCAGTTCGGTGATACCCAACATCCTGATGCCCGGACGCTACCAGATCCGCACGCCGTCTGCGGTGACTACCGTGCGTGGCACGGAATTCCGCGTCAGCGCCGAGTCAACCGACAGCACCGCCACCGAAGTGCTGCGCGGCAAGGTGAATGTGGGTGGCCAGCAAGGCGGTAAGGTAGATGTGCAGGCTGGATTCGGCACCACGACCCAGCAAGGCGCCAAACCGACCGCGCCGGAAGCACTGCCCGCCGCGCCGGACCTGAGCCCATTGCCGGCCCAAAGCAGTTTCAATCCCCCGCTGCTGCAATGGACAGCAGACCAGCAAGCCGTGGCCTACCGGGTCAAGATCAATGGCCCGGGCAGCACCGGCCAGCAATTATCCGAACGCACGGTCAACGGGCCGCAGTTCTACCTGTCCTTGCCCGCCAACGGTCAGTACCAGTTGGCCGCACGGGCCAGGAATTCCCACGGACTGGAAGGCTACGACAGCAGCAAGACCTTCGAGCTCAAGGCCTACCCGACACCGCCCTTGCTACTGGGAACCGCCAGCCCGCAGGAAATCCGCGGCCAGACTTTCAGCCTGCACACCACCGCCAGCCCGGAACGACCGGTGCAATGGCAGCTGTCGCGCCAGCCGGATTTCAGCCAGATCAGTCAAACCCTGCTGCTGACTACCCCGGAGAGCAAGCTGACCTTGCCTGAGGACGGCCAATGGTATTGGCGTGTGGCGCATGTGGATGGCCAGGGCCAGCCCGGCCCCTACAGCGAAATCCAGTCCCTGCTGTCCAAGGGTGTGTTCTCCTCTCTGAAACCGGCGCTGCCTGTGCTACTGGCACGGCATTACCCGGTGAAGGACGCACGCTATACCCTGACCCTGCTGGCTCAGGCCGACCGCCAGACCGTGGTTTACCGCAACACTGCCAGTCAGCCGAGCTGGCCGCTGTCCCAGCTTCCCAAAGGACAGTTTCTGGCACAGCTGGAAATCCATGGCGAGGCGGGCTATCACGCCATTGAGGCCAACGAAATCATCCAGCTGCACTGACCATGCCTGTTGACCCATCCACGCCGCCTGCCCGCAGGCCGCCATGGCAACAACTGCTCCCGCTACTGGCCGGAGCAGTTGTTTTGCTATTGGTACTGAGCGGCGCGCTGCAACGTCTGGACAACTGGTTTTATGATGTTGCAATCAGCCAGCGCCCGCTGGGCAAAGCAGCTGACGACCCCATCCTGATCGAAGTGGACAACCGCAGCCTGGCGGAAATGGGCAACTGGCCGTGGCCGCGCGAACTGCACGCTCATCTGATCCGCCAGCTCCAATCGGCCAAGGCCGTGGGTCTGGACATTGCACTGGCAGAAAGCACGCTCAGCAGCAGCCGCCCGGACCAGGCACTGGCCAGTGCCATACACGACAACGGCAAGGTAGTCAGCCCGGTGTTTCCGGAAAACAGCGGCGGCGTGCTGACCGAAACCCGCCCGCTGCCGCTGTTTGCCGCAGCGTCCAACCGTCTGGGCCATACCGACTTCGAACGGGACGATGACGGCATCGTGCGTCGTGGCTATTTGCATGCCGGGCTGGGCAGTGCCGACTACCCGGCCTTTGCCCGTGCGGTTCTGGACGTAGCCGAGGGCAAACCGGCCAATAGTGCTGGCACGCTGGTGCATAGCCGTGACGAACCCTGGGTGCGCAGTGATGAAATCATGGTGCCCTACGGCAAAGGGGCCGAGCCTTTCCAGCGGCTGTCGTATATCGACGCCCTGGCCAACACCGACCCGGAACTGTTCCGCAACCGCATCGTGCTGATTGGCGTCACCGCCGCCGGGCTGGGCGACATGCACACTACCCCATTGTCCGCCGGAGCCGGCAGCATGCCCGGTGTGGTGATCAACGCCTATCTGCTGCGCGGCTTGCAGGATGGCAGCCTGATTCGCCCGCTTACCCTGACCCAGCAAGCCCTGTTCAGCCTGCTGCTGGTGCTGGGGCTGGATTACCTGCTCTCCCCCTGGGGCCGCCGCCGCAATGCCTTGCAGGCTTATGCGGCTGCAAGCGCGATTCCAGCCTTGATCAGCATTGCCGGGCTGCTGCTTGCCCGCTACTGGTTTGCACCGGTCAGTTGCATGCTGGTGCTGCTGGTTTGCGGTTTTGCCCGTTTCATCGAGCGGCAAGCCAGCCTGCAAACACTGGCCACTACCGATGGCTTGACCCAACTGGCGAACCGGCGTCATTTTGACGAGGTGTTCATTCCGGCGATTGACAGGCAGCGCAATGCCAGCCAGCCGCTGGCCTTCATCCTGCTGGATATTGACCACTTCAAGCTATACAACGACCAGTACGGCCACTATGCCGGCGACATGATCCTCAAGCGGGTGGCCCATGTACTGCAAGACACTTTCAAGCGCAAAGGGGTGCTGCCTGCCCGTCTGGGCGGGGAAGAGTTTGGCGTACTGATGCCTGGCACCAGCATGCAGGAAGCAGTGGATGCCGCAGAAACCTTCCGCCAGCGGCTGGAAGACCTGGACCTGCCGCATGATGGCAGCCCCTTGCACAAGGTGACTTGCAGTATTGGTGTGGCGGCACGCGTTCCACAGCCCGATGACACGGCCCAGCGCATTTACGAAGAAGCCGATGGCGCGCTATATATTGCCAAGCGCTCCGGGCGCAATGTGGTCAGCCCGGCATCCAGCTGACATGCCCGCCCACAATAATGAAAAACAATAATGAACAAAGCCACGACCTTGATCGTGGCTTTGTTTTTGCCATGCAAACCCGTGTTCAGTCCTGCGGACAGACCACCTGCCAGTCCTGCTCTCCCACCGGCACATGACAGGCCAGCCGCCAGCCTGACGAGACATCCGGCCAGTTTTCCTGTGCAGCTTGTGCGGCATCAATCAAACCGGCGCGCAGCAGCACATTGCGCTCCTTGCGCGTCAGCCTGACTGGCTGCTGAGGGTCAGCATGACGAATGCTCACCTTGCAGGTGCCGCAGGTGCCCTGGCCGCAGCGCCAATGCAAAGGCACATCCGAAAGACGGGCAACATCCAGCAGCACATCACCGGGCTGTGCCTCTACGGCAGCCAACAGCTGCCCGGCACCATCGACAAAATGCAGAGTGGGCATGTTCAGCCGGAAATGGGCAGCAAGGCCAGCATGTCGCCAGGCTGTACCTGTTGGCCGGCAGCCAGCCGTACCAGACCGTCCGCCCAGGCGCAGGAAGTAAGCACGCCGGAGCCCTGATTGGGATAGCGCTGCAATTGCCACTGGCCGTCTTGCCGTACCAGTTTCACCCGTAGGAACTCTTCACGCCGGGTGTCCGGTCGCTCCCAGGCA
Source organism: Aquitalea pelogenes (assembly GCF_041914625.1). Classification (NCBI taxonomy): domain Bacteria; kingdom Pseudomonadati; phylum Pseudomonadota; class Betaproteobacteria; order Neisseriales; family Chromobacteriaceae; genus Aquitalea; species Aquitalea pelogenes. Next base: position 66,586 of record NZ_JAYSDA010000018.1, on the reverse strand, counting down.
AAGCCGGCCGGATAGTGGGCCGCGGGCTGGATGTCATCTTGCTGCAAACCGGCACAGCGCTGCAGATAGGGTTTTACCAGCACCTGATAGGTGACAAAGCCGGATACCGGATTACCCGGCAAGCCGATGAAACCGGCCTGCCCTACCTTGCCGCTGGCCAGCGGCTTGCCCGGCTTGATGGCGATTTTCCACAGATCAAGGCTACCCTCGGCCTCTACCGCCGCCTTCACATGGTCCTCCTCGCCTACCGACACCCCGCCGCAAGTCATGATGACATCGGCCAGCCCGGCGGCATCCTGCAGGATTTCGCGGGTGCGGCTGAGCGAATCCGGCACGATGCCAAGATCGGTCACTTCACAGCCCAGCCGCATCAGTTCCGGCACCAGCCAATAGCGATTGGAATTGTAAATCTGCCCTGCTTGCAGCGGCTGGCCCGGCTCCGTCAGTTCATCGCCGGTAAAGAACACCGCCACCCGCAAGGGGCGGTACACCGTCAGCGTGGGCACACCAATGGAAGCAGCCAACCCCAGATCGGCAGCACTGAGCAACTGCCCGGCAGACAGCACGGTGACACCGCACAGGATATCTTCGCCCGCGCGGCGGATATTCTGGCCCGGCTTCACCGTCTGACCGAACAGCACCCGGCCATCCGCCTGCAGTTCGGCCATTTCCTGCATCACCACCGCATCAGCCCCGGCCGGAATGGGCGCGCCGGTAAAAATGCGCGCCGCCGTACCGACTTGCAGTGGCTGCGGCTGGGTGCCGGCGGGTATGCGCTGCGAAACGGCAAACGGGCCATTGCCATCTGCACTGTTCAGGGCATAGCCATCCATCGCGCTATTGTCCTGCGGCGGCACGTCAAGGCCGGCCAGTACCGGCTCGGCCAGAATGCGGCCCAGCGCCTGCAGCAGCGGAAGGGTTTCGGTAGCACGTACGGGCTGGGCACGCTGCAACAGCCAGTCACGGGCCTGATCAACGGTGAGCATCTTGATGTTTTTCCAGTAAGGCAAGAATGAAACGGGCAATGGCTTCGACATCATCCCGCCCAAAGCGGGGCAATGCGGTGGGTGGCAAGTCTGGCTGCGCCGCATCCGTCACCACCGCGAGCACGGCCGGATCCTGCACGAACAACGGCGCATGTCCCAGTGCCGGGTCGTAGACTTCCAGTTTGGCAATGGCCTCATGCTTGAAGCCTTCAGCCAATACCAGGTCGCAAGGGCGCAAGGCGGCCACATGTTCGGCCAGTGGCGCATCATTGCCCTGCGGCATGGTTTGCACCAGCAGGCGGCGCCTGGCACCGGCCAGCAACACCTGGGCAGCACCCGCCTCGCGGTGACGCCAGCTGTCCTTGCCGGGCTGGTCCCAGTCCACGTCGTGATGGGTGTGCTTGATCACGGCGACATCCACACCAGCGGCGCACAGCAGCGGGATGAGTTTCTCCAGCAAGGTGGTTTTGCCACTGCCTGAATAGCCTGCTACGCCCAGCACATACATGATGGCGAGATCCAAATAAAAAGGGATGGGCCGCATGATAGCATGCAGGCCAATCCCGTTTCTTCCCTCTGACGAACTAGGACCGGTCACTCCAAGGCAGGAGCAGTCCGGCGCAAACTCAAGCCACTGCCCGCGCCAGTGGCGCGCTTTGGGCTTCCACTTGTTCGAATCGCTTCCAGTCCACAATCATCACCTGACTGAGCCCGCAATCCAGAGCCAGCTGCGCCTCGATTTCTTCCAGTACCTGATGACAATGGATGCTGCCATTGATGGCCACCTCGGCACGCCGCATGACCGTGTCGTCCGGGGTGACAAACCAGATGCAATAACGACTCATGCTTATCCTCCTCTCTTGCTGGATGCCAGACACTACCAATATCAGTGCAAGCGGCAGCAAACTGCAAGTTTTCGGGCATGAACTGCATCATCCAGCCATGCCTTGGTACGGAAAACACGACAAATCAGCCCTTGTGGCTTGCCTTCATGGCCTTTGGCAACTAGTTCATGCCCCCAGCAAATTGCGTTCACTCAGCGGATGCCGGCCAGCTATCTTGGCCACCGTACCACCACGTACCACATAGGGATGGCGGGCAAACACATAGAACATGCCGTCGGTTCCGGCATGCAAGGTGGTAGTGGTGCCGGCAATCGGGTCGATCACATCCGCGATGGCATCACCCACTGCCACCACACTGCCCAGCTCAGCCCGCATCACGATTACCCCGGCATGCGGGGCAATCAGGGTTTCCGAACCGGACAGCGGGGTTGCCGGGTACGGCAAGGGTGCCGGTGCGACCGGCTCACCGGCAATCACGCCACGACCGGTCAGATAATGCAGGATGGCCTGACTGTCCTGCCCGGCCAGCCGGTAATCGACATCGCCCTCACCCCGCAGTTCGACAGTGACTGCCACGCTGTCAAACGGCACCGGGAATTGTGGCAAGGCGGCGCGAATCCTGGCCCAGGGCAGGAAGATGGCTTCATCAAACGGCATCACGCCATATTCATCGGCCAGCAGCGAAGCGCCACATTGCAGGTGCGCCGCCAAGTCTTCCACCAGTGGCCAGTGTTCGCTATGCGAGTAAATGTGCACTTCACCGGCAAAGTCGCAGTGCAGGTCCAGCACCAGGTCGGCGTCCAGCGCCAGCAGGTGCAGGGTCTGGCGCAGGCTTTGCAGCTCGGTATGCACCGGCTCGCTGGCAATGGCCTTGCGCAAGGCCTGACGGATGAGGCTGCGATTGGTATCGGCATCCTGCGTCAATTGTTCACGCAGGTGCGGAATGACTTGCGCGGAGGGTTCGCTGTACAGGCGGTTGAAGTTTTCACCGCTGGCCAGATCAAACCTCCCCTGCGGCTGGTAATGCAGTTGCTGCGCCAGGCCGATGGGGTTGGCCACCGGCACCAGTACGATTTCCGCCTGCAACAGCCCACGCGCTTCCAGATCGGCAAATTGCTGGCGCAACAGGTGAGCCACCAGCATGCCCGGAATTTCCCCGGCGTGCAGGCTGGCCTGGATATACACCTTGCGCGGCCAGCCGCCACTGCCGCCTGCCGGTCCGAAGTGAAAGCTGGTGATGCTGCGCTGGGTACCCAGGCTGGGGGATAGTAGCGGATGATGTTCGGTACGCATGGATGCTCCTGTAGCAGATAAGGCAGGCGGCTTGGCCAGATGGCACAGAACATCACAGCCAAGCGCCGACTTCAAGCAAAACCTGCGTCAGACGCAGATGCCTGCCGGTTTCAGCCGGGCATCAGCACACTGCGCAATGGCAGCCATTGCTCCAGCTTCTGTGCGAAAGGCATGGTATGGGCGGGACTGGAAGATGGCAGCGTCAGACGCGGCAGCAAAGCAGTGTCACCGTGCAGCTGTTTGCTGCCGATGCGCGCTGCCGTTGCGCCATTGAAGGCAAGTGCCTGCAACTGCGGCAGGCCCATGCACAAGGTGGAGAGGTCGTTGTGGCTGGCTGCGCGGATGGCAGTATCCAGACTACCCTGCCGCTGCGCCTGGGCCACCACATCCCACAGGCCGACACCGCGCGCTTGCAGGCATGCCAGACGCTGGGCATAGGGCAATGCAATCAGGGGTTGTTGCAGCACCTGTTCCAGCAAACGCCAGAACTGGTTGCGCGGATGGGCGTAATACTGGGCGGCTTGTAGCGAGGCATCGCCGGGTAGCGAGCCCAGGATCAGCAGCCGGGTGTGCGCATCCACTACCGGGGGAAAGCAGGTTTTGGCCACGTCGGTCACAGCGTGGCGGCCTAGAACAGCTGACCTTGCTGGCGTGCCAGCCAGGCCTTGACCGGACCAAAAGACTTGCGGTGCTCGGCGAGCGCACCGTATTGCTCCAGTGCCGCCAGATGCTCGGCGGTGGGATAGCCCTTGTGGCGGGCAAAACCGTATTGCGGATGCAGGGTATCCAGCGCAACCAGTTCGGCATCTCGCGCTGTCTTGGCCAGAATGGAGGCCGCCGAAATGGCCTGCACCTTGGCGTCGCCCTTGACGATGGCTTCGGCAGGCAGGGTAATCTGCTTTGGCACGCGGTTGCCGTCAATCAACACCTTGCCCGGCGATACCGCAAGCCCGGCCACCGCTCGGCTCATGGCCAGCATGGTGGCTTGCAGGATGTTGATCTTGTCGATTTCCTCGACACTGGCGCTGGCAATGCACCAGGCCAGTGCATCCTGCTTGATTTGCACCGCCAGCGCATCGCGCCGCGCTTCGCTCAGTACTTTGGAGTCCGCCAGCCCGGCAATGGGGCGGGCCGGGTCCAGAATGACCGCAGCGGCAAATACCGCACCGGCCAGAGGACCGCGCCCGGCCTCATCCACACCGGCAATCAGCTCGGTGCTCATGCAGGCCTCGCCTGACATCCGGCCTCCTGCAATACCGCTGCTGCGGCCAGCCCGGCCGTATCTGCCAGCAATGACTGATGCAAGTCGGTAAACGTCTGCACCATCTCGGCCCGCGCATCCTTGTCTTCGTACAGCCGCTTCACTTCCGCCGTCAGTTTTGCTACGGTGGCGTCCTTTTGCAGCAGTTCCGGCACTACAAAGCGTCCGCACAGGATATTGGGCAAGCCGACGTAAGGCAGCTTGATCTTGCGTTTCACCAGCAGGTAGGTCAGCCAGGACAGCTTGTAGCTGATCACCATCGGCCGCTTGGTCAATGCTACTTCAAGCGTAGCAGTACCGCTGGTCACCAGCACCACGTCGCTGGCAATCATTGCCATCTGGGCGTGCCCAAACAACTTGCGCAGCGGCAAGTCCCAGGCCTTGTGACGGGTCAGCAGCTGATCGAACTGATCCATGGTGGCGCGGGTAGCCAGCGGCACCAGGAACGTGGCATCGGGGTAATCGCGCAGCAGCATGCGGGCCACTTCGATATACAACGGCGCCATGAATTCCAGCTCGCTTTTGCGGCTGCCCGGCATCAGGGTGAAAATGGGCCCCTGCCGCGGCAAACCCAGCTGTTCACGCATGGCCTGCTGGTCCGGGGCCATCGGAATTGCGCTGGCCAGAGGATGGCCGACAAAATCCGCCCGCACCTTGGCCTGCTGATACAAGGCCGGCTCCATCGGAAACAGGCACAGCACACGATTAACGGCACGGCCTATCTTGTAGATGCGCTCCAGCCGCCATGCCCATACCGAGGGGCTGACGTAATGGATGGTGGCAATGCCCTGCTTCTTCAGTGCGGCTTCCAGCGCCAGATTGAAGTCCGGTGCATCGACACCGATGAAGACATCCGGCTTTTCGGCCAACAGGCGGTCACGCAAGGTGCGACGGATACGCAGCAGCTCCGGCAGGCGCTTGAGCACTTCGGCATAGCCCATCACCGCCAGCCGGCTTTGCGGCGCGTGGCTGACAAAACCCCGCGCTTCCATGCGCGGGCCGCCGATACCGGCAAATTCGATATCGGCGTGTCTTGCCTGCAAGGCTTCCATCAGGTGAGCCGCCAGCAGGTCGCCGGAGGCCTCGCCAGCCACCATGGCTACCTTGAGCGCGCCTTTACGCTTGAACAAGGGTTCAGACATGGTTAGCGGATGATGCCTCGCTCGGACTGGGCAAAGAAGCGGGTGAACGGTTCCAGCTCGACATGGCCTTGCTGTGCTTCGGCCAGAATGGCTTCCTTGGCGGCATCGTATTGCAGACCCTGACGGTACAGGGCCTTGTAGGCATTACGCACCCGGCGGATCTGCTCCGGGGTGAAGCCACGACGCTTCAGGCCTTCGGCATTGATGCCGGCCGGCACCGCACGGTTGCCATGCGCCATCACGTAGGGCGGCACATCCTGCGCCACCGCACTGGCAAAGGCGGTCATGGCGTGATCGCCGATGATGGCAAACTGGTGCACGCTGGTGAAACCACCCAGGATCACCCAGTCACCAATATGCACGTGGCCGCCCAGCGTGGCGTTATTGGCAAAAATGGTGTTGTTGCCGATCTGGCAGTCATGGCCCAGATGCACGTAAGCCATGATCCAGTTGTTGTTGCCCAGACGGGTCACGCCCACATCCTGCGCGGTACCGATATTGAAGGTGCAGAATTCGCGGATGGTGTTGTTGTCGCCGATTTCCAGCCGGGTAGGTTCACCGGCGTACTTCTTGTCCTGCGGAATGGCACCCAGCGAGCTGAACTGGAAAATGCGGTTGTTCTTGCCGATGCTGGTATGCCCTTCGATCACCACGTGCGGACCTACCCAGGTACCGCTGTCAATGGATACATCCGGGCCAATGATGGAATAGGCACCGATTTCCACATCAGCGGCAATGTTTGCCTTGGGATCGACAATCGCTGTCGGATGAATGGCCATGCTCAGACCTCGCGTTTGGCACACATGATTTCGGCTTCACAAGCCACCTGACCATCCACCAGTGCACGGGCATTGTATTTGCCAATGCCGCGCTTCACGGTGATTTGCTCCACTTCGAAAATCAGCTGGTCGCCCGGTACCACCTGGCGCTTGAAGCGGGCCTTGTCGATGCCGACAAAGAAGTACAGCTCGTTTTCCGCACGTTCGCCCTGGCTCTTGATGGCCAGGATGCCGGCAGCCTGAGCCAGCGCTTCGATGATCAGCACGCCCGGCATGACCGGATACTGCTCGAAGTGGCCGCAGAAGAAGGGTTCGTTGATGGTGACGTTCTTCAGCGCCTTGATGCGGGTGTCCGGCACCATTTCGGTCACGCGATCCACCAGCAGGAAGGGATAGCGGTGCGGCAGGCACTTCATGATTTCACGTACATCAATGTTTACGGCGTGTTCAGTCATTTGTATTGTCCTTGTTTTCTTTCAGCATGCCGATCTCGCGTTCGAGTTGTTTTATCCGTTTGGCGAGATCGTCCAGATGTCTTACATGAACGGCATTGCCCAGCCATTCCTTCATGGTTTGCAGCGGGTAGGACGAAGCGTAGGTATCCGGCTGGCGGATGGACTTCGACACCAGCGTGCCGCCGCCGATATGCGTCTTGTCTGCCACTTCGATATGGCCGACAAACATGGCCGCTCCGCCCACCGTGCAATACGCGCCGATGGTGGTGCTGCCGGCAATGCCGACACAACCGGCGATGGCGGTATGTTCGCCAATCTGCACGTTGTGGGCAATCTGCACCAGATTGTCGATCTTGGCCCCGCGCCGGATGATGGTGTCTGCCAGCGCGCCACGGTCGATGGTGGTATTGGCACCCACTTCGACGTCGTCTTCCAGAATGGCACGGCCGGTTTGCGGAATCTTGAACCATTGATCCTTGGCCCATGCCAGGCCGAAGCCGTCCGCCCCGATCACACTACCCGAATGCACGGCCACGCGATTGCCCAGCACGCAGCCATGGTAAACCGTGACATTGGGATAAAGAACCACATCATCGCCCAGTACCGTACCAGCACCAATCACCACACCGGGGTGCAGGATACAGCGCTCGCCAATCACGACACCGGCACCAATGCTGACGTGTTCGCGTACTTCGCTGCTGACAGCAATGACAGCGCCCTCGCCGATCACCGCACTGGCATGGATGCCGGGCTGCGGCTGTGCAGGCGGGTGGAACAAGGTTGCCACCTTGGCAAAATACAGATAGGGGTCATCCACCACAATCCAGGAGCGTGCCGGGTCCAGCTCTGCTTCCAGCTTGGGCGAAACAATCACCGCACCGGCGGCACATCCGTCCAGCTGCTTGCGGTACTTGGGATTGGACAGAAAGGTAATATCGCTCGCGGTCGCCACATCCAGCGGTGCCAGGCGTTCGACCGTACGGTCTTCGCCCTTGAGCACACCACCCAGGCTGGCCACGAGATGAGAAAGTGTGTACGCCATCAAAAATGAAAGCCGACCCCGGGTCGGCTTCTCCCGTAACAGTTAGCCAGGATTATTTTTCCAGTTCCTTCAGCACCTTACCGGTCAGGTCGTACTTAGGATTGACATAAACCACATCCTGCAGGATCAGGTCGTATTGCTCGCGATCGGCGATCTGGCGCAGCACCCGGTTGGCACGCTCCTGTACCGAAGCAAACTCTTCATTGCGACGCTGGTTGAAGTCTTCCGACAACTCGCGGGCCTTGGCCTGATAGTCGCGGTCCAGCCCGGCATATTCCCGCTCGTAGCGCTTGCGGTCATCAATGGACAGCGTGCTCTTGGCCAGCAGGCCTTCCAGCTCCTTGGCTCGCTTTGCCATTTTATTCAGCTCGGCACGGCGGTCGCCAAATTCCTTGTCCAGTTTTTTCTGGATGGCAATCGCCGGTGCCGCCTCGCGGTATACCCGCTCGATGTTGACGAACCCCAGCTTGAAGTCTGCGGCCGAGGCCTGCAGGCTGACCATGGCCAGCCCGGCAATCAAGCACTTGAAAGTAGATTTCATGTTCAGGCCTCTTTCGGTTTAGAAGACGGTACCCAGCTGGAACTGGAAGCTCTGGTACTTGTCGCCTTCCTTCTTGCGCAGGGCTTTGGCCAGACTGAACTTCATCGGTCCCAGCGGGGACAGCCAGGTCACGGCCGCACCGGTGGAGTAACGCAGTTCGCTGCTCGGGGTGCTACCGCTGACGGTGCTATCCCAAACCGTACCGGAGTCAAAGAATACGCTGGCACGTACCGATTTGTTGTCCTTCATCCCCGGGAAGGGGAACAGGATTTCGGCATTGGCCACCATCTTGCGGGTACCACCCAGATAGTCGCCGGAAGCAGCATCCTTCGGACCCAGGCTGTTGGAGTCGTAACCACGCACCGAACCCAGACCACCCAGATAGAAGTTCTGGAAGAACGGCAAGGTGGAAGTCTTGCCATAACCGTTGGCATAACCCACTTCACCGTTCAGCATCAGGGTGAAGGTTTTGGACAGCGGGAAGAACCACTGCTGCGAGTGCGTCAGGCGGTACCACTCAAGGTCGCCGCCCGGCAGCGCCGCATCGGCCTGTACCTTGATGTTGGCACCACGGGTCGGCCACAGCGAACTGTCACGGGTATCACGACCCCAGCCGGCAGTACCGATCAGCGACAGGTTGTTGCTGCCGTACTTGTTGACGAAGTCCAGATAGCGGGTGGGGCTGTCGCTCCAGGTACCCACCTTGGTCTGCTCCAGACCCAGGCTGAAGTTGATGCGGTCGGTTTCCGTCACCGGCACGCCAAAGCGCATGGCGGCACCATCGGTGGAAGTCTTGTAGTGCGTGGTGCTGGAGGACGAGCTGTTATACGGCTTGTACACGCGGTGGTACAGGTCGTAACCCAGGCTTACACCGTCGGCGGTGAAGTACGGGTCGGTAAACGACAAGGTGGCATTCTTGTTCACCGAGCCATTGGAAATACCGAAGGACATGTATTTGCCGGAGCCGAAAATATTGCTCTGCGAAACACTGGCCGACAGCTGGATACCTTCACCCTGCACGAAACCGACACCAGCGGAGATACTGCCGGTGGCGCGTTCCTTCAGGGAGATGTTCATGTCCACCTGGTCTGGCGCATCCGCGACCGCCGGGGTTTCCACGTTTACATCTTCAAAGTAGCCCAGCAGCTCGACACGGTCCTTGCTGCGCTTCACATTGGCGGCGTTGTATACCGAGCCTTCCAGCTGACGCAGTTCACGGCGTACCACTTCGTCACGGGTCTTGGTATTGCCGGCAATGTTGACGCGGCGTACATAGGTCTTGCGACCCGGATCCACAAAGAAGGTAAAGCCGACTTGCTGCTTGTCGCGATTGATGTCCGGCAAGGCATTGACGTTGGCAAAGGCGTAGCCTTCATTGCCCAGACGGTCACTCAGCGCTTTCACGCTTTCGGTCACCTTTTCATTGTCGAACACAGTGCCGGATTTCACGGTAATCAGCTTGCGCAGCTCGGCTTCCGGCACTTTCAGGTCGCCAGCCAGCTTGATGTCGGCAACGGTGAACTTGCTGCCTTCATTGATGTTCAGCGTCAGGAACATTTGCTGCTTGTCGGCGCTGATGGATACCTGGGTGGATTCGATATTGAATTCCAGATAGCCCTGGTTCTGGTAGAAGGCCTTGAGCTTCTCCAGATCGCCAGTCAGCTTTTGCTTGGAGTACTGGTTGTCCTTGGTTATCCAGGAGAACCAGCCACCGGAAGTCAGCGACATCTCATCCAGCAGCTTGTCCTGGCTGAATGCCTTGTTGCCGACAAAATGGATGTCCTTGATCTGGGCAGTCACCCCTTCGGTGATGTCCAGCGTCACGGCCACGCGATTGCGCTCCAGCTTGGTAACTTGCGGGGTAATCTCCACCGCATACTTGCCACGGCTGTAGTACTGACGCTTCAGTTCCTGCACCGCGCCGTCCAGCAGGGCCTGGTCAAAAATGCGGGATTCGGCAAAGCCGTTGTCCTTCAGGGCCTTTTTGAGCTGATCCTTGCTGAATTCCTTGGCGCCATTGATGTTGAGCTGGGTGATCACCGGTCGCTCGGCAACGGCGACAATCACCACGCCATCGCGCGATTCCACTCGCACATCATCAAAGAAGCCGGTGGCAAACAGGCTCTTGATGGACTCACGTGCCTTCTCGTCATTGAATGTATCGCCCACCTTGACCGGCAGGTAGTTGAAGACCGTACCGGCTTCGGTACGTTGCAGGCCTTCAACCCGGATATCCTTGATCACGAACGGATCCGCAGCCCAAACAGCTGTTGCCGTAGTCATGCCCAGCACAGCGGCCGCGAGTAATTTCAATTTCATAGGTTTGTTTTAACCCCCAAAAAGGCGGCTGATATCATTCAGCACAGCAAACAGCATCAGCGACGCCAGCAGGATGAATCCGATCTTCTGTCCAAACAGTTGCGCACGCTCGCTCAGCGGGCGGCCTTTGACCAGCTCCGCGACATAATACATTAAGTGCCCGCCATCCAGCACAGGTATTGGCAACAGATTCAACACACCGATGCTGACACTGATCAGCGCGAGAAATTCCAGGTAGGGACTCCAGCCTTCGCGGGCAGTCTGCCCGGCAATGCTGGCAATGGTCAGCGGGCCGGACAGATTATCCAGCGACGCCTGGCCAATCACCATGCGACCCAGAAACTTCAGGCTCATCCAGGCGGTGTCGGTCATCTTGCGCCAGGCTTCCACCCCCGCTTCGGCAACGCCGGGCTTGTGCGTAAATGCCAGTTGTTTCATCCAGGCGGCATCCAGCAGCGGCGCTGCACCGATACGACCTATCATCACGTCGCCATCCGCCACGGTAGCCGGACGCAGCTTGATATCCTGCTGCTTGCCATCACGCTGTATGCGGATCAGCAGCTCCTTGCCCGGGCTCTCATGCACCAGGCGCACCCAGGCATCCCAGCTGGCCAGCGGCTTGCCATCCACGGCAATCAGCTTGTCCCCTGCTTTCAGCCCGGCTCGCGCCGCCACACCACCCTCTTCCACACCGCCGATGGCAGGCAGATAGCGCATGGGCATGAAGCCGGGATTACCTTGCTCCAGCGCCTTGAGCGTGTCTTCATCCGCCTGGGCCGGGTCGATACTGCGCAGCACCGTGGCCGACTGGGCAGTCTTCACCTGCAGGCGCAGCGGCACATCGCCACTGCCTACCGCATCCACCAGCGCCAGGCGCAGGCCTTGCCAGTCATCCACCTTCTGCCCATTCACCGACAACACGCGGTCGCCAGGCTGGAAGCCTGCAGTGGCGGCCAGACTGGGGGTGATGACCGTGCCGATTTGCGGCAGCAGTTGTGTGACACCACCAGCAATCACCAACCAGTAAAACAGCACGGCCAGCACCAGATTGGCCAGCGGGCCAGCCGCCACAATGGCCATGCGCTTGTAAACCGACTGGGTATTGAATGCCAGATGGCGCTCTTCCGGCGCAACATCCATTTCGCGCTCATCCAGCATGCGCACATAGCCACCCAGCGGAATGGGGCTGATGGCCCACTCGGTATCGCCACGGCGGAAGGTATACAAAGGCGCACCAAAACCTACCGAAAAGCGCAACACTTTCACCCCGCACAAGCGTGCTACCCAGTAATGACCCAGTTCGTGAAAGGTGACCAGCACACCGATGGCCACCAGGAATGCCAGGAATGTCAGCATGAACCCACCTTGTTCATGGCAAAGCGACGCGCTTCACCATCCTTGTCCAGCAAGGCAGCCAGCGAGGTGCTGGGTGACAGGCTGACACCAGCCAGCGTGGCATCCACCACGGCGGCAATATCGACAAAGCGCAAGCGCCCTTCCAGGAAGGCCGCCACCGCCACTTCATTGGCTGCATTGAGTACTGCTGGGGCGTCGCCGCCGCTGCGCAGCGAGTCAAACGCCAGCCCAAGACAGGGGAAACGAGCCAGATCGGGCTGTTCGAAACTCAGATTTCCCATGCTGAAGAAATCCAGCGAGCTGACGCCAGCCTCGATGCGTTCCGGCCATGCCAGTGCGCAGGCAATCGGGGTACGCATGTCGGGAGAACCCAGCTGCGCCATCACCGAACCATCACGGTACTGCACCATGGAATGAATCACGCTCTGCGGATGCACCACCACGTCGATACGCTCCGGCGGAGCCGAAAACAGCCAGTGTGCTTCGATGACTTCCAGCCCCTTGTTCATCAGGCTGGCCGAATCCACGGAAATCTTGCGCCCCATCACCCAGTTGGGGTGACGACAGGCATCTTCCACCGTGACGTGCAGCAAGTCTTCGGCACTGTGCTGACGGAAGGGCCCACCCGAGGCAGTGAGAATGATCTTGCGAATGCCGGAAGCATCCAGATTGCCGGCGTAATCATGCGGCAAGGACTGGAAAATGGCACTGTGTTCGCTATCCACCGGCAACAAGGTGGCACCATGCTCGCGCACTGCCTCCATGAACAGGCGACCGGCCACCACCAGCGATTCCTTGTTGGCCAGCAATATTTTCTTGCCTGCGCGTGCCGCCGCCATGGCCGAAGGCAAGCCCGCCGCCCCGACGATGGCTGCCATCACCACATCCACTTCAGGCAAGCTGGCCACACGCTCCAGCGCTGCTGCGCCATGCAACACTTCGGTAGCCAGGCCTTGCTCTTGCAAGCGGCCTTGCAAATCATTGGCAGATACAGCATCCGCCACGACAACATAAAGGGGAGAAAAACGGCAGGCCTGTTCAAACAGACGGTCGACCTGATGATGACCACTGAGCGCCACCACGCGGTAGCGCTCGGGATGACGGGCAACCACATCCAGCGTATTGACGCCGATGCTGCCGGTTGCCCCAAGAACTGCAATGCCTTGAGGTTTCATGAGATGTGCTTACAGCCCGCCCAGCACGCGCAGCGCATTGCTGACTGCCAGAACGGCAATGAGACTATCGATTCGGTCATAAACGCCGCCATGGCCAGGCAGCAGCTTGCTGCTGTCCTTGATGCCTGACGCACGTTTGAACCAGGATTCCAGCAAGTCGCCACAAACGCTGACCGCAGTGAGCGGCAAGGCCAGCAATACCAGCGCCCACACTGGCAGGCCGACGGAAATCCAGCCCAGGCGGCTGACAATGACCACATAAACAGCCACGCCCACCAGCGCGCCGTACACGCCTTCCCAGCTTTTGCCAGGGCTGATGGAAGGTGCCAGCTTGCGCTTGCCGAATGCCTTGCCGGAGAAGTAAGCGGCCACGTCCGCCACCCACACCAGGCCCATCACGGCCAGCAAGGTCAGCGCATGGCTGGCATCAGCCTGCGGCCGCCACTCGAGAAAGCCGTACCAGGCCGGCAGCATCAACACCCAGCCGAGCACGGCGGCCACGCCGGGGGACTTTACCGTCCAGCGACGGGCCAGCCACAAGGGCATCACCAGCAACCAGAACACCAGCGCCAGCAGGTGTGCAGCCTGCGGCATCTGCCAGCCCTGCCACCAGGAAACACCGGCAAAAGCCGTGCTCAAGCCCAGATACCCCCACTTGGCCATGCCGCGCAGGGGCGTCATGCGGGCGTATTCCCACAGGGCCAACAGGATGATCAGCCAGGAAAAAGCGGCCCAGGCATCCGCCGGAAACACGAACAACGCGGCCAGCATCAGCGGCAGCAACACCAGAGCGGTCAGTATGCGGGTCTTGAGCATGAGGGGTCAGTTTCTGCGCTGCTGTTCAGGCAGCTGCTCGCTGGTGCGGCCAAAACGGCGCTCGCGCGAGCGGTAGGAGTCCAGTGCCTGATCCAGTGCTGCACGGTTGAAATCCGGCCACAGCAGATCAGTGAAATACAACTCGGAATAAGCCAGTTGCCACAGCAGGAAATTACTGATGCGCTGCTCCCCGCCAGTGCGGATGAACAGATCCGGCTCCGGAGCCCAGTGGGTGGACAGGCGGGAAGCCAGGTTTTCTTCTGTGATCTCAGTGACACCATCGGCAATCAGGCCATTGACTGCATTGAGCACGTCCCAGCGGCCGCCATAATCGGCAGCGATACTGAGCACCAGCCCGTCATTGCCTGCCGTCTTGTCTTCCGCCGCCTGGATCCGTTCGGCCAGCGCCGGACTGAAGCGCTCGCGCGTGCCCAATACCCGCAGGCGGATATTATTGGCATGCAGCTTGCTGACTTCGTTTTCCAGCGCACGGATGAACAGGTCCATCAGGAAGCTCACCTCATCCGGCGGACGACGCCAGTTTTCAGTGGAGAAGGCAAACAGCGTCAGGTACTCCACCCCCAATTCCTTGCAGGTGGTGACAATTTCACGGACGGTGTCCAGGCCCTTCTTGTGCCCTGCCACCCGCGGCAGGAAACGCTTCTTGGCCCAGCGGCCATTGCCATCCATGATGATGGCGATATGCCGGGGTACGCAGCGCACCTCCGGCACGTCCTTGGTGGAGCTTCCAAACAAGGCTATTTCCTTTATACCGCCATCAGGTCCGCTTCTTTGGCCGCCAGCGCCTTGTCGATCTCGGCGATGTACTTGTCGGTCATTTTCTGGATGTCGTCCTGGCCGCGGCGCTCGTCGTCCTCGGTAATGGCCTTGTCCTTGATCAGGTTCTTGAATTCGTTGTTGGCATCGCGACGGATATTGCGCACAGCCACGCGAGCACCTTCAGCCTCGCTACGCACCACCTTGATCAGGTCACGGCGACGTTCCTCGGTCAGCATCGGCATCGGTACGCGGATGATGTCGCCCATGGAAGCCGGGTTCAGACCCAGATCGGAATCGCGAATGGCTTTCTCGATCTTGGCCACCATGTTCTTTTCCCATGCCTGTACACCGATGGTACGGGCATCAATCAGGCTGACATTGGCTACCTGGTTTACCGGCACGTCGCTACCGTAGTAGTCGACCATGACATGATCAAGAATGCCGGTATGGGCGCGACCCGTACGTACTTTGGTCAGGTCGGTCTTGAACGCCTCCAGAGACTTGGTCATCTTCTGCTCGGCGGATTTCTTGACTTCATTAATCATGCTTGCTCCAAAAATCGGTACTTTGAAAAACAAGGCGGAAAGCGGCTTCCAGCCGTTTCCGCCCCTTGGTATTCATCAAGC
The DNA here is from genome assembly GCF_041914625.1 of Aquitalea pelogenes. Taxonomy (NCBI): domain Bacteria; kingdom Pseudomonadati; phylum Pseudomonadota; class Betaproteobacteria; order Neisseriales; family Chromobacteriaceae; genus Aquitalea; species Aquitalea pelogenes. Next base: position 51,170 of record NZ_JAYSDA010000018.1, on the reverse strand, counting down.
TCAGCAGTGTACCAGCGTGCCTTCATCTTCGCCAAGCACTACGCGCTTGAGTGCGCCTTGCTTGAAGATGCTGAACACCTTGATGTTCAGGTGCTGGTCGCGGCACAGCGCGAAAGCGGTAGCATCCATCACCTTCAGGTTACGGCCGATGGCTTCGTCAAAGGTCAGGGTCTGATAGCGTACGGCATCCGGGTTTTTCTTCGGGTCGTCCGTGTACACGCCATCCACCTTGGTGGCCTTGAGCATGATGTCGACATTCATTTCCATGCCGCGCAGCGCTGCGGCGGTATCTGTCGTGAAGAAGGGGTTGCCGGTACCGGCACCAAAAATCACCACCTTACCCTCTTCCAGATACTGCATGGCCTTGCCACGCACATAGGGCTCGGCAATCTGCTGCATGGTGAGGGCAGACTGCACACGCGCCACCACACCCACCTTGCCCATGGCATCCTTCAGCGCCAGCGCATTCATCACGGTGGCCATCATACCCATGTAATCGGCCGTGGCACGGTCCATGCCGCTGGCAGCACTGGAGACGCCGCGGAAGATGTTGCCACCACCAATCACGATGCCAACCTGTACGCCCAGCTCTACCACTTCCTTGATCTGACCGACAATCTGCTCGATGGTCGAGCGGTTGATGCCGTAGTTATCGTCGCCCATCAGGGCCTCACCGGACAGCTTGAGCAGAATGCGTTTATAGGAAGGAGCTTGGCTCATGGTAACCTCGAGTTGGGTGTGTTTGGGGCATTCAGTTTGCAAAACGGCACCCTGCAGGCAGGGTGCCGTTCGATCATACAGTCTTGTCAGACTTACAGCTTGGCAGCAGCAGCCACTTCAGCAGCATAGTCTACAACCTTCTTCTCGATGCCTTCGCCAACAACAAACATGGCGAATGCATTTACGGAAGCAGATTTTTCAGCCAGCAGTTTTTCTACAGTCACGTCCGGGTTCTTGACGAAAGGCTGACCAACCAGGGTCACTTCAGCCAGGAACTTGTTGACGCGGCCTTCAACCATCTTGGCGACGATGTCGGCCGGCTTGCCAGATTCGGCAGCCTGAGCGGTGTAGATCTTGCGTTCCTGTTCCAGGGTTTCGGCCGGAACCTGATCCTTGGAAACACAGATCGGCTTGGAAGCAGCGATGTGCATGGCGATGTCACGACCCAGCGCTTCGTCACCCTTCAGGTCAACGATCACGCCGATCTTGGCACCGTGCAGGTAAGTAGCGATGGTACCGGTGGTTTCGTAACGAACGAAACGACGGATGGTCATGTTTTCGCCCAGCTTGGCGATGGCAGCCTTGCGGATGTCTTCAACGGACTGGCCGTCGATCACAACAGCGGACAGGGCTTCAACATCAGCCGGGTTGGCAGTGGCAGCAGCCTGAGCAGCAGCATTGGCCAGCGCAACGAAAGTCGGGTCCTTGGCAACGAAGTCGGTTTCACAGTTCACTTCAACCAGGGCGCCAACGCCGCCGGCAACGTAAGAACCGATGATACCTTCGGCAGCCAGACGGCCAGCCATCTTGGAAGCCTTGTTGCCGGACTTGATGCGCAGAATTTCTTCAGCCTTGGCAGCGTCGCCTTCAGCTTCAACCAGGGCTTTCTTGCATTCCATCATGCCCAGGCCGGTAGCAGCGCGCAGATCCGAAACCATTTTTGCGGTGATTTCCGCCATTTGTAACTCCTGTATTCGATACGTAAGGGTAATCAGGTCTGAAAAAAGGGGCTTGCGCCCCCTTTCGAGTCTGCTTACTCAGCCTGGGCCGTTTCGGCGGCAGCTACGACTTCTTGCAGCGACTGGGCGCGGCCTTCCAGTACGGCGTCGGCGATGCCGCGAGCGTACAGGCGGATGGCACGGCTGGAGTCGTCATTGCCCGGAATAACGTAGTCGATGCCATCCGGCGAGTTGTTGGTATCAACAACGCCGATTACCGGGATACCCAGTTTCTTGGCTTCAACGATGGTACCTTTCTGGTAGCCAGTGTCGATAACGAAGATGGCATCCGGCAGGCCCTTCATATCCTTGATACCGCCCAGCGAGCGTTCCAGCTTGTCAACTTCGCGTTGCAGGTCCAACAGTTCTTTCTTGTTGTAACCGGTATCAGCGCCTTCCAGGATGGCACGCTTTTCTTCAAGACGCTTGATGGACTGCTTCACGGTCTTGTAGTTGGTCAGCATGCCGCCGAGCCAGCGGTGATCAACAAACGGCATGCCAGCGCGGGCAGCTTCTTCACGGACGATCTCACGCGCCTGACGCTTGGTACCAACAAACATTACGGTGCCCTTGTTGGCAGCCAGACGACGCACATATTCCTGGGCGCCGATGAACAGCGGCAGAGTCTTTTCCAGGTTGATGATGTGAATCTTGTTGCGGCTGCCAAAGATGTACTGAGCCATCTTCGGGTTCCAGAAACGGGTTTGGTGGCCGAAGTGAACGCCGGCCTCAAGCATTTGACGCATGGTAACGTTGGTGGACATGCAAAAACTCCTTAAAGGGTTAAGCCTCCATCCGCGCAGACAACCGCCATTTTGCGTTGGCGGCACCCTTTGGCGCGGATGTGCGTAGTGTTTCCCCTGCCCAATGCAGAGGACGCAGGATTCTAGCACCGCAAAGCCGCCTCACTCAAGCGCCTTGCCTTGATTTGCCTGCTCTTGCGCCAATTCCTGCCGTTTGCGCAGGCGACGGCGTGTCATTCTTGCAATAAACAGGGTGGGCAAAAAGCCCAGGAAGAACAAAATGGAGAATGTTGCCCACAGACTGTTCTGTGCCACTGCCAGCATCAGCACCACGTAGAGCCAGCCAATCAATACCATATACATAATCAAACAACCGTTTGAATTTTTCGGAAAAAGCCTGAACAATAGCGCCATAGTGTAAACCACCCGGCGGCCATCATCATGCAAACCCGATTTACCGAAACCTTCGGCATTCAATTGCCTCTTGTCTGCCCTGGCATGAGCTACATCGCCACCCCCGAACTGGTGGCCGCCACTGCCAACGCAGGCGGCCTGGGCATTCTGGCGACAGGGCCGCTCAATGCCGCACAAACCCGCGCCGCCATCCGCCGCATTCGCGAGTTGACCGACAAACCCTTTGGCATTGGCTGCACCCTGATGATGCCCTGCGCACATGACAATTGCGTGGTAGCACTGGAAGAACAAGTGCCGGTGATCAACTTCTCCCTGGGCAAGGGCGACTGGATTGTAAAGCGTGCACACGCCTACGGCGGCAAGGTGATTGCCACCGTCGTAACGGAAAAACACGCCATCTCGGCAGAGAAATCCGGTGTGGACGGCCTGCTGGTGACCGGCCACGAAGCGGCCGCGCATGGCGGCGAAGTCACTTCGCTTGTTTTGACTCCAGCCATTCGCAAGGTGAGCAAGCTTCCCATCATCGCCGCCGGCGGCTTTGGCAGTGGGGCCGGTCTGCTGGCCGCACTGGCACTGGGTGCCGATGCCGTCGCCATGGGCAGCCGCCTAGCCATGACCCGTGAAAGCCCGGTACACGCCACCAGCAAGGAGATGATTCGTCAGCGCAGTGTCAGCGACACCCTGTATTCGCGAAATTTTGATGGCCTGTGGTGCCGCATGATGGACACCCCGGCCGCGCGCGCCGCCTGTCGCAAGCCGATGAACCTGCTGATGGCCGGCTGGAAGGCCAGCGCCGTTGCCCGCAAGTTGAAGTTGCCGGTACTGAAGGTGGCACTGGGCGGCATGCTGAAAAAACCGCAGGAATTGCGCCAGTTGGCCTTGTTTGGCGCAGCCACCGAATCCATCCGCCTTGCCATTGAAGAAGGCAATCATCAACAAGGGGTGCAGTTGATTGGCCAGGTGCAAGGCCTGATTGACGACATTCCTGGCGTGGCTGAACTCTTTTTGCGCGTGATGCAGGAGGCCGAAGACCAGCTATCGCGACTGAATGCCTTGCACAGCACAACGGCCGCACCGTACAGCAATTCATGACAAAAGATTTTCTGCGCATCTTTCATGAAATATCTGGCTGATTGAATGCATTAACTCAACAAACTACCCGCCATGACGCAACAAGCTACCACTGCACGGCGGCTTGCTGCATTGCCCTGACTCCTTCTATCTCGTATTCTCACTACCCTGCCCACAGGCAGACCGCAGGCCGCCACAGAGCGGCCGCCTTGTTCATTTACCAAGAGAATACGCATGACCACCCCGCACCTGCTTGAGGACACCCCACCCTGCCCTCTCAATGGCCAGGATTACCGCACCCTGGCACTGGCCGCCCTGGGCGGCGCACTGGAGTTTTACGACTTCATCATTTTCGTGTTTTTCGCCCTGGTCATCGGCAAGCTGTTTTTTCCGCCGGACATGCCGGACTGGCTGCGTCAGCTCCAGACCTTCGGCATTTTCGCTGCCGGCTATCTGGCACGCCCGCTGGGCGGCATCATCATGGCCCACTTTGGTGACAAGCTGGGACGCAAGCGCATGTTCACCCTATCCATCATCCTGATGGCGGTACCAACCTTGCTGATGGGCATGCTGCCCACTTATGCCAGCATCGGCATTGTCGCCCCGCTGGCTTTGCTTGCCTTGCGCATCCTGCAAGGGGCCGCCATCGGTGGCGAGGTGCCCGGTGCCTGGGTATTTGTCGCCGAGCACGTCCCTGCCCGTCACACCGGCTACGCTTGCGGCACCCTGACCGCAGGCCTGACTGCAGGCATCTTGCTGGGCTCCTTGCTGGCCACGCTCATCAACAGCAGCTTCAGCCCCGCGCAGATTGCCGACTGGGCATGGCGACTGCCATTCCTGATTGGCGGCGTGTTCGGCCTGGTGGCCATGTATTTGCGCCAATGGCTGGAAGAAACCCCTGTTTTCGCCGAAATGCAGGCCCGCAAGGCATTGGCCGAAGAGTTGCCACTCAAGACCGTCCTGAACCAGCACAAGCCCGCCATCATTGTCTCCATGCTGCTGACCTGGCTGCTGTCCGCTGCCATCGTGGTGGTCATCCTGCTGACACCGACTTATTTGCAAAAGCAGTTCGGCATGGCGGCCACCACCACACTGAAGGCCAACAGCCTGGCCATTATTGCCCTGACCGCAGGCTGCATTCTGGCCGGTCGCATCATCGACCGACTGGGCAGCGGGCCAACCTTCATTCTGGGCTGCCTGCTGCTGGGGCTGAGCAGTCATCATTTCTATACCACTGTCGCGCATGACGCGAGCCAGCTGTATGCGCTATATGCACTGACCGGACTGTGCGTGGGCATTGTCGGTGCGGTGCCTTATGTGATGGTGCGCGCTTTCCCGCCAGCCATCCGTTTCACCGGGCTGTCGTTTTCCTACAATGTGTCGTATGCCATCTTCGGCGGCCTGACCCCCATGGTGGTGACACTGTGGCAACAGCACGACCCGCTGGCACCGGCACGCTATGTGCTCGCCCTGTGCATCATGGGCATGGCATTGGGTGGCTATCTGCTATGGCAGGATCGCAGCCGGCGTTGATCCACCCGTGCGCACCTCGCCAACGGCCCGATACGGGCCGTTTTTCATTTCCTGCCACAACCTGATCACATAGCCAGTTGCATAAAAATTTAAATAGCAAGGAACCATACAGCTACATCAGCAGTCCCTTATTAATCAAACCTTGTAACACGCCACCTGCCAACCCCTTGCCAATCCGCGCCACTCCCGGCCTTGACCTGCACCTGTGCAGCCCACTCCACCAGACCACGGAGACGCCCATGCCAAACTTTCCCTGGCAGAACATTGCCCTTAACCCGCTGGCCGCCTTTGGCATCCTCCTCACCCTGGGGGTGATGGGCGGCCATATTGCCAATCGCATTGCCCGCCTGCCCGCCATGACCGGCTATGTGCTGATCGGCCTGATCATCGGCCCGGCCAGCCTGCACATCCTGAACGAAGACCTGCTGCGTGCCGCCGACCTGTTTGTCAATCTGGCACTGGGTCTGGCGCTATTCGAAAGCGGGCGCCGGGTCGATTTGCGCTGGCTGCGTGCCGAGCGCACCTTGCTGCTCAGCACGCTGACTTACTGCCTGCTGGTATTTGCTGCACTGTATACATTGCTGGTTTTTGCCGGACTGGACTGGCAAACCAGCACCACCATGGCCGCCATCGGCATGGCAAGCTCACCCATCGTCATTCTGGAAATGATGCGCGAGGGGCGCGCCGAAGGTCAGGTCAGCGACCGGCTGGCCACGGCCACCGCCCTGTCCAGCCTGCTGTCGCTACTGGTCTTTGCCATTGCGCTTGGCTCGGCCCACCTGTTCCGGCAACAGCCATCAGCAGACAGTCTGCTCACCCCGGCCTGGCTGATTCTGGGCTCCAGTTTGCTGGGCCTGCTGGCCGGCGTACTGGCCATTGCGCTCAACCACTGGCTGGGACATCAGCGCCAGCACCGCACTGTACTGCTGTTCGGGCTGATCACCCTGCTGGTGGGCCTGGCCGTGATGCTGGGCACACTACCATCGCTGGCCTTGCTGGTATTTGGCCTGGCCACCCGCAATTTGCGCGGCGGCGAAAGCATCAGCGAGCCCGACCTGCTGACTGGCAGTCACTTTTTCTTTGTCGCCTTTTTCGTGGCAGCCGGCGCCTGGCTGCAACCACAAGCGCTGGCAAGCCATTGGCCGCTGGCCATCGCCTACCTGCTGTTGCGTACCGGCATTGCCATGCTGTTCTGGCTTGCACTGGCACCCGCCAATTGCCTCACCCGTCGACGCGGCTTGTGGCTGGGGCTGGCACTCAACCCGCTGTCGGGCGGCAGTGCCATGCTGCTGAGCATGGGTTCGCTGGCATTGGGCGCACAGGCAAACAACGCCGCGGCCTGCCTGATGGCAGTGCTGGTCATCAGCGAACTGGCCGGCCCCTGGCTGTGCCGACTGGCCCTGCAACAGGCAGGCGAACTGAGCAAGGAGCACTGACATGCTGGAATTCAACAACAGCACACCACTGACCCTGGGCGTGGAACTGGAACTGATGATAGTCAACCGCCGCGACTACAACCTGACCCGTGGCTCGGACGACTTGCTGCTGCTGATCGACCGTCAGCCACATGGTTATGACATCAAGCCGGAAATCACCCAGGGCATGATTGAAATCGGCTCCGCCATTCACACCCATTGCAGCGAGATGCTGCAGGAACTGCAAGCCATCCGGCAGCTGCTGACCCGCAACGCGGAGAAACTGAATCTTGGCCTGGCCGGTGGCGGCGCCCACCCTTTTCAGCACTGGAGCGAGCAGCAGATTTACCCCAAGGCACGCTATCAGCTGGTTTCGGAACTGTATGGCTATCTGGCCAAGCAATTCACCGTCTACGGGCAGCACATTCACATCGGCTGCCCGGACGGCGACAGCGCCATCCGCCTGGGACACTACCTGGCGCGCTACATCCCTCATTTCATTGCCCTGTCCGCCGCCTCACCGTTTTATCAGGGCATGGACACCCGGTTTCAAACTTCGCGCCTGACCAGTGTCAATGCCTTCCCCTTGTCCGGCTGCATGCCCTGCGTGGAAAGCTGGGACCAGTTCAATGAATATTTTCAGGACATGGCGAAACTGGGCATTGTCGCCAGCATGAAAGACTTTTACTGGGACATCCGCCCCAAACCGGAATACGGTACGGTGGAAATCCGCATCTGCGACACCCCGCTGGACATCGTCACGCCCACCTTGCTGGCCGCTTACGCCCAGATGCTGGCCCGGCACTGCATGGAGCAGGAATGGCATGACATCAGCCCCGCACACTACCTGACTTACAGCTACAACCGCTTTCAGGCTTGTCGTTTCGGCTTTGACGGTGTGCTGGTCAATAGCGGCAGCGGCCAGCAAACCAGCGTGCAGGAAGACTTGCTGAGTACCCTGAACCAGCTGCAGGCACATGCCGTCGCACTTGGCTGCGAAGCGGAACTGGCCGCACTGCGTGCGCGGGTGCTGAAGCGCCAGTCCGACAGCCAATGGCTGCGCGATGTGTATCAGGACAGCGGTTCGCTTTCCGAGGTGGTACGTCGGCAAAGCAACTACTGGATGCACGATCAACCGGACTGAGCAGGGGAAATCCAGCAGACAATCCACCGTGTCTGCCGCTACACTGGCAGCTTAGCGTCCCGAAACCCCATCATGCCGCTCGAACTGCCCGAACATTTCAATCCCGCTCTGCCAACCCGCTGGTGCATTTTCGATGGCCCGCGCCTGCTATTGCAAAACCAGGCCCTGCCCGGAGATGCAGCCCGGCACTGGCCGCTGGCCAACCGCCTGTTCATCGACCAGCAACAAGGCTGCAATCTGTATGCTGCGGACCTGGTTGGCACTCCACCTGCCGACTGCGAATGGCTGCCCTTACGCGCCGCATTGATGGCCTTGCCGCCGGAACAGACCGACGGCATTGCCCGCGCCGCCCAGCTGCGCCAGTTCCAGCACACCCACCGTTTTTGCGGACATTGCGCCAGCCCTTTGCAACAGCACAGCCACGATCAGGGCAAGCACTGCCCCAGTTGCGGCCAGCTTTACTATCCGCGCCTGTCCCCCGCCATGATGGTGGCGGTTTATCGCGGACAGGAGCTGTTACTGGCACGCAGTCCGCACTTCCTTCCTGGCGTGTACAGCGCACTGGCCGGTTTTGTCGAACCGGGTGAAACACTTGAGCAATGCGTTCACCGCGAAACACAGGAAGAAGTGGGCGTGCGGGTAAAGAACCTGCGCTATGTCTGCTCGCAATCCTGGCCTTTCCCGCACTCGCTGATGCTGGCTTTCACCGCCGAATACGATGGTGGGGAAATCCGTCCGCAAGAAGGCGAAATCGAAGACGCCGGCTGGTATCACATTGATGCCCTGCCCACCATTCCAGCCCAGCTGTCAGTGGCTTACCGGCTGATCCGCCATACGGCAGACTGGCTGCGCCTGCCAGCCGATCAGCGCAGATAAAATAGCAAAGGGAGCCATTGGCTCCCTTTTCAGCTTATTGACAAACTCCTCTCGCGTTCTGAAAAGAAAGCGAGGCTCCCTTTCAGGGAAAGGGCGGGGGGATAGGGAATAGACGGGAAGGCTGCGGAAGAAATAACTTAGCCGAAAGGCCCGGCTTTGCCGGGTCCAGTGCCACCGTACCAAATCACTTCGTCAGCAGCCGGAAAAGGGAGCCATTGGCTCCCTTTTTGCATGGCTGGCCAGTCACTCAGGCACTGAGCGGCTGCCCGGCCAGCATCTCCAGCACGGTATTCAATGCGGCAATCACTGTCTGCCGTCGCACTGCAGCACGGTCGCCGGCAAAATAGCTGACCCAGGCGCGTGAGTAGCCATCCGGCCCTGCCACCGCCAGCCACACCATGCCAACCGGCTTTTCCGCCGAGCCGCCACCCGGCCCGGCCACGCCGGACACGGCCACCGCCCAGTCTGCCGCCGCACGCTGACGGGCACCGGCAGCCATCTCCCGGACTACCGCCTCGCTGACCGCACCATGCGCTTCCAGCGTAGCAGCGCTGACGCCCAGCAAATCCTGCTTGGCCTGATTGCTGTAGCTGACCATGCCATAGCCAAACCAGGCCGAGCTGCCGGCAATATCGGTCAGCGCGGCAGCAATCATGCCGCCGGTGCAGGATTCAGCAGTAGCCATTGTTTCACCACGCGCCAGCAAGGCCGCCCCCAGGCGGGCAGACAGCGTGCTCAGTTCCTTATCCATGCGTTTTCCTGAAATGGCGAATCAGCCCCAGCGTGGAGCTGTCGTGCTCGGCCGAGGAGACGGCGGCGGCATCCAGCTCCGGCAGAATGCGCCGCGCCAGCTGCTTGCCATACTCCACACCCCATTGATCAAACGAATTGATGCCCCAGATCACCCCCTGCACAAACACCTTGTGTTCATACATGGCCATCAGCATGCCCAGGTTGTAGGGCGTCACCTTCTCCAGCGCAATGGTATTGGAAGGCTGATTACCGGGGAACAGTTTTTGTGGCAGCAACATGTCCAGCTCTTCACCCGGCAGGTCCGGCAGCTCTGCCATCACTTCCGCCTCGCTCTTGCCGCGCATCAGCGCTTCGGACTGGGCAAAGCAGTTGGCCACCAGCACGCGATGCTGCTGCTCCAGCCCGTAATGGCTGTTCATCGGCACGATGAAGTCGCAAGGCACCAGGCGGGTACCCTGATGCAGGAGCTGGAAGAAGGCATGCTGGCTGTTGGCACCCTCTTCACCCCAGATGACCGGACCGGTGTCAAAATCCAGCGGCTCGCCAAAACGCCCCACCCGCTTGCCATTGGACTCCATGTCCAGTTGCTGGATATGGGCAGGCAAGCGGCGCAAGCCATGGTCGTAAGGCATGATGGCGTGGGTATGCGCCTGGTAGAAGGTGTTGTACCAGATGCCGATCAGCGCCAGCAGCACCGGAATGTTGCCATCCAGCGGCGCACCGAAGAAGTGCTGATCCATAGCGTAGCCGCCATCCAGGAATTCGCGGAAATTGTCATAGCCTATGGACAGCATCACCGACAAACCGATAGCCGACCATACCGAATAACGGCCACCTACCCAGTCCCAGAAACCATACATGTGCTCGGTATCAATGCCGAAGGCCGACACCGCAGCGGCATTGGTGGACACCGCAACGAAATGGCGGGCAATGTCCGCCTGGCTGGCCGAACGCAAGAACCAGGCCTTGGCCGCCTCGGCGTTGAGCAGGGTTTCCGGCGTGGTAAAGGATTTGGACGCAATCACGAACAGGGTGGTGGCCGGGTCCAGTTGCTGCAGGGTACGGGCAATGTGCTGGCCATCGACATTGGAAACGAAATGCACGGTCAGATCCGGGTGGGAATAGGCAGCCAGCGCCTCCTGCACCACCAGCGGCCCCAGGTCAGACCCGCCAATACCCAGATTCACCACCGCACGGATGGGCTGGCCGGTATAACCCAGCCACTGGCCACTGCGCACCTTGTCGGTAAACACCCGCATGCGCTGCAGCACCTCATGCACCGCCGGCACCACGTCCTCGCCATCCAGCAGCAGGCTTTCCTGCTGTGGCAAGCGCAAGGCGGTATGCAGTACCGAACGTTTTTCGCTGACATTGATGCGTTCGCCCTCACGCATGCGAGTCATCCAGCCTGGCAGATCCGCCTCACGAGCCAGATCAATCAGCAGCTCCAGCGTCCGTTCGGTAATGCGGTTTTTCGAGTAATCCAGCAGCAAGCCATCCAGCTGCAAGGAAAAACGCTTGAAACGTTGCGGGTCTGCATGAAAGAGTTCGCGCATCTGCATGAAACGGGTAGCGCGCTGATGCTGGTGGAGCTTGGCCCAGATCGGGCTGTGATTGATACCGGCTTTGCTGTCGTCAAACATGGTCGTGAAGGGCTTGCAATCAAAAATGGATAATCGGTTTTGCATTGGCCGCCATGGGCGCATGGCGGGAACTGACAAGAAAAAGGGGACTGGCGTCCCCTTGCAGAATGCATATTACCATTTGTAGCGCGCACACTACATCACAACTTGATGAAATGCTCGCGGTAGTACTTCAGTTCTTCGATGGATTCTTCGATATCCGCCAGCGCCTCGTGCTTGCCGCGCTTCACCACACCGCGGGCGACTTCCGGCTTCCAGCGCTTGCACAGCTCCTTCAGGGTGGAGACATCCAGATTGCGGTAGTGGAAATACTCTTCCAGCTGCGGCATCCAGCGCACCATGAAGCGGCGGTCCTGATGAATGGTGTTGCCACACATCGGCGTGGTACGGGCCGGTACATAGTCAGCCATGAATGCCAGCAAAGTGGCCTCGGCCTCGGCTTCAGTCAGGGTGGACGCCTTGACCTTGTCAATCAGGCCGCTCTTGCCATGAGTGTTCTTGTTCCAGTCATCCATGCCGTCCAGCACGCTGTCCGGCTGATGAATCACCAATACCGGCGACTGGCCAAGGATGTTGAGCTGGCTGTCGGTGGCAATCATTGCCACTTCGATGATGCGGTCGGTTTCAGGATTCAGCCCGGTCATTTCCATGTCGAGCCAGATGAGGTTGTTCTGATCTTGTGCCATACTGTCCAATCTTTACGTGTCTGCGTATTTTCCTTCATTGCCGCCCTGGCGGCAAACCCACCTGCGTAAATCATGACCGAGGCATTCTGCACCCTGTTTCTGGCCGCACTGGCGGTCACCCTGTCACTCAAGCTATGGCTGGGCCTGCGCCATCTGCGCCATATCGCCCGCCACCGCCACAGCGTACCGGCCGACTTTGCCGGCAGCATCACCCTGCAACAACATCAGCACGCTGCCGATTACAGCATGGCCAAAACCCGGCTGAGCCTGTTGTCGGCCGTCATCGATACCGGCCTGATCCTGTGCCTGACACTGGGCGGCGGGCTGGACTGGATCAGCCGGCAAATCCAGCAACTGCATACCAGCGCCATGCTGGGCGGCATATTGCTGGTGGTGGCAGTCACCATCATCAGCTCGGCCATCAGCCTGCCCATTTCGCTGTATAGCACTTTCCGCATTGAAGCCCGCTACGGCTTCAACAAAATGACCTTGCGCATGTTCGTGCTGGACCTGATCAAGGGCAGCCTGATCGGCGCCATCATCGGCCTGCCTTTGCTGGCGCTGGTACTGTGGCTGATGGCACAGGCCGGACCATTGTGGTGGTTGTGGGTGTGGCTGGTATGGTCGGCCTTCCAGCTATTGATGGTAGCGCTCTACCCCACGCTGATTGCCCCCTTGTTCAACCGCTTCAGTCCGCTGGAAGACCTTGAACTCAAACAACGCATCGAGGCCTTGCTTGCCCGCACCGGCTTTAAAAGCCAGGGTGTGTTCGTGATGGATGGCTCACGCCGCTCCAGCCACGGCAATGCCTACTTCACCGGCTTTGGCAGCGCCAAGCGCATCGTGTTTTTCGACACACTACTGAAACAACTGGCACCGCAAGAAATTGAAGCAGTGCTCGCCCACGAACTGGGCCACTTCAAGCGCAAGCACATCGTCAAGCGCATCAGCTTTGCCTTTGCCCTGTCGCTGAGTTTCCTCTTCATTCTGGGACAGCTGCTGGATGCCAGCTGGTTCTATACCGCACTGGGTGTCAGCACCCCCAGCACGGCGATGGCGCTGATCCTGTTCTTCATGGCTGTACCCGCCTTCACCTTCCCGCTGACACCCTTGTCCAGCCTGATGTCGCGCCGCCACGAATACGAAGCAGACAGTTTTGCCGCCAGCCAGGCGGAAGCCCAGCATCTGATTGATGCCCTGGTGAAACTTTACCGTGACAATGCGTCCACCCTGACCCCGGACCCTTTGCACTCCGCCTTTTACGACTCCCACCCACCGGCGAGCCTGCGCATCGCCCACCTGAAAGGAGCCAGCACATGAATCTGCTCGAACTGCACTGCGAAACCGCCCACGGCCTGAGCCCGCTGGACGCCAACACCACCAGCCAGTTTCTGGCCAAACTGCCAGACTGGGAAATCAAGGGTATCGAGTTGTGCAAGACCTTCCGTTTTGCCGACTACTACCAGACCATGGCCTTTGTGAATGCCCTGGCCTGGATTGCCCATCAGGAAGATCACCACCCCGACCTGTCGGTGCACTACAACCGCGTGGTGGTGTGCTTCAGCACGCACGATGCCGGCGGCCTGACCCTGAATGACTTCATTTGCGCGGCCAAAACCGAAGCACTGCAAGGACGCGCATGAGAGCAGCCATCGGACAGATCATCCGCAGCCACGGTCGGCGTTTCATCGTTGAGGCAGAGGGCCAGACTTATGGCTGCTCCACCCGCGGCAAGCGCGTGGACTTTGCCTGTGGCGACCGCGTGGAAATCCTCATCCAGAACAAGGAACAGGCAGTCATTGAAGAAAGCCTGCCACGCAGCAGCCTGCTGTACCGGCAGGACGAATGGAAAACCAAGGTCATTGCGGCAAACGTCAGCCGCATCCTGTTCGTGATTGCCGCCGTCCCCAGCCCCAGTGAAGAACTGCTCAACCGCTGCCTGATTGCCGCCGAAGCAGCCGACATCGACCCGGTCATCCTGATCAACAAGGCTGACCTGCCCGAGACACCTGCACTGGTGGAAAAACTGCAGCCCTACGCCAAGCTTGGCTACAAGATGATCACCCTGTCAGCCAAGCAGGACATGACTCCCCTGCTGCCGCTGCTGGATGGCGAAACCTGCGTGTTTGTCGGTCAGTCCGGCATGGGCAAGTCCACGCTCACCAATGCACTGCTACCCGAGGCCAACGCACGCATCGGTGATATTTCCGAGGCACTGGATTCCGGCCGTCACACCACCACCCATGCCACGCTCTATCACCTGCACGATCTGTCTGCCGGCAGCGACCTGATCGACTCCCCCGGCTTGCAGGAATTCGGCCTCAAGCATTTGCAGGCCAGCGACCTGCTGCACTACTTCCCGGAGATGCGCCCGCTGATCGGCCAATGCCGATTTCATAACTGCACGCACCGCAAAGAGCCGGACTGCGCCGTCAAGCAAGCCGCCGCAGATGGCTTGATCGCGCAACAAAGACTGGATTTACTCCAACGTTTGAGTAATGAATTGTTAAATCAATTGGCATAAAACGTTTTGTCATCCAAGCTGTTTACAATTCTTTGTAGGACTCATATTCTGGTAAGAAAAATTACATCAGACTGAGATCAGCGACTTTTACCCCGACAAAGACAAGGAGCCAGCATCATGACAAAACGCATCGCACTCGTAACCGGAGGCATGGGCGGAATTGGAACCGCCATCTGCAAGGCTCTGGCCGAATCCGGCCACACCGTCATCACCACCTACAGCAAGCCGGGCAAGGAACAGGCCTGGCTGGCCGACATGAAGGGCATGGGTTTTGACGACATCCATGCCTATCAGTGTGATGTCACCGACACCGCAGCCTGCGCCGCCATGCTGGCCAAGGCACAGGCTGAAGTGGGTGCCGTGGATGTACTGGTGAACAATGCCGGCATCACCCGCGATGGCACGTTCAAGAAGCAAACCAAGGATGACTGGGACGCCGTCATCAAGACCAATCTGGATTCGCTGTTCAATATGGTGAAGCCGGTACTGGATGGCATGGTGGAGCGTGGCTTTGGTCGTATCATCAATATTTCTTCCATTAACGGGCAGAAAGGTCAGTTCGGCCAGACCAACTACTCCGCGGCCAAGGCCGGCATGCACGGCTTTACCATGGCGCTGGCACAGGAAGTTGCACGCAAGGGCGTAACCGTCAACACAATCTCCCCGGGCTATATCGCGACCGACATGGTAATGGCTGTGCCGGAGGAAGTGCGCAACAAGATCATCGCCAACATTCCGGTAGGTCGCCTGGGCAAGCCGGAAGAAATTGCCGGGCTGATCAACTACCTGGCATCCGATGTATCCGGCTTCATGACCGGTGCCAACCTGGCCATCAACGGTGGTCAGCACATGATGTAACAAGCCACAGAAAGGCTTGACACAAAACCCGGCTCCAAGCCGGGTTTTTTATTGGCAATTCTGGCAGAAACATTCTGCTATGCTGTCGACCTTGCAATACAACCGAGCACAACATGGCTGAACATTTGACCATTCAGGGCGAAACCAAGGAAGAAAAGTACCAGACACTGCTGCCGCAAGCACAAGCCCTGGTGCAATACGAAGACGACCAGATTGCCGCGCTGGCCAACCTGACCGCCGCCCTGCACAGCACATTCGACTGGCTGTGGACCGGCTTTTATCTGGTAAAAAACCAGCAACTGGTATTGGGACCATTCCAGGGGCCGATCGCCTGCACCCGCATTGCCCACGGCAAAGGCGTATGTGGTAGCGCCTGGGCGCAGAACCGCACCCTGGTGGTGCCGGACGTGGATGCATTCCCCGGCCATATCGCCTGCTCATCCAGTGCCCGCTCGGAAATCGTGGTGCCGGTACACAACAGCCGGGGTGAAGTGGTGGCTGTACTGGACGTTGACTCCAGCAGTCTCGACCAGTTTGACTCCACCGACGCCCGCTATCTGGAACAGATCTGCCAGGCAGTGCAACATTTGTTCTGAATGCATTCCGAGTGGTGACCATCAAAAAAACGGATGCCGTGGCATCCGTTTTTCTTACAGCGGGCGACTCATCAAGGTGATAGCTGCTGACTGAGCCAGGCCTCTTTGCCAGCCTCATCCAGCTCCAGCAACCCAGCCCCCGCCTCTTGCATGGCTTGCGCCAGCCGGGTCACCTGCCGCGCCACACCGGCTGACAGCTCGGCAGCCAGCCTTGCGTTCTCACCGGCCATGGCCAATAAGCGCGCATTGCCTTGCTCATTGATGGCCTGCTGACGCTCTGTTGCTTCTTGCAGCTCCAGATTTCGCTGCTCCAGCATTTCCAGCCGCGCCTGCTGCTTGCCAGCTTCACGCTCCCGGTCTGCCAGCCGTTCACGCCATTGCTGCTCCGCCTGTGCCGCTTGCTGGCGCAAGGCCTGCATTTCCTCATTCAGCAAGGCAGTCGCCTGCTTCATGGTGACCCGTTCTTCCTCCACCTGTTCGTACAGGCGCAAGCGCAAACCTTCCAGCCGCTCATACGCCAGCGACTCACGCCGCTCCGCCTCCTGCCTTGCTTCCTGCAAGCGCAATTCATGGCGGGCTTCTGTTTCAGCCTGGCGCGCATCGCTATCCTGCCTCGCCTGCTGGACAGCGGCTCGCTCCTGTACCAGTTGCTGCTCCAGCCCCTGACAGCGCGACTCAAGCTGTGCATATTGCTGCGTCAAGGTCTGCAGCTTTAGCTCCAGAGCCTGCTGATGCTCGGTGCGCAGCGCTATTTCTCGCAAGGCGGATTGCAAGGAAGACTCCACCCCCTCCAACTGCACTTGCATGGCCTGCTGCGCCTGCCTGGCACTCGCGACTTCCGCCTCCGCCTCCTCCCGCACGGCCTCCCATTGCTGCTCTGCCGCCTCGCAGGATTTCTGCCAGATCATGCCAAACGCTTCGGCCAGGCCAGACGGCCAATCCGGGTGACGCGACGAGCTGGCCATGCGCGACAAAAAATCCTGCCGCCATTCTTTCAGGGTGTTGTTGATGGTGGTGTTGGAACCGGTCCCTAGCCGGGCACGCACTTCCACCACGGTAGGCCACACCCCCTCACCCACCAGCTCCAACGCCACCTGCCTGATACGGGAATAAATATCAGCTGCCATCTTGCCACCTCGCCAACAGTTCAATACAGACAATATAACACAATTGCACATTCATAATTTATTACGTATTACATTATATTTATACACTCATAGCAATATTTTTCCGATTACTATACTTATCGGAAGTAAATGCCTGAATATACCGTTCGTGCCACCCTAAAAAACACACCCACCACCAAGAGAGCAAAAAAATACCCGACTTGCGCCGGGCTTTTCTTTACCACTCCTACTCATCCTCGATGACGGACTCACTCCTCACCTGCCACCCAGCCGACTCATCGACAGCCAGCAAACTCATTCACCATGCACGCCAGCCACCTGCCGCAGCTCCTGCACCATTTGCGACAGGCGATCCTGCAGCTGGGTAGTATCTGACTGAGAACCCAGCATGGACTCGATTCCCTCATCCAGCGCTCGATGCAGCAGCACCTCCTGCGAATTGGTCAACAACATGGAAACACAAGCCTCATCAATACGCTGACGAATATCCTCCAGCGCAATACGTCCTGCCACCTGATTATCCCGCTGCGCCCGATCCACCTCCCCCAGGGTCTGTATCATGCGCATGGCCACAGCCACCACCTGCCTGTCACGCTGCCGCGCCGCAGCCAACACAGCCAGGGATCCCACATGCACATTGACAGCCTCCACCAGCATGGTCAGATGATCCCGCAGCCGCCCGCATCTATCCTCATCTTCAACCGGCATGTCGCGCAGCAACAAGGAAACCTCGGGATAGTTGATGATCATGCGATTCTTGAACTGCACCATGCGCCCCATGCCCGCCAGATGCTCCAGCACCGACAACTCCAGCGGACTGGCGTCCCCATCGCTGCTGCGATTGAGAACGCCCGCACCGGCACGCAACTGCACACACCCTTGCAAGCCGTACAGGCGCAAGCCAGCCACCAGGGCATCAGCCAACTCAGCCATGCTGCCAGCCGCACCCAGCTGCTTGATCACCTCCAGCAAGGCTCCCATTTCACTCATGCTGACCATGGCCGTCATGGCCGCCGAGCTGGCGTCACGCACCTGACCATCCAGCCGCCGCCGCTCGCTGCTCGCCTCGATCAGGCGACGCAACTTTGCTTCCAGCTCCAGTGCCGAGAACGGCTTGACGATATAGTTCTCACCACCTGCTTCATAGCCGCTCAAACGGTCTTCAACCGCCTCGCGCGCCGAGACAAACACTACCGGAACATGCGCAAAGCGCTCATCCGCCCGAACGAGACGACAGGTCTCGAAGCCATCCATCCCGGGCTGCATTTCCACATCCAGCACAATTGCCGCCAGCTCCAGCTGCGGCAGCAGCTCCAGCGCCTGCTCGCCACTTTCCGCATCCACCACTTCAAAGCAATGCGACAGGCCGGCCTTCATCAAGCGCCGGGTAATCAGCACATCATCGACCACCAGTATTGTTGGTTTTTCACTCATCAGACCCCCTGCACCCTTTTGATGTAAAGCAATCACCCTTTGATCTATAGCTGGGCAAGTGCACACAATACAAGCCAGTCACTGCAATTGGACTCATGACAGACGCAAGGGAGTCAACAAAGGCCGACCCGAGAAATGGGCAAGCAGGTTATCCAGCATCAACCGGGCCATGGCCGTCCGCGTTTCCACGGTAGCGCTGGCCACATGCGGCGTCAGCACCACATTGGGCAAGTCAAACAATGCCTCGGGCACTTGCGGCTCCTGCTCGAACACATCCAGCCCGGCTCCACCCAGGCGCCCATCCAGCAGGCGCTCCACCAGCACAGCCTGATCCACCACCGAACCTCGCGCGATATTGATCAGCACGCCCTCCGGCCCCAACGCATCCAGCACCCGACCATCCACCACATGGTGCGTAGCCGCGCCACCCGGCAGCGCCAGAACCAGCACGTCAACCGCAGCAGCCATCTCAAGCAGATCGGCATAGTAGGGATAAGCAACATCCACCTTGCGACCGGGGCCGTGGTAGCTCACTTGCATATCAAAGGCTTCAGCACGGCGCGCAATGGCCCGCCCGATATTACCCAGCCCGACAATGCCGCAACGCTTGCCCGACAGACTGCTTGCCAGCGGAAAACCGCCCTGCAACCAGCACCCCTCACGCACAAAGCGATCCGCCTGAACCACCCTGCGCAGCACCGCCAACAGCAGTGCCAGCGCAGTATCCGCCACACAGTGGTCCAGCACGCCCGGCGTGGTGGTGACGGCAATACCATGCTCTCGCGCATAATCCAGATCAATGGCATCAAACCCCACACCTACGCAAGCTACCAGCTCGACAGCAGGCAGCGCCTGCAATAACTGGCGCGCAGCCCCGGCAGCGCCGGTTGTAACTACCGCCCGCACCGCTGGCCACACCTCACCCGCCAACAAGGCGTCCTGCAATTCCCAGCCATGCAGGCAGTCAAACTGCGCACTCAGCTGTGCCATCAAGGCTGGCGCCAAAGGCACGGTAATAAAAATGACCGGCCGATTTGTTTGCTGCATCATTTTGCTCACTCCATCAGGGAAGATTCATGCTATCACCGGGTCAGCAGGCCAGGCCCGGACTGATATGCAAAATCCTTGTCGCAAGCACTGCCTGCTTCTAGAATCGGGCACAACATGCCAGACACCCTTCCCGCACTCCCAGCAAGCCCGCCACTGATCGCAGCCCAGTCCGACCAACAGGCCGTCCTGCTGTGGCTCAGCGAATTCATGGACCGGCCCGCCACCTTGCGCAGCTACCGCAAGGAAACCGAACGTTTCTTGCTGTGGCTGAGCGACCGCAACAAGCAATTGCAGCAGGTGCAGCGCGAAGACGTGCTGGACTACCAACGCTTTCTGCAAGCCCCATGGCCGCCGGAACGCTGGATCGGCCCGGCACGCCCGCGCCAGCACCCGCACTGGAAGCCGTTCACCGGCCCACTGCAGCCTGGCAGCATCCGGCAGGCACTCACCATTTTGTCCGCACTGTTCAGCTACCTGAGCGAGGCAGGCTACCGCCGCGGCAACCCATTCAAACTGGTGCGCAAGCGCCAACAGGCAGCAACACTGCCGGTGGAGCGTTTTTTCGACCAGCAAAGCTGGCAGGCCATCCTGCACACCATCGACACACTTCCCGGCGAATCGCGCCGCGACCAGCAGCAGGCAGCACGTGCGCGCTGGCTGATTACCCTGCTCTATCTGACCGGCGCAAGACGCCAGGAAGTTGCACAGGCCAGAATGGGCGACTTCAGCCAGCGCCGTCAGCAATGGTGGTGGCGCGTACAGGGCAAGGGCGGCAGCCATGCCGACATTCCGGTTTCTGACGAACTGATGACTTCCATGGCCGCTTATCGAAACAGCCTGGGACTGAGCGCACAGCCGGAGCATCAGGAGGACACACCGCTGGCATGCAAGCTGCCCGGAGAAAAAAACCAGACCTTGCAGCCCATCAGCGACAAGGCCATTTATCTGATCTGCCGTGAAATATTTCAACGCGCCGCCAGCCAAAGCGCTGACGAAGCGGTACGCAGCCGCCTGATACAAGCCAGCACCCACTGGCTGCGCCACACCGCCGCCAGTCATCAGCTGGATGCCGGCATCCCCTTGCTGATGGTGAGCCAGAATCTGCGTCACGCCAGCATCCAGACCACCCGTCGCTACCTGCACAGCGAAGACGATGCCCGCCACGCAGCCACCGGCCTGCACCGTATGCAGGACCGCAAAACCACCACCGAACCTGCCGGAAATCCGGAGTCCAGCACACCGCCGGACAGCAACACACCCTAAGGCCCCTTCCCAAAATGGCCGGTTCCGCGTACCATCCCGCCTCGCTTTTCGGGATGGAATCATGAATACAAGCAGCGCTGCGCGGGCATGCGGCATCGACTTTGGCACCTCAAACTCCACCGTTGGCTGGCTGCGCCCCGGCACAGACACGCTGATTGCACTGGAAGACGGCAAGATCACCCTGCCCTCGGTTGTTTTCTTCAACTACGAAGAAGACCACTCGGTGTTTGGCCGCAAGGCATTGCTGGAATATACCGAAGGCTATGAAGGCCGCCTGATGCGCTCCCTCAAGAGCCTGCTGGGCAGCAGCCTGATCGACAGCCAGACCGAAGTGCAAGGACGCGCGCTGCCGTTCCGCCACCTGCTTACCCTGTTCATCCAGGAAGTCAAACAACGTGCTGACCGCGCTGCTGGTCGCCCGTTCGAGCAAGTGGTACTGGGTCGCCCGGTGTTCTTTGTCGACGACAACCCGAAAGCTGATGCTCTGGCTGAAGAAACCCTGGCCCAGATTGCCCGCCAGGTAGGCTTCAAGGACATTTCCTTCCAGTTTGAGCCACTGGCTGCTGCATTCGACTACGAATCCTCCATCACCCGCGAAGAACTGGTACTGATCGTGGATATCGGTGGCGGCACCTCGGACTTTTCCCTGGTACGCCTGTCGCCGGAGCGCCGCCTGCTGGATGACCGCCGTGCCGACATCCTGGCCACCGGTGGCGTACACATCGGCGGAACGGACTTCGACAAGCAACTGAGCCTGCACGGCGTGATGCCGCTGTTCGGTTTCAAGAGCCGTCTGCGCAACAATGCCGAAATGCCCTCGGCGCAATACTTCAATCTGGCGACCTGGCACACCATCAACTTTGCCTACACCCGCAAGGCGTGGATGGATTTGCAGGATATTCATCGCGACGTGGAAGACCCGCGCGCCTTCGACCGCCTGTTCAAGCTGATCCAGGAACGTGCCGGCCACTGGCTGGCCATGCAGGTGGAAGAAGCCAAGATTGCCCTTTCCGGCAACGACAGTCACCGCCTTGACCTGGAACTGATCGAAGACGGCCTGTATGCCGAACTGCTGCGCGAACACTTCAATAGCAGCATTGCCAGCATGCTGGGACAAATCGGCAAGACCATCGACAAGCTACTGCAGGATGCCGATATCCAGGCCAGCCAGATCGATACCGTGTTTTTTACCGGCGGCTCCAGCGGCGTACCGGCGCTGCGCCAGTGCGTGCAGGACCAGCTGCCCAATGCCCGCCATGTGGAAGGCAATCTGTTTGGCAGCATCGGCAGTGGTCTTGCCATCGAAGCCAGAAAACGTTACGGCTGACGCCCAAACAAAAAGGCTGCCCCACTGGAGCAGCCTTTTTTACTATCCCGAACCGTATCAGCCTTGCCGTTTGCGTGAGGCTTTTTTTCCACCCGGCGGCAGTTCAAAACCAAACAGCATGCCGGTGCGACCGGTTTGCGACTGGCAGGCAATCTGCAAGGCACGGTTGATCGCTTCTTTCTTGCTCACCCCCCACCACTCGATCATCTTGTCCAACGACTTCTGCGCATCGCGACTCAGCTCCACTGTCACCGACAGCTCTTGCAGGCGGTTACGGCGCTGCTCGCGGCTGCGGCGCTTGCGCTCGGCCACCGTCATGGCACGCTCACCCAGAGGCTTGCGTCCAGGTTTTTTCTGCACACCGCCGATCAGGTCAAAAGTGTAGTGATCGCAGGGATCTTTCATTGGATGGGTGACGGGTCACAATCAAGAGGGGCGCAAGAATACCACAAAGCCGCAGCAGATGGGGCAGACCGGCCTGCGGCACGTGCAATTAAGCGCATCGCATAAGCCACAGACCAATACTTACAAGGGATTGGCCGCAAAGGTGTCGCACTGCGCGATATCACCACTGTCAAAGCCACGCTTGAACCAGCGCACGCGCTGCTCGCTGCTGCCATGGGTAAAGCTGTCCGGCACCACCGCATGGCCCGTAGAACGCTGCAGGGTATCGTCACCGATTTTCGACGCCGCATTGAGCGCAGTTTCCAGATCGCCCGCCTCCAGAATGTGGCGCGCCTTGTCGGCATGACTACCCCACACCCCGGCAAAGCAATCGGCCTGCAACTCCAGCCGTACCGACAGCGCATTGGACTTGCGCTCGGAAGCACCACGCCGCGCTGCATCCACCTTGCCGGAAATGCCCAGCAGGTTTTGCACGTGGTGACCCACTTCATGGGCAATCACATAAGCCTCGGCAAACTCACCGGGCGCACCCAGCTGCTGGTTCAGCGTGCGATAGAACGCCAGGTCGATATACACCTTGCGATCGGCCGGGCAGTAAAACGGCCCCATGGCTGACTCACCGCGCCCACAAGCGGTGGGCGTGCTGTTGCTGAACATCACCAGCCTGGGCCGCTCGTAACTGCCACCACGCTGCTGGAAAATCTGCCCCCAGACGTCTTCGGTATCAGCCAGTACCACCCGCACCAGCTTGGCCTCGCGTTCCTCTTCCGCCGAATGCACTTTGGGCTGATGCGGCTGGGTCTGCACCTGCTGATGGCCGCCGCCACTCAGGGCGGAAATCACCTGCAAGGGGTTGGCACCAAACACCAGCCAGGCCACCAGACCAATGGCCACCGTGCCCAGCCCTATGCTGCCGCCACCAAGACTGAAGCCGCCAGAGGAGCCGCTTTCTTCGTCGCGCCTGTCCTCGACATTGTCACTTTCGCGATTGCCATCCCAACGCATGAAGCTCTCCTTGCAAAAATCAGACCGGCAGCCAGCTTGCCAGCAGCGCCTGCACCACCAGGGCGAAACCGGCAGCAATGATGTCGTCCAGCATCACACCGAAACCACCATGCACGCGCCGGTCGAACCAGCCTATCGGCCAGGGTTTTACAATATCAAACAGACGGAACAGCGCAAAGGCCAGCAGCCAGCCTGCCCAAGCAGCCGGTGCCCAGGCCAGCACCAACAGCATGGCCACCACCTCGTCCCACACAATGCCGCCGTAATCGTGCACACCCAGCGCATCGCCGGTTTTCTGGCAGGCCCACACCCCCAGCACAAACAGCGGCAGGCACAGCAGACTGATCAGCAGCGGCCCCGCACCCAGTGCCAGCAACAGGAAAAACAGCGGATAGGCCACCAGCGTACCCCAGGTGCCCGGTGCCTTGCGGGCCAGACCGCTGCCAAAGCCAAAAGCCAACAAATGCGCCGGATGGCGCATCAAAAACGCCCAGTCCGGGCGGAAGGCCGGAGCCTGCTTATGCGAAGTGGTCATAACCCGCCTTTTTCAATGTCATCGCTACGCCCTGCCCATCCAGCAGGCGCACACCGCTGCCAGCCACGATATGGCCGATACGCGTCACCCGGCAACCTGCCGCCTTGCCTGCGGCTTCCACTGCCTCACGCGCAGCCTGCGGCGCGGTAAAGCACAGCTCGTAATCATCACCACCGGCTGCCAGATAGTCCAGCCAGCGCGCGCGCTCGGCCTCCAGCTGCGGCAAGGATGGCAGGCTGTCGGCCCGGATTTCCGCCGCCACACCAGAAGCAGTCAGGATATGCCCCAGATCGGCCAATAGCCCGTCAGACACATCAGCTGCCGCATGCGCCACGCCAAGCAGGGCCTGCCCCAGCTCCAGCCGCGGCACCGGAAAATCCAGCTTGCACTGGCAAGCCGCCAGTACATCCTCACTCAAGCCAGCGTCTGCCAGCAGCCCATTACGCACGGCAACGGCGATGGCACCCAGGCCCAGCTCACCACTCACCCACACATCATCGCCCACTTGCGCAGCATCGCGCCGCAAGGCCTGGCCTTGCGGTGTTTCACCCATGATGGTGACGGACAGTGTCAGCGGCCCGCGCGTGGTGTCGCCACCGGCCAGATCCACGCCATATTGCCCGGCCAGCGCAAACAGCCCGCGGCTGAAATCACGCGCCCAGGCTTCATCCAGCTGCGGCAAGGCCAGCGACAGGAAAGCCCAGCGCGGCTTCGCACCCATGGCAGCCATATCTGACAGATTCACTGCCAAGGCTTTGTGCCCCAGCGCCTGCGGGCTGACATCAGCAAAGAAATGCCGTCCTTCCACCAGCATGTCGACAGAAACATGCAGGTCCTGGCCCGGCGTCGGGCGCAGGATGGCGGCATCATCGCCAACACCCAGCACTGCGGAGGGGGCCGGGCGGGTGAAGTACTGGCGAATCAGGTCGAATTCGTTCATGTAGATAGATTCCGGGTCTGGATGCAAAAACACCCGCCGTAGCGGGTGTCAGCATCAGACATCAGCGTCATCAGCCCTGACGACGCGAACGCTGCGAGGCAACCTCGTCAGCACGTACATCAGCAGCCAGCTTGTCCAGCACGCCATTGACGAATTTGTGGCCGTCAGTGCCACCAAAGGTTTTGGTGATTTCAATGGCTTCGTTGATGATGACCGGGTACGGCGTTTCCGGATGCTGGGTCAGTTCCAGCGCAGCCATCAGCAGCACGGCACGTTCCACCGGGCTGACTTCTTCTTCGTTGCGTTCGTAGTACGGGCGGATCTGGCCGGACAGCAGCGGCACATCCTTCAGTACACCGTACAGCACTGCGCGGAACAGGGTTTCATCCGCCTTGGCGAAGTATTCGTTTTCGCGCAGGTGCTTTTCAATCAGCGAAGCCGGACGATCCGGATTCAATTCCCATTCATAAATGCCCTGAACGGCAAATTCGCGGGCACGGCGACGGGCGGTTTTCATATCGGTTTCCTAAAAAGAGCAAGTGAGCGGCAAGCCCGCAAGGGTCAGCCGCGCAGCGTTTTGTGCAGATTGGCCATTTCCACCGCAACGCGGGCTGCGTCGCGGCCTTTTTCCAGCATGCGTACTTCAGCCTGCTCGTCATTCTCGGTAGTGAGGATGGCATTGGCGATGGGGATGTCGAAGTCCAGACCGACACGGGTCACACCAGCACCGGATTCATTGGAAACCAGCTCGAAGTGGTAGGTTTCGCCACGAATGATGGCACCCAGCGCCACCAGCGCGTCGAACTTGCCACTCTTGGCCATGGTTTGCAGCACCAGC
This sequence comes from Aquitalea pelogenes, assembly GCF_041914625.1. Lineage (NCBI taxonomy): Bacteria > Pseudomonadati > Pseudomonadota > Betaproteobacteria > Neisseriales > Chromobacteriaceae > Aquitalea > Aquitalea pelogenes. Next base: position 25,272 of record NZ_JAYSDA010000018.1, on the reverse strand, counting down.
GGCACTTCCAGAGCACCCGGCACGGTGGCCAGGGTTACATCGGCGGCGGCCACACCCAGCGTTTTCAGCTCGGCCAGGCAAGCATCACGCAAGCCATGGCAAACCTCTTCGGTAAAGCGGGCCTGAACGATACCGACCTTGAGGCCTTGACCGTTGAAATCGGGGGCAATGCGCTGGATAGCTTCAAGCATGTGAGTCCTCACGGCAAAAATCAGATAAGGCAATCAGATAAGCCCCTGACAGCCGGGCTAGCGGCGCCATCAGGGGATGGTCATGACGGAAAACCGGTTATTTTAACCGATTTCGATATGAAAGTGTTCAGGCTGACAAAATCCGGTGACTTCCAGATTGAAACCGGCCATCGACGGTACGTTCAGCGGCGGCGACATCAGCTTCATCTTGCCCACGCCAAGTGATTTGAGCATTTGCGCACCCACGCCGAAGGTTTTGCCATCCCATGGCGAGCGCTTCACGTTCTGCCCCAGCGCACGCTGCAGCAGGTCGTCACCGGTTTCATCGCGATACAGCAGGATGACCACGCCCTTGCCGGCTTCATCGATGGCTTCCAGCGCACCGGGAACCGTCCAGGAATGCGGACGCGAAGTCGGGTCCAGCACATCCATGATGGACAGCGGCTCGTGCACGCGCACCAGGGTTTCCTCGTTTTCGTCCAACTGGCCCTTGACCAGTGCCAGATGGGTTTCGCGGGTGGTGACGTCGCGGAATACGTGCAGATCGAACGCACCGAACGGGGTTTCCACCGGGCGCTGACCCACCTCTTCCACCAGTGATTCGGTACGGCTGCGGTAGTGGATGAGGTCGGCGATGGTGCCCACCTTCAGGCCATGAGTCTTGGCGAACTCCAGCAATTCCGGCATGCGCGCCATGGTGCCGTCGTCATTCATGATTTCGCAGATCACCCCGGCCGGCTCCAGGCCAGCCAGCATCGGCAGGTCGCAGGCCGCTTCGGTATGGCCGGCACGAATCAGCACACCACCGTTTTGCGCCTTGAGCGGGAAGATATGGCCAGGCTGTACCAGATCACTGGCCTTGGCATTGCGCGCCACGGCGGCCTGCACGGTGCGGGCGCGGTCGGCGGCAGAAATGCCGGTGGTGACGCCTTCAGCCGCTTCGATGGAAACAGTGAAGTTGGTACCAAAGGAAGTACCGTTATTGGCTGCCATCATCGGCAGCTCCAGCAGCTTGCAACGCTGCTCGGTCAGAGTAAGGCAGATCAGGCCGCGCGCATGCTTGGCCATGAAGTTGATGGCTTCCGGTGTGACGAACTCGGCCGCCATCACGATATCGCCTTCGTTTTCCCTGTCTTCCGCATCAGCCAGCACCACCATCTTGCCTGCCTTGATATCGGCAATGATGTCCTGCACCGGAGAAATAACCATTTGCTGCATCCTTTTTATAGAGTGCGTGCCGCACGACGATTGCGCACGGGCGACAGAAAGCTGTTTGGCCGTAGCCCGGCGGTTGCGTCTTCACACCGGTTCACGGTCCTGCCTCTTGGCATATCTTGTTGAACATGGAGCCAATCGGTCCGGCATCAAGCCGCCGGAACGAAATTTCATGGCAAAACCAGGGCTACACCGGCCGACGCTGCGCCAGCACCCGCTCCACGGTATCGACAATGGCCTGGGTTTGCGGGTCGATCTCGATATTGATGGCATCCCCCGGCTGTCGGAACTGGATGATGGTGCGCTCCAGCGTTTCCGGTATCAGGTGCACGCAAAAGCGGTTGCCATCCACAGAACCAATGGTGAGGCTGCAACCGTCAATACCGATATAGCCCTTGGCAAACACATATTTGGTGAATTCTGCCGGCAGGCTGAACCATACCGTGCAGTTGTTCGGTGTACGGATGACTTCTTCCACCCGCGCCAGGCAAATGATGTGACCGGACATGGCATGGCCGCCGATTTCATCGCCAAATTTCGCCGCGCGCTCCACATTCACCCTGTCGCCCACTTGCAAAGCACCCAGATTGGTCAGCCGCAGGGTTTCGGCCATCAGGTCGAAGGCCACCAGGTCATCATTCACTTCGGTCACGGTCAGGCAGCAGCCGTTATGCGCAATGGACGCACCCAGCTCGATACCGCCGGTCAATGCCTGCGGCAGCCTTACTACATGACGACGAAAATCCTGCTTTTCCTCGATGGCCACCACCTCGGCCATGCCCTGCACGATACCGGTAAACATGCCTGCTCCTGTTCTGTCCTGCCTGCCGGTCAATACCGGCAGCGAAACACTGATGATAACCAAATCATGCCACGCTGCCGACCCGCTTTCCCTCTCCGGACAGCCCTTCATGGTGACAAGTGCCGCTATCCTGCTGATGTGAAAAAGAAAAACCGGCGCAAACTATTTGCAGCGCCCGAGGTTTTGTTGTGCGCAGCTATCCTGTAAAATCACCGCCTTCTCAAGATCAAGCCTGTTCCTAATCCATGTCCGCAGAATTGTCCCGCATTGCCGAGGAAGTGGCGCGCCGCCGCACCTTCGCCATCATTTCCCACCCTGACGCCGGTAAAACCACGCTCACCGAAAAACTGCTGCTGTTTTCAGGCGCCATCCAGATGGCCGGTACGGTAAAAGGCAAGAAGGGCGGCAAGTTTGCCACCTCGGACTGGATGGAAATCGAAAAGCAACGTGGCATTTCCGTAGCTTCCTCGGTAATGCAGTTCGATTATCGCGAGCACACCGTCAACCTGCTGGACACTCCGGGCCACCAGGACTTCTCCGAAGATACCTACCGCGTACTGACCGCCGTAGACAGTGCGCTGATGGTGATTGACGCTGCCAAGGGCGTGGAAGAGCAAACCATCAAGCTGCTGAATGTCTGCCGCCTGCGCAATACGCCCATCGTCACCTTCATGAACAAGTACGACCGTGAAGTGCGCGATTCGCTGGAATTGCTGGACGAAGTGGAAAACGTGCTGAAGATCCGCTGCGCGCCCATTACCTGGCCTATCGGCATGGGCAAGACCTTCCGCGGCGTGTACAGCCTGCTGAACGACGAAGTCATCCTGTTTGAAGCCGGCAGCGAAAAGCTGATTACCGATATCGAAGTGATCAAGGGCATCGACAACCCGCGTCTGGACGAGCTGTTTCCGCTGGAAATGGACAATCTGCGCATGGAAATCGAACTGGTCAAGGGCGCTTCCAACGAATGGAATCTGGAAGAATTCCTGGCTGGCGAACTCACCCCGGTATTCTTCGGCTCCGCCATCAACAACTTTGGCGTGCGCGAAATCCTGGATGCACTGATCAACTGGGCCCCGGCTCCGCAAGACCGTGACGCCACCGTGCGCATGGTTAACCCCACCGAAGGCAAGTTCTCCGGCTTCGTGTTCAAGATCCAGGCCAATATGGACCCCAAGCACCGCGACCGTATTGCGTTCTTGCGCGTGTGTTCCGGCCAGTTCGAGCGCGGCATGAAAATGAAGCACCTGCGCCTGAACCGCGACATTGCCGCCTCCAGCGTGGTGACTTTCATGTCGCACGACCGCGAGATTGTGGAAGAAGCCTTTGCCGGTGACATCATCGGCATCCCCAACCACGGCAATATCCAGATTGGCGACAGCTTTTCCTCGGGCGAAGAACTGGCCTTCACCGGCATTCCCTTCTTTGCCCCGGAACTGTTCCGCTCGGTACGCATCAAGAACCCGCTGAAACTCAAGCAGCTGCAAAAAGGCCTGCAACAGCTGGGCGAGGAAGGCGCGGTACAGGTATTCAAGCCGCACAGCGGCGGCGACCTGATCCTGGGTGCCGTGGGCGTGCTGCAGTATGAAGTGGTGGCGTCACGTCTGGCTGCCGAATACGGCGTGGATGCGGTGTTTGAATCGGCCAGTATCTGGTCGGCGCGCTGGTTTACCTGCGACGACCGCAAGAAGCTGGACGAATTCGTCAAGGCGCTGCAAATGAACATTGCCACCGACGCCGGCGGCAACCTGGCTTATCTGGCCCCCAACCGCGTCAACCTGCAACTGACGCAGGAACGCTGGCCGGACATCGTGTTCCACGAAACCCGTGAACACGCGGTCAAGCTGAACGACTGAGCCTGACAGCGCCATGTCCGACCTGATCGACCTGCTACGTCAGCTGCGCACCGATTACAGCCACGAAATCGTGCGCTCGCTGATGCTGGTGACCGTGCTGCTGCTGATCCGGCTGGTGGTCGGCCATATCCTGTCCAGCAATGTCAACGTGCCGGTGGAGGAGCGCCGTCGCTGGTCGGTCTCCACCCGCAATGTGCTGTTCATTTCCGGCCTGGCCGGGATAGGCCTGATCTGGGCGGAAGAGCTGCAAACCATCGCGGTGTCCATGCTGGCCTTTGCCGCGGCGCTGATCCTGGCCACCAAGGAGCTGATTTTGTGCGTGTCGGGCTTCGTGGTGCGCCATGCGTCGAACAGCTACAGCCTGGGGGATCATATCGAGGTGGGCAATATTCGCGGCCGGGTGGTGGATATCGGCCTGTTGTCCACCACGGTGATGGAGATAGGGCCGCAGCACAATGCCCACCAGATGACCGGCCGCGCCCTCACCTTTCCCAATAGCCTGCTGCTGTCGCAGGCGGTAATCCGGGAAAATTACATGGGCGACTATGTAATGCACATCATCAATGTGCCGGTGGGTTACCAGATTCCCCCTACCCGCGCCCAGCACCTGTTGCTGACGGCGGCAGAAGAACATTGCCAGCAGCACGTGGCAGCCGCCAAGGTACACATGGAACGCATGGCCGAACGTTACCTGGTGGACACTCCGTCGGTGGAGCCGCGCATCGGCATGCAGGCGGTGGACGAAAAGCGCTACCAGCTGATTCTGCGTATCGCCATTCCGGCCAAGGAGCGGCAGCGCATCGAGCAGGCCATCATTTATCAGTTCATGGCCGCCTGCTATCCCGATACGGCCACGGCAGGGCAAACCGCAAGCCAGTCAAATAATTAGAGCTTAAACTCCAAACAGTAGTTATAATCTGCGCTTGCCCCATTGCTTCGGTGCCTCATGAGCAAACCCCGCATCAAGACCTACGACCGCATCATTCAGGAAAGCCTGAAACTGTTCAATGAACAGGGCGAACGCAATATCACCACCAATCATATCGCGGCTCATCTGGGCATCAGTCCGGGCAATCTGTACTACCACTTCCGCAACAAGGAAGAGATCGTCTACCAGATCTTCCTGATGTACCGCGACTTCATCAATCAGCGTCTGGCCGTGCCGGAAGAGCGAGACATGACGGTAGCGGACCTGGTGAACTATCTGGACACCGCCTTCCTCGCGATGTGGCAGTTCCGCTTCATGTTCTACGACCTGCCGGGCATGCTGGCGCGCAGCCCGCAGTTGCAGTCGGAGTACCACCAGTTCGTCAATACCGAACTGAAAAGCATTCTGGGCGAACATTTCCGCGAGTTCATCCGTCTTGGCCTGCTCAAGATGGACGAAGAAGATATCGAGGCCGTCAGCATCAATATCTGGCTGGTGGTGAAATTCTGGTTTGCCTTCGAGCAGACTTCGCGACCCAAGTCGCCCATTACCGAGGCTTCCGGCCATCGCGGTGTACGTCAGGTGATGGCACTGCTCAAGCCTTATGTGCAGCCGGACTTCATGGCTGCCTTCCAGCAACTGCAGGCACGCCACGCCGGCTGAACAGCAACCGGGTGAAACACAAGGCCGTTTCCGCATGGAAACGGCCTTGTTGCTTATCGCCCCGCCGGTCAGGCTCAATCAAACTGACGACGGAACAGCAGCAAGCCCGCCCCGAACACCAGTACGCCAATGCCGCCCATGCCCAGAATGGCACTCTGTAAGTCGGCCAGACCCTGCCCTTTGAGCAAAATCCCGAAGGCAATGTCCAGGTAGTAATGCAGCGGCGAGGCGAACATCAGGCCGCGCAGCCAGCCGGGCATGGCTTCCGGCGGCGTCCAGGCACCTGACAAAAACAGCATGGGTGCCAGAATCAGAATCGACAGCATGCCTGCCTGCGCCAGATTGCGCGCAATGGTGGCGGCAAACAGCCCCAGCCCGGCGGTGGTGAACACATACAGGCCGGACAGGGCAAAAAACAGCAGCAGACTGCCCTTTACCGGAATGGCAAATACCGGAATCAGCACCAGGAACAGGCTGAGCGCCACGCCACACAGAATCACCCCGGTCATCGACACCACCTTGGGCAGCAAGATGCCGAACGGGGATAATGGCGACACGATCAGCTGCTCCACCGTGCCACGCTCCTTCTCGCGCACCATGGCGGCCGCGGGCAGCAATACGGCAAACACAGTGGCAATGTTCAGCATTTCCGATATCCCCATGAACCAGCTGTCTTCCTGATTGGGGTTGTACCAGACACGGATATCGTTCTGTACTTGTGGCAGATTGCGGGTGGCCGCCTCCCCCATGCCCAGCCGCTGCATCGCACTTTCCAGCCCGTACTGGCTGACAATCTGCTGCGCATGGCTGGTAGCCAGGAACCCCAGCACCGAATTGGTGGTATCCACCTGCATGGCCAGGCTGGTGGGCCGGCCGTTGGCCAGATCCCGACCAAACTGCGGCGGCACCGACAGCACCAGCATGGCGCGGCCCTGATCCAGCGCAGCCAGCGCGGCAGCATCCTGCGACACCGTACCGTCGATACGGAAATACGGTTGCTGGAAGCGGGAGAGCAGTTCGCGGGACTGCGGGCTGCGGTCCAGGTCCTGCACCAGCGTGGCGGCATGGTTCAGGGACAAGGACACGCCGGACGCCGCCAGAAAGATATCCGCGGTAAAGGCATAGACGATAAAGGCCAGCAATACCCGGTCACGCCCCAACTGCTTCAGTTCCTTCATCAGCATGACGGCAAAGCGCCGCCAGGCCAGTTGCCATTCTGCTTTCATATGTTCGGCCTCTTGCTGAACAGCTGGTAGCCGGCGGCAAACAGCAGGCAGGCGTACAGCGCCAGCACCGCCAGCGGCCGCCACAAGGACATCAGCCCCACCCCTTTCAGGAAGCAGCCCACCACGATCTCGGTGTAATACATGGCCGGCATCAGCTGTGCCACCACATGCGCGCCAGCCCCCAGCGACACGATGGGAATGATCAGGCCGGAATACAGTACCGCCGGAATCATGGTCACCACCATGGTGACAATCATCGCCGCCACCTGGGTGCGCACCAGCACAGACACCAGCAGGCCGATGCCGGTGGTGCAAAGCACGTACACCAGTGTGGCAGGCAGGAAAAACAGCAGGCTGCCCTTGAATGGCACCTGATACAGCAATACCGCCAGCAGCCACAGCAACAGGATGTTGACGCTGGAAATGGCTACATATGGAGCCAGCTTGCCCACCAGAAACTCGCCACGACTGACATTGGAGGCATAGATATTGAAGATGGAACCGTTCTCTTTCTCCCGCACCACGCCCAGCGCAGTGAGGAATGGTGGTGACAGCATCAGGATGACCATGATCAGCTTGGGTGCCAGCGACCAGATACTGGACACGCTCTGGTTGTACAGATAGCGCGATTCCAGCGCGATGGGCGTCAGCTGCGCCAGAGCATCCTGTTGCGACAGGCCGGTGGCATGCGACACCGCCTGGGCTACCGCCGCCAGGCTGAAGGCGGCATTGATGGCCGTGACATAGCCCTTGGTGGTCATGGCGCGGCTGGGGAAGCTGCCATCCACCAGGGTCTGGATGGCAGCCGGACGGCCCTGGGCCAGCGTCTTGCCAAACTGCGGCGGAATCACCAGCACCACCCGCACTGCGCCGGAACCAATCAACTGCGCCGCATCGCGCTCATCCCCGGCATAGCCGCGAAACCGGAAATAGCGCGAATCGATAAAGCGGTAGGCATAGTCGCGGCTGGCGGCGCTGCGGTCGTGGTCCACCACGGCAAACGGGATGTTTTCCACATCCAGCGACAGGCCGTAGCCGAACAACAGCATCAGCAAGGCCGGTACCACAAAGGCCAGGGTGAAGAACAGGCGATCGCGCACGATTTCACGCCATTCCTTGCCTGCAATGGCCACTACACGCTGCAGATTCATGCGGCACTCCCGGTGGCATGTGATTGCGCTTCCAGCTGGCTGACACGCTGCACGAACACATCCTCCATGGCGATGGGGCGGGCTTGCGGCGGCCGCGCCACACCCAGCCCGCGCAGCACCTGTTGCAGCCGCTCCACATCCGGGGTCAGCACATGCAAGGCACTTCCATAAGGCGACACATTGGCAAAACCGGCGGCCTGCAAGGGGGAAACCAGGGCTGCCGCATTGTCGGCATACACCCGGTACAGCTGGCCGGCCTCGTCCAGTACCTGCTGCTTCATCTGCTGCGGCGAGGCATCCGCCACCACCCGTCCGGCAAACATCAGTGCCAGATGGTCGCAATGTTCAGCCTCGCTCATGTAATGGGTGGTCACCAGCATGGCCACGCCATCCTGCCGTGACAGGCGGAACAGGATGTCCCAGAAGGCGCGCCGCCCCAGGGGGTCCACCCCGCTGGTGGGTTCATCCAGAAACAATACCCGTGGCTGATGCACCAGCGCGCAGCCCAGTGCCAGCCGCTGGCGCAAGCCCATGGGCAGGGCGGCGGCCAGATCGTTTTCGTGACCATGCAGGCCCGCCATGTCCAGAATCCACTGCAAGCGCACATCGCGGGCCTTGCGGTCCAGACCATAGATACCCGCATACAGGCGGATGTTTTCCACCACGCTCAGGTCCAGATACAAGGAAAACGCCTGCGACATATAACCGATGCGTGACTTGATCAGCGCACCGGCCTGCTTCATGTCGGCACCGGCCACGCGCCCGCTGCCACTGCTGGGTGGCAGGATGCCGGTGAGCATCTTGATGGCCGTGGTCTTGCCAGCACCATTGGCCCCCAACAGACCGAAAATTTCCCCTTGCCGCACCTGAAAGCTGACATCGCCCACCGCGACAAAATCACCAAAGCGCTTGACCAGCCCCTTGGCCTCGATAGCCAGCTCCTGGCTGGCCGAAACGGGTGCTGCCGGTGCCGCCATGGTGTCCGGTGCAGTGGTACCCGTCTGCTTGCCGCCCAGCATGGCGACAAACACGTCTTCCAGCTCGGCATCCAGCACATCCAGCTGCTGGCACTCCAGCCCTTGCAGCACATCGACCACCTGCTGGCGGGCAACAGGCTGATCTGGCTCAGGCACAAACAGGCGGATCTCCGGCCCCATGGCTTCGCACTGCGGCCAGCGCGCCGTCAGCCGCTGCATGGCGCTCAACTGCGGCTGCACCCGGCACTGCACGATGCAGCCCGGCACCCGTTGCAGGATTTGCGCCGGGCTGCCCTCGGCCAGTTTGCTGCCCTGGTGCAGCAGGCTCATGCGGGTAAAGCGGCTGGCCTCGTCCATATAGGCGGTGGACACCAGCGCCGTCAGGCCCTGCCCGGCGATCAGCGTGGCCAGAATGGCCCAGAAGTCGCGGCGCGATACCGGGTCCACCCCGGTGGTGGGCTCATCCAGAATGATCAGCTGTGGCGCGTGTATCAGCGTGCACACCAGCCCCAGCTTCTGCTTCATGCCACCGGATAGCTGCTTCATCGGCCGATGACGAAACGCCGCCAGGCGGGTGATGGCCAGCAGTTGTTCCTTGCGGGCAGCGGCCTCTTCCCGTGGCACCAGCCGCAGCCGGGCAAAAAAGTCGACATTTTCCTCGATGGACAAATCGCCATACAGGTTCTGCCCCAGGCCTTGCGGCATCAGGCCGATGCGCCCCTTGATGGCTTCGGCATGGCGCTCGCTGTCCAGCAACTGGCCAAACACCTCCAGCTGGCCCTGCTCGTAGGACAACACGCCGGCCACCGCCTTCATCAGGCTGGATTTGCCGGCTCCGTCCGGGCCGATCAGCCCATACAGCTCGCCACGGCGCACTTCGAGGTCCAGTCCTTGTACGGCAAACTGGCCACCGTACTGCTTGCCGAAGCCGCTGGCCTTGATGATGGTATCGCTCATGGCTACCAGCGCGGGGCTTGCCAGGCCACGCCTTCCTTCCAGCGGATGACGGCATCGGCCGGCAAGCCGGGCGTCAGGCGCAATTGCGGATTGCTGCTCAGGCTGAGTTTGACCGCATACACCAGCTTCACCCGCTCGTCAGGCGTTTGTACTTCCTTGGGGGTGAATTCGGCACGGGCGGCAATATGACTGACGGTGGCGTCAAACGGATGCGCGGGGAAGGCATCCGTGCTGATTTGCGCGGGCAGGCCAAGGCGGATCTTGCCGATCTGGTTTTCCGGCACATACACCTTGAGGTAAAGGTGGTTCAGGTCCACCAGTTCCACCACCCCGCCGCCAGCTGCCAGCATTTCACCCGGCTCGCGCAGGCGATTGCTGACCATGCCACCGGAAGGCGCGGTCAATTGCAATTCGCGCAGCACGGCAGTGGCTTCGGCCACCGCGGCTTCGGCCTGATGGATTTGCTCGGCCGCCTGTACAGCCTGGCTGCGCGCGCTGACGGCCGCCAGTTGCATCTGCTCGGCATGCATGCGGTCTACCGAGCCGCGCGCCAGCAAGTCGGCAAAACGGGCGGCGTCCTTGTCCGCCTGGGCCGAAGCCGCAGCAGCACGTTGCTGCTGGGCACGGGCGGCGGCCAGACTGGCTTGCGCAGCCCGCAAGCGGGCAGTTACCTCATCCGAATGCAGGCGGGCCAATAACTGACCGCTGCTGACCATATCCCCTTCGCGCACCAGCACGCTCTCCAGCCGTCCCGGATATTTGCTGGCCACCAGCACGCTGTCGCCCTCCAGTCGGCCGTTGGCCTGGATCAATCCTTCCGGCAGGCCCCGGTCTCGCGCCTGCCAGATGCCGTAAGCCAGCGCCCCGGCCAGTGCCAGCACCACACCTGCCATCACGATTCTGCTTGTTTTCATGTCACAACTCACCGATGGCCCGTTGCAAGGCCACCACCGCCAGGGCGTGGTCGTAACGGGCGTTGAACAGATTGCGCTGGCTGTCTGCGCGCCGTACTTCGGCGGCCAGCACTTCGGTCTGATTGGCCAGACCATTGCGATAGCGGTCCCGCTGGATGGCCAGGTATTCGTCTGCCGACTGCAAGGCGGCCTCGGCCACGCGGATGCGGGCTGTGGCTTCGATTTGCTGGCTATGGCTGCGCTCCACTTCCAGCGCAATCAGGCTGCGAGCCTCCTGCAACTGGTCCTGCACCGCGCTGGCTTGTTCGCTGACACTGCCGGCACGAGCGCGGATCAGGCCGCTGTCGAACACGCTCCAGCTGACTCCCAGTCCGACCGAACCCACGCCCTTATTCACCAGATAAGGATTGTTCAGGTAGCTGTAGGCAGCATACACCCCCAGCTGCGGCTGGCTTTCCGCGCGCACACTGCGGGCAGTGGCCTGTAAGGATTCGGACCATTCTGCAAGGCCCGCCAGTTCCGGCCTTTGCTGCATGGCGCGCTGCTGCAAGGCAGCCAGACTGCGTCCGTCACCGGCCAGTTCCAGTTCATCCACCTTCACCGGCTGGCTGAAGTCACGCCCCAGCAGGCGGTTGTAGGCAGCCTGGCTCAGCGTCTCTGCCTGCCGGGCCGAAATCAGCTTTTGCTCGGCATCCGCCACCGCCAGCGCTGCCCCCAGCACATCACCCCGTGCCACCACGCCTTTGCGGAAGAAATTGTTCACATCTCGCTGATAGGCTTGCAGGCTGTGCAGATACTGGCTGGCCACGGCTGCCGCATGGCGCGCGCGCAACACATTGACATAGGCTTCCGCCACTTGCAGGCGCAAGGCCTGGCGTACCTGCTCCTGCGCGTAGCGACTGGCCGATGTTGCTGCCGCAGCCGATTGCTGCAGGGCGGTGAGCCTGCCGCCGGTATACAGGGGCAGGCCCAGCCGGGCATTGGCATAGCGCACATCCCGGTTACTGAGCGGTGCATCCACCGAGGCCGGCAGATGCAGGCCCAGCGCACCCAGACCTTGCGTCAGCGGGCTGATGTCCAGCCGCGCGGTCGGCGTACTGTCCAGCTGGCTGACACCGGCGTCCAGCGTCAAAGCCGGCCCGGCTGCGGCATGAGCGGCATCCTCTTGCAGGCGGGCGGCATCCACCTTTCGTGTTTCGGCGCGCAGACTGTGACTGTATTGTTCGGCCTGCTGCCAGGCTTGCTGCAATGATTCTGCCAGCACCGGGCAACTCGATACAGACAACCCCAGCCACAGCGGTAAAAACTTGCCTGAAAATGCCATTGAAGTAATGAACACTCATTCATCAATAATGACTTCAGTATATTGCAACTGCATGGCCGGTTGTTGCGCTTGATCAGTCAAACCGAAGCAAAAACGGGATGACAGACAATACAAAGCCCGAAAATGCCAGATACGCGGCATTTTCGGGCTTTTGCTCTAGAAATTCAGGCTTTCAATGCCGCGCGCAACTGATGTGCGGCGCGCAGGGCAAAGGCATAGATGGACAATTGCGGATTGGCGCCGATGCTGGTGGGGAAGATGGAACCGTCGATAATGCTCAGGTTACGCAGCGTCCAGTGGCGGCCGTATTCGTCCACTACCCCGCTGTCCGGCTGACTGCTCATGGCGGCTCCACCCATCACATGGGCACTGACCAGACGTGCCAGCAAGGGCTTGAGCGCCAAGCCGGCTATCATTTCCCGCGTTTCCTTCCAGCTGGAAAGCAGCGGGGCCTGTTCGTGAATCACCTGTACCTGACGCGCACCGGCGGCAAACTGCAGTTCCGCCATGGTGAGCCAGCTGCGCCGCACACCATCCCACAGCACATCGTTCAGCGGGTAATCCAGCTCGGGCGAACCATCGGCGCGCAAGCGCACCACCCCGCCCTGACTGTCCGGGTGAAAGCCATCGCGCAGCAGGGCCAGCATCACATGCAGATGCGGCAGTTGCTGCATCAGGCTGGCAGTTTTCTGACCAAAACCTGACAGCGTCACCCCCACCAGCAAGGGATGCACCGGCGGCACTTCCAGCTTGTAACCCAGCGGACCGTCCAGTGGCTGGGTGTGCATGAAGTGGTCGGAATACACGGTTTGCGGTGCGCCGTTATAGGCTTCGATGCGCTGCGGCATCACCGCACCGCAAATGGCGACCGGATGCAGAAAGGTGCGCTTACCAACATGGCTGTCCGCCAGGCCGCTGCGCAACAAGATGGCTGGCGTGCCGATGGAACCTGCCGCCAGCACCACATGGCCAGCACTCACCCGGAAACGACGACCGGTGAGGCTGTGGCCATCAGCCGCCAGCAGCACACCTTCCGCCCCTTGCAAGGCCTTGCCGTCGGCCGTGGGAAGCAGCCGCTCCACGCGAGCCCGCGTCAACAAGCCAGCCTTGTGCTGCAAGGCGGCAGGAATGGTGGTCACCAGCATGGATTGCTTGGCATTGGTGGCACAGCCCATGCCGCAATAACCCAGGTTCCAGCAACCGCGCACATTGCGCCGGATGCGGCCATGCTTGAGGCCCAGCGCCTGACAGCCTTGTTCCAGCACGCTGTTGTTGGGGTTGGGATCGGTCTGCCAGTCGGCAATGCCCAGCCGCGCTTCGGCCATGTCGAACCACGGGGCCATGGCTTGCGGGTTCAGCCCGTGCAGGCCATAGCGTTCACCCCACCAGTTGAGCGTGTCGGCAGGCGTGCGAAAGGCGCTGGTCCAGTTGACCGTGGTACTGCCACCCACGGTACGGCCCTGCAGGATATTGATACCCTTGTCGGCGGTCTTGCGGCTGGCGGCCTCCTGATACAGCTCGGGATAGGCCTTGGCTTCCAGTAGGCGGAAGTCGCGCGATGTCCGCAAGGCTCCCTCTTCTACCATCAGCACGTCCAGCCCGGCCTGGGCCAGCACTTCGGCCGTCATGCCGCCGCCGGCACCGGTGCCGATGATCAGCACGTCGCAATGCAGTTGCAAGTCCTGCTGCCGGGTGGCTCCGTCCAGCACGCGCCAGCCGTCGGCCACGCCCTGGGCAATCGGATCGGGCAAGCTCATCGGTGTCGTCATGGCAGCAGACTCATGATTTGTGGTGGTTGCTGATACCCCATCGCGCTCCAGCTGGCCGGGTTGCCAAACCAGGCGGCATTGATCAGCGCATGCAAGGCCTGGTACGCCGAGCGCAGCAATAACAAGGGGCTGTGCTGCCAGCTACGCAGGAAAGCAGTCAGCTCGCTGTCCGTCGCCTGCGCCCAGGGCTTGCGCACGCCGGCCAGCCAGCGCCGCGCCCAGCGATTGGCCAGCAGGTCGAACAACTGGCGCAACTCCTGCTGGATGGCGGGCAGCAGATTGCTTATTGCCACATCCACCCCGCGCACGATGTCGTTCACGGGCAGGCCGGACATGCCCAGCATGACCGGCGCAATGCTACGGATTACTTGCGCATCGACCGGCTGCAGGAAATGCAGCGCCGGTTCGGCGTGAGCCGGCCAGTCCGCCTGCGGAGTGGCCAGCAGGCCTGCGGCCAGCAGCACCACACTGCCGGCCATGCCGGTCTTGATCAGTTTGCGGCGGGTAAGCATGTCAGCCTCGCAACATCAGTCGGAGCAGCCATTCCACCGTCCGGCCATATGGCGGACGGGTCAGCCAGCTGCCGGCCCAGCGGCTTTGGGTGAATACCGGCTTGAGCTTGGAGAAAGTGAGGAAACCTTCGTAGCCGTGGTAATGCCCCATGCCGGAAGGCCCCACGCCGCCAAACGGCATGTCGTCCTGCGCCACGTGCAGGATGGTTTCATTGATGCATACGCCACCGGATACGGTTTGTTGCAGCACCTTGTCGATGCGCACCGGGTCGCGATCAAACAGGTAAAGTGCCAGTGGGCGCGGCCGGCCGTTGATGTACTCCAGCGCCTCGTCAAAGCGGTCATAACTGACCACCGGCAGGATGGGGCCGAAGATTTCCTCCTGCATCAGCGCGCAATGGGCCGGGCAATCCAGCACCAGCGTCAGCGGCAGCTTGCGCACTGCGGCCAGGTCTTCCCCGGCCGGATTGATCTGCCGAACCGTCGCCCCGGCAGCAATGGCTTCGTCCAGCCATTGTTGCAGGCGCTGGTAATGCCGCGGATGGATGATGCTGCTGTAGTCCGGGTTATGCGCCAGCGTGGGATAGGCGCGAGTGGCAACGGCATCCAGCATGGCCAGCAGGCGGTCACGGTCCTTGGCATTCACCAGCACATAATCCGGTGCCACGCAGGTTTGACCGGCATTGAGCAATTTGCCTGCCACGATGGATTCGGCAGCGCGGGCAAAGTCGGCATCGCGCGCCACCAGGGCGGGCGACTTGCCACCCAGTTCCAGCGTCACCGGGGTGAGATTATCCGCCGCCGCCCGCATCACATGGCGTCCCACCGCGGTGGAACCGGTAAACAGCAGGTGGTCAAACGGCAGGCGGGTAAAGGCCTGTGCCAGCGTCGCATCGCCATTGACCACCGTCACCAGCCCCGGCTCGAAATACTGCGCCACCAGTCTGGCCAGCAGCGCACCGGTGGCCGGGGTGAGCTCGGACATCTTGATCATCACCCGGTTACCCGCCGCCAGTGCACCAATCAAGGGGCCAAATGTCAGAAACAGCGGGTAGTTCCACGGCACCACCACACCCACCACGCCCAGTGGCTGCGGTATCACCTGATTGCGCGCCGGGCGGAACCACAGCGAAACGGCACGGCGTTGCGGCCGCATCCAGCGGCCCAGCTGGCGTCGTGCACTGCGCAGCTCTTCCAGACTGGGAAACAGTTCCAGCAAGCGGGTTTCCACACTGCTGCGCTGGCCGAAGTCGGCATTCACCGCCTCGATCAAGGCAGTGCGGTTCTGTTGTATCAACTGTTCCAGCGCCGTCAACCAGCCACGGCGCGTGGCCAGATCGGGAAACCTTGCCGCGTCGGCGGCATGGCGCATGGCGGCATAGGCCTGCTGCAGACCCTGTTCGGTGTCTGGCGGCATCGGCATGACAGGCATTGTGCTATCCTCGTGTTGTTCCATCCGGCAAACGGTCGTTTAGAGCCACGACTCTAAAGCCAGAATAGCATCAGAAATTTCCTCTGTCACCCGTGTATCCATCATGTTGATCGATTTCTTTTATGCCCTGCGCGATGCCCGCTTGCCGGTATCACTCAAGGAATTCCTGACCCTGCTGGAAGCACTCAGGCAGAACGTGGCTTTTGGCAGCCTGGATGCTTTTTACTATCTGTCGCGCGCCACGCTGATCAAGGACGAAAAGCATTACGACCGCTTCGATCAGGTGTTCGGCCATTACTTCGAAGGCAAGACGCTGAATCTGGATGACTTGCAACAAGACATCCCTGAAGACTGGCTGCGCAAGCAGGTTGAGAAATTCCTCAGCCCGGAAGAACAGCAGCAATTGCAGGCCATGGGCTGGGACAAACTGATGGAAACCCTGCGCCAGCGGCTGGAAGAACAGAAAGAGCGGCATCAGGGCGGCAACAAATGGATAGGCACCGGCGGCACCAGCCCGTTTGGTGCTTATGGCTACAACCCGGAAGGCATCCGCATCGGCCAGGCAGAATCGCGCCATCGCCGTGCGGTGAAAGTGTGGGACAAGCGCGAATTCCGCAATTTCGACGATGCCGCCGAGCTGGGCAGCCGCAACATCAAGCTGGCCTTGCGCCGGCTGCGCGAATTTGCCCGTGACAGTGCCGACGAAGAACTGGACCTGGAAGCCACCATTGCCGGCACCGCCCGCAAGGCCGGCCTGCTGGACCTGCGCATGCGCCGCACCCTGCGCAATACGGTAAAGGTACTGGTGCTGTTTGATGTCGGCGGCTCGATGGACGACCACATCAAGGCGGTGGAAGAACTGTTCTCCGCCGTCAAGACCGAGTTCAAGCACCTGGAGTACTACTACTTCCACAACTGTGTGTATGAAACGGTGTGGAAGGACAACCGGCGGCGGCAAGGCAGCAGCCTGTCCACGCTGGACCTGCTGCATACCTTTGGCAGGGATTACAAGCTGATCCTGGTGGGCGATGCCACCATGAGCCCTTACGAAATCAGCCATCCGGGTGGCAGCGTGGAGCACATGAACCCGGAAGCCGGCGCGGTATGGATGCAGCGCCTGCTGAGCCACTTCCGCCATGCCGCCTGGCTCAACCCGGTGGCCGAGCAATACTGGGGCTACACCCCGTCCCTGCAACTGATGCAGCAACTGATGCAACAGCGCATGTTTCCGCTCACCCTGGAAGGCGTGGACCGTGCCATGCGCAGCCTGAAACAAGGGGGAGCCTTACTGGCCCCCTAGCTTGACGGGGGAAAGTGCTGGCCATGGCCGTCGAAGGCCCGGACCTGATCGCGCCCGGCCAGCTTGGCCTCATACAAGGCCTGGTCGGCCAATGCCAGGGCGACACTGGCGTCCTGCTGGCTGCGGGCAAAGCTGCTGACGCCGATGCTGGTGCGTACCTGCAAACTGGCATCCCCCACCTGGATGACATGGCTGCGCACCGCCTCGCGCAGCCGTTCGGCCAGCGCCAGCGCTCCGGCCATACCGCAGCCGGGCAGCAGGACGGCAAACTCCTCCCCACCCAGACGCCCCACCACATCCACCTTGCGCACCACTTGCTGACAGATGACAGCAAAATCGTGCAGCACCTTGTCACCCACGGCATGGCCCCAGGTATCGTTTACCCGCTTGAAATGGTCGATATCCAGCATCAGCACCGCAACCGGATTGCTGAAACGCTGGAAGCGGGCAAATTCATCGGCCAGTTTTTCCATGAAGCTGCGCCGGTTGGCAATGCCAGTGAGCGCATCAGTGGTGGCCAGTTGGCGCAGTGTTTCTTCCTGCTGCTTGCGGCTGGTGATGTCGCGGTACACCCACAGCACACTGCGCAGCCTGCCCTCCACATAAATGGGCACGTGGTCGCGCTCCAGCATGCGCCCGTCTTTCAGTGCCCACTCTTCTCCCAGCACTACCTGCCGTGTCTGCTGCAATTCTTCCATTCGCTGCAGCAACTGCTGCGGATGAGCAAAACAGGAAGCCGCACGGGCGGCCACCCGCAGGCGATTTTCCTTTTTCAGCTGCTCTGGCGTCATGTCAGGCATGAACATTTCGCAGTACTGGTGGTTGACCAGCACCACCTCGCCAGACTGATCCTCCAGCAGCATGGCGCCATGAAAGTGCTCGATGATAGCCAGCAACTGCCGCTGCAGGGTGGCCAGCGCTTCCTCGGCCTCGCGCCGGGCGGTAATGTCGTGAATGATGGAAAACAGCAGGGTGCGTCCGCCGGATTCAACCGGTGAGGAATGCACATCGACCGTGCGTAATTCCCCGCTGGCCAGCCGATGCGTAAAGGTGAAATGGTTATGCGCCTGCAGCAAGGCAACACCAATGGTGCCGTGGATGCGCTCCTCGGCCATCTGGTTGATGCGGCCCAGCGGCATGCCTACCAGTTCCTGATGGGAATAGCCATAAAAGCGTTCGGCTGAGGGGTTGGCATCGACAATGCGGCCCTGCTCCGGGTCGATCAGGATCATCACCGCGCCATGGTTCTGGAACAGCATGCGGAAGTGCGCTTCGCTATCCTCCAGCAGCCGTTGCGCCTGCTTGTGGGTGGTGATGTCCTGCACCGTGCCGACAATGCGGCAGACATTGCCATTGCCATCCACCTCGGTGGCCTGGCCCTTGTCCAGCACCCAGATCACCTCGCCGCTACGACGTATCACGCGGTATTCAATGCGGTACTGACTGGCCTCGCGCCGGAGCAAGGCACTGATATTGCGCCGGACCATGGGCAAGTCTTCATGATGTACCAATGCCTGCCACTGCGACGGGTTGTCATGCAGGGTGTGATAGTCGTAGCCCAGCATGTTCACCAATTGCTGGTTGAAGTCCAGCTTGCCAAGCGCCACATGCCAGTCCCACAAGCCGATATTGGCCCCGCGCATGGCCATGTCCAGCCGCTCCTGGCTTTCCCGCAAGGCCTCTTCCGTGCGTTTGCGCTGGGTAATCTCGGAAATCAGCCCGTGCCAGCGCACGGACTGGTCATCCTGCAATTCCGGCGTGGCACGCCCTTCCACCCAGATCATGCGGCCATCTGGCAACAGGATGCGGAACTCGCATATCCAGGGCAGGTGATAGCGCAAGGCGGCTTCACCCTCTTCCCGCACCCGTTGCAAGTCGTCCGGAAATATCCGCTGCGCTACCAGTTCGGCATTGTCCCGGGCCTGCTGCGGTGAAATGCCGAACAGGTTGCGCACGCCCTCGCTGACATAGACAAAGTGCCCCACCCCGTAGGGGTTGATGGTGTACTTGAACAGCATGCCGGGAATATTGCTGGCTATCTTGGCCAGCCGGTCTTCGCCTTCCACCTGCTTGCTGACATCAATCCAGTAGCCCTGCACCACATCGTCGGGCAACAGCTGCACATGCTCTTCCAGCCAGCACCAGCGGCCACTGCCATGCAAAAAGCGGTAGCGACAAGTGGCAAACCCTTCACTTTGCGCCAGCCGCCAGCGGCCATCGGCCAGGGCGGCCTGATCATCCGGATGCAGTCTTTGTTGCCACCATAGCGGGTCCAGCAGGATGTCTTCAGGGAAGTAACCCAGGATTTCCGCCACATTGGGGCTGACTTCCTGCACCTCATGCGGCTTGGACGGGCTACAGGAGAAGGCCACCATCGGCCCGTTGGCAAACAGCGCATGCTGGCGATGCAGCAATTGCTGCATGCGTTTCATTTCTGTCAGATCCTGAATCACCAGCACATGGCCAGTGGCATTGCCCTGGGCCAGTGGCGATGCAGAAATGCTCACCATGTGCCTGCTGCCGTCCCTGTCTGCCACCACCCATTCACGAGGCAAGCCATGCCCCGGCATCAGCCCGGCATCAAACAGCGCCAGCAAATCCCGGGCCTGACTGGAACATGCAGGCTGCAGCCCGCCGGATGCCATGGCCTTCGCTTCGCACAGCAATACCGTGCTGATGTGATGGCCGCACAGGACATCGCCAGCTATGCCCAACAGTCGCTCGGCCGCCGGGTTGCTCAGGGTGATGATGCCGGCCTCATCCAGTACCAATAGCGCCGCGTCCACCTGGTGGAATACATTGGAAAACAATCCGGCGGATTGATCTGGCTGTGCTTGTGATGGCGCGGTCAAAGGTGTCTCCGGCACTCAGAATTCGATTTCATGCCCTACTTTATAGATGATGTATGGAGTGTTACTGCCGATACCGAGAAATAATCAGGAAATGCTTGAAAAAATCGCAGATTGCCACAAATTCTGCTTGAGCAATCGGCAGCTTATGTCGACAATGAATCAAGCCTTCAGCACAACACGCCCCACACTGCCAAAGGAGCAACGTCATGGAAACCATTTTGATGATCGCACTGATCGCCGCCTTTGCCGTTGTGCTGGGCATGCTCGTCAGCCCGCTGGAGAAAAAACGCGAGCTGGTTCCCATCCGCATCCGTCGCGATGAAGAACAACCCCGCTCCCGCCAGCGTCGTTACTGATCAGGGTCAGGCAAGCAGAAAAAAGGCAGCTTCGGCTGCCTTTTTTGTTATCCGGCTTGATCTGGCCAGTTCTCCTGAGTGCAATCAGAACTCACGCTGCGGAACCAGCACGGTACGGTTGCCGTTGCTTTCCATGGCACTGACAATGCCGGCCGCTTCCATTTGTTCGATCAGTCGCGCCGCCCGGTTATAGCCGATACGCAAATGGCGTTGCACGGCGGAGATGGAAGGCTTGCGGGTTTTCAGCACAATTTCCACCGCTTCGTCGTACAAAGGGTCGCTTTCGGTAGCAGCCTGCACCTTGGCTGTGGCCGCGGCGGATTCTTCATCCGCCTCGGTTTCGCCGGTCAGCAAGCCTTCCACGTAGTCCGGTTCGCCCCATTGCTTGAGGAAATCCACCACGGCATGCACTTCGTCGTCGGTGACAAAAGCACCATGCACCCGCTGCGGATAGCCTGAACCCGGCGGCAGGAACAGCATGTCACCCTGGCCCAGCAGGCTTTCGGCCCCCATCTGGTCCAGAATGGTCCGACTGTCTATCTTGCTGGACACCTGGAAGGCAATCCGCGTGGGGATATTGGCCTTGATCAGACCGGTAATCACGTCCACCGACGGGCGCTGAGTAGCCAGAATCAAGTGAATGCCAGCAGCGCGGGCTTTCTGTGCCAAACGGGCAATCAGCTCTTCAATTTTCTTGCCCGCCACCATCATCAGGTCGGCAAATTCATCTACCACCACCACGATAAAGGGCAGTTTGTGCAGCGGCTCCGGGGTTTCCGGCGTCAGGCTGAACGGGTTGGTGAGGCGACGACCCGCCTCCTCGGCTTCGCGCACCTTGTCGTTGTAACCGGCCAGATTACGCACGCCGAGCGCACTCATCAGGCGATAACGGCGTTCCATCTCGCCCACGCACCAGTTAAGCGCATTGGCGGCCAGTTTCATGTCGGTCACCACCGGGGCCAGCAAATGCGGAATGTCGTTGTACACCGACAGTTCCAGCATCTTGGGGTCGATCATGATGAAGCGCACTTCGTCCGGCGTGGCCTTGTACAGCATGGACAGAATCATCGCATTCACGCCCACCGACTTGCCGGAACCGGTAGTACCGGCCACCAGCAGGTGCGGCGCCTTGGCCAGGTCAATGGCCACCGGCTGACCGGTAATGTCCTTGCCCAGCGCCATGGTCAGGCGTGATGAAGGCTGCTGGAACACATCGGCCGAAAAGATTTCCGACAGGCGGATCATCTGGCGCTTGGCATTGGGCAGCTCCAAGCCCATGCAGGTTTTGCCGGGAATGGTTTCCACCACCCGGATGGACGCCAGCCCCAGTGCGCGTGACAAGTCTTTCATCAGGTTGACCACCTGATTGCCGCGCACACCGACAGCGGGTTCTACTTCGTAACGGGTGATTACCGGCCCGGCATAGGCATCCACCACGCTGACCTTGACCTTGAACTCGGCCAGCTTTTCCTCGATCAGGATGCCGCGTTCCAGCAATTCGTCTTCCGACACCACGGTGGTGGCTTCTTCGGCCGGCCGCAGCAAATCCAGCCCAGGCAGGCAGTCTTCGCCGTAAATCACCGGCAGGCTGGAGCGATGTGCCGCCGCCGGGGCAGGCAGCGCCCAGGGCAAGGCCGCATCGGCCTGCGTGCCCAGCGGCGACGGCGAGGCCGCATCATCAAGCGGACTGCTGGCGATGGAGTCTGGCTGGTTTTCTACTTGCACGGTGCTCTCGGCAGCGACAGCAGCAGACTCAATAGCCTGCCCTGCAACCGGAGCCGCTGATGAGGAATCGTCCAGCAAGTGCCAGACCAGCGTGCTGTCCGGACGCGGCGCTGCAGGCTGGGTTTGCGGGGTGCGCTCGCTGATCATCGCCCACGGCAAACTGCTTGCGCTGCTGGCTGCTGCGCTGCTGCCAAGCGCTGCTGCCGTACCGACAAGCGCTGCCTGCTGTCTTTGCTCCGGCCAGCGCCAGGGCTGCCGCTCTGGCTGCGGGGCAGGTTGAACCACGGACTGGATAACTGGCTGGGAAACTGGCTGGATTACCGGCTCTGACGGTAGTACTGCCGACGAAACGGCCGGCGTGACATGGGGCATGGGCGCAGCGTCAGGCTGGACCTGCGGCGGCTCAGACATGGTTACTGCCGGCTCCGTCGGTAATGGCTCTGCCAGGTCAGCATTAACCTGGTCAAGCGCCGCACTCACCTCTTCCATGGCCTGCGGTGCAAGCTCTGCGGGCATGGCTGCGTCGACGACAGGTGCTTGATCAGCAGCAACATCTTTTGCCTCGGCAAAGACGCTGGCAGCTTCCGGCAAGACAACATCCGGCTCAATCGCCAGCGGGGTCTCCGGCTGCTCCAGCAAGCGCCCGGCGAGGCCAGGCAAGGGCATGCTGGCAGACGGTGCATCCGGGATATCGGCCAGCGACAAGCCCGGCGCATGCACAGGGCTTGGCTGCGGGGCAGACGCGACGGGTTTGGCTTGCGGCGGACGGCTTTCCGGCGGGCGAATCCAGCCTTCGTAGGCCTTGCTTCTGGCCTGCTGCTCGTGCCGCACGATGGGCGGCTCCACCGGCGGAGTTTCGCGCCGTGGCGGCGGGGTCTGGGTCTTGATCTTGAGCGGGGCCGAACGCACCGGCTGCAAGATGACTTGCGGTTTGGGCGTTGACGGCTCGGCATTGCGACGCTTGCTGTGCAAGGCACTGACCTGGGCGCGCACTTCATGCGGGTCGATCACCGGCAGCGCACGGCTTTCAGACTGCGGCATGGCACCAGCCTTGCGCTCGGCCTGCCGGCGACGCGTGCCATGATGCATATTGTGTTGCAGCTCATCCAGACCGATGACCGGCAGATTGCCGCTGACCGGAGCCGTCGCTGGCTTGGGCTGTGGCTTGCTGCGACGGTAGGTACGTTCCAGTTCCACATGGGGCAGGTCAGCCGGCGGAGCGGCACGCGTTGGCGCTGTTTGCGGGCGGGGCGAAACTTCAGGCTGAGGCCGACTCAGCGGCGACGTAGTGGCCTGGGCCATTGCAGCTGGCGCACGGTCAGGCAGCACCGGTGCAACAGGCGAATCTTCCAGCGGTGGCGTGGCGGGCTGCTCTTGCGGCAGATCGAAGCGAATGGCTACCGGTTCGCGCCTGCGTTCGCGAAACGCAGCCGGGGTGATATCCAGTTCCTCATCATGACTGGCGCCCAGCAGGCGATCCAGCCTGCCCAGCAAGCGACCACGCTGTTGCAGCAGGTCCTTGACCGAAGGCCACTGCCCTCCCCGCTTGCGCCAGGCAACCCCCCCCACCACACCCAAACCCATCAGTGCCAGCACAAACCACACGATCTGCAACCTCTTTCGTCATTCATCACCGCCTGCCGCCAGCGGCATGCAGGCGACAAGACAGAACAGGGCAATTCAAACCGTCGATTGTACCCTTATTTGCCAGCAAACTGCATGACACCGGCTGATAAGACAAGAATGAAAAACCCCGCACCAGGCGGGGTTCTTGTCGATCACGGGAAGGATCAGTTCACAGCCACGGTAGCGGCGATGTCCTGGTAGTCCTTGATCTGGTCGAAGTTCAGGTACTTGTACACTTCAGCACCCTTCTCGTTGATGATGCCGATATTGGCCTTGTACTCTTCCACGGTCGGAATCTTGCCCAGCTTGGAGCAGATGGCGGCCAGTTCAGCCGAACCCAGGAACACATTGGTGTTCTTGCCCAGACGGTTGGGGAAGTTACGGGTGGAAGTGGACATCACGGTAGCACCTTCGCGAACCTGTGCCTGGTTACCCATGCACAGCGAGCAGCCCGGCATTTCGGTACGGGCACCGGCCATGCCGAACACGCCGTAGTGACCTTCGTCGGTCAGCTGCTGCGCATCCATCTTGGTCGGCGGAGCCAGCCACAGTTTCACCGGCAGGTCGCGCTTGCCTTCCAGCAGCTTGGACGCGGCACGGAAGTGACCGATGTTGGTCATGCAGGAACCGATGAACACTTCGTCGATCGGGGTGCCGGCCACTTCGGACATGAACTTCACATCGTCCGGGTCGTTCGGGCAGGCCACGATAGGCTCTTTCACGTCGGCCAGATCGATTTCGATCACGGCTGCGTATTCGGCGTCGGCATCAGCCTTCAGCAGTTCGCCATTGGCAATCCACTCTTCCATCTTCTTGATGCGGCGTTCCAGGGTACGGGCATCAGCGTAGCCGTCAGCGATCATGGTCTTCATCAGGGTGATGTTGGAGCGCATGTATTCGACGATGGGTTCCTTGTTCAGATGCACGGTGCAACCAGCAGCAGAACGTTCGGCAGAAGCGTCGGACAGTTCGAATGCCTGTTCAACCTTCAGGTCCGGCAGACCTTCGATTTCCAGGACGCGGCCGGAGAAGATGTTCTTCTTGCCGGCCTTGGCCACGGTCAGCAGACCTTGCTTGATGGCGTACAGCGGGATGGCATTTACCAGGTCACGCAGGGTGACGCCCGGTTGCAGTTCGCCCTTGAAGCGCACCAGAACGGATTCCGGCATGTCCAGCGGCATTACGCCGGTAGCAGCGGCAAAAGCCACCAGACCGGAACCGGCCGGGAAGGAAATGCCGATCGGGAAACGGGTGTGGGAGTCACCACCGGTACCCACGGTATCCGGCAGCAGCAGACGGTTCAGCCAGCTGTGGATCACGCCATCGCCCGGACGCAGTGCAACACCGCCACGAGTGGAGATGAAGGCAGGCAGTTCCTTGTGCATCTTCACGTCCACCGGCTTCGGATAAGCGGCAGTGTGACAGAAGGACTGCATCACCAGGTCGGCGGAGAAGCCCAGGCAAGCCAGGTCTTTCAGCTCGTCGCGGGTCATCGG
>NZ_JAYSDA010000017.1:70689-98735 GCF_041914625.1 Aquitalea pelogenes | reverse complement strand
CATTCGCCATGTGAAAGTAGGACACTGCCAGACTCCCCCTTCGAAGCCCAGCTCATTAGAGCTGGGCTTTGTGCTTTTGGGCTCGGGTAACGGCCATGCCAGCCATGCTGGCGGATTGGTACTGATCATGAGGAAAATTGCCGCTAACTTGCGGCCCCGATAGCGTGCAGAGTCAAACAAAAAGCCACCCTGGGGTGGCTTTTTGCATTGGTGCCGGCAATTTTTTGCCTTACAGCATCAGGTTGAGCATGCGGTCGATACGTACCCGACTCAGCCTGGTGAGGATGGTGCGGACCTTGAGCGGGTAGCTGCGCACGCTTTCCAGTTGGCGGTAGTGATGGATGCGGGTGGTGTGCTGCAGGATATGTTGCTGCTCTGCATGGCTTTGGGCTTGCAGCTGTTGTTCCGGATCGTGGATCAGCAAGGCGTTTTCCAGATCCAGTCGGAAGGCTCGCGGGTTCATGTTGTTGCCGGTCAGCAGGATGTGCTGTGTATCACACCACATGCCTTTGAGGTGATAGCTGTTGTCACCATCTTTCCACAGGCACAGATTGAGCTTGCCGTTTTCGATCTGGGCCTGACGGCGCTTGGCGAAGCGGCGCAGGTTCATTTCGTACAGATAGGGCAGGGCACCAATCAGCTTGAATGGCTCGGACTCTGGAATGAAAAAATCATTCGCGGTCTTGTCGCCCACGATGATGGTGACTTCAACGCCACGCCGTAGTGCACGGTTGATGGCGCGTAGCACGGCCATGGGGAAGTTGAAGTAAGGCGTGCAGATCACCAGGCGGTGCTGGGCATGAGCAATCAGCTGCAGGATGAGCCGGTTCAGCGCATTACCCTTGCCCAGGCCGACAATCGGTGTGACCCCCATGCCTTGCTGGCTGACCTGCTGTCGCGGCAGGTGGTAGTGGGCCTGTTCCAGACGGCCACGAAAGGCACGGATTTCCTTGCGAATGCTGCGTGTGGCCGGGACGGGTTTGTCGAGCCGGAATACGGCCTCGTCATTACAGATGTGTTGCAGCATGAAACTGGCCATGCAGTCTGCCAGTGCCATGTTCTGAATCAGGTGGTAACGGTCGAAGCGGTATTTGTCCTGCTTGTGCAGGTAGACATTGTTGAGGCTGGCACCGCTGTAAATCACCAAGTCATCAATGATGAAGCCTTTCAGGTGCAGAACGCCGAACAGTTCCCGCGTTTGGGTCGGGACGCCATAAATCGGTACTTCTACCGCATGCAGGCTGGCCTCTTTCTGATACCAGGCTGCATTGCAGCTGGCATTGCTCTCGCCAATGCGGCCACGTTGCGCACGATGCCAGTCGACCAGAATGCGTACATCCAGTGCAGGATTGCGCTGTTTGGCCGCAAAGATGGTAGCCAGAATTTCCTGTCCGGCTTCGTCCTGTTCCAGATAGAGTGCCGCGATATAAATGCGCTGTTGCGCGCAATCCAGTTTGCTCAGCAGCGTCTGGCGGAAGTCGGCGGCAGATGGCAGGGAAGCAAAATCGCTGGCCGTCAGCGCAAAGCGTGGCAGACGCTCCAGGGAGGGACGGGAAAGTAGAAATGCCATGTGAATTACGCGTAAAACAGTTGATCGGGGCATCCTAGCATCGTTTGCCTGTTTTGGGGGATGCAGCTGCCTGAGGTCTGTTGTGGCGCAAGTCCTGGCTGCATGATGTCTAGAAACCTAGCGCATCGCGCAGGCGGTAATACAGGCTGCCCAGCCGGATCAGGCTTTCCTCCATGGAGGCCGGCAGCGGTAGCGGGTGGGCATACAGCTTGTTGAAGATGTCGAAGCGGCCCAGGTCTCCGGCAATGGCTTCGGCAATCATCTGTCCGGCCACGCCGGTGAAGGCCAGCCCATGTCCGGCAAAGCCCTGCGCATGGTAGACGCGCTGTCCCTGACGGCCAATCTGGGGCAGACGGGCCGGGCCAATATCCACGTGCCCACTCCAGGCGTAGTCGATCGGGCTGTTGTTGAGGCTGGGGAAAATGCTGACCATGCGGGCATGCCGATCCGCAATCAGCGCTTGTCGTTGCGCATAGGGCCGGCTGGTGCGCCCGCCAAACAGCAGGCGGTGGTCTGGCGTCAGGCGGAAGTAGTCGAGCAGTTTGTCACTGCTGCAAACGGCTGCGCCTTCGGGTAGCAAGCTGGCGGCGTGTTCGGCTGTAAGCGGGGCGGTGGCGAGGATGTGCGACTCAACCGGCAGGATGCTGCGACGCAGCTGCGGTTGCAGTGCTCCGATATCGACATTGCAGGCCAGTACCATCTTGTCCGCCCGGATCCAGCCGCCGGGTGTGCCGATTTGCAGTCCCAGCCTGTCCTCGTCAATGGACGTGACCGGACTGTGTTCGAACAGCCTGACACCGGCGCGGGATGCCGCTCGTGCCAGCCCTTGTGCATATTTCAGTGGATGCAGGTGGCCGCAACCGCTGTCATGCAGCGCAGCGGTATAGACGGGTGAGTTGATCTGCTCTGCCAGTTCCTTGCCTTCCAGCCATTGTGCATCGTGGTAGCCACAGCTGTGCAGCGTCGACAGTTGTTTGCGTAACTGCTGATGCTGGTGGCGATTGCTGGCGGTGGTGAGAAAACCCCAGCGCAAATCACAGTCGATGTGGTGCTGGTGAATGCGATTGGCAATCAGCGCCAGTCCGTCCAGCGAGGCTTCCCAGCATTGGCGGGCGGCACGGGTACCCAATTGCTGCTCGAAGGCCCGGAACGGGGCAGCAAAACCATGCAGGATTTGCCCGCCATTGCGTCCGGATGCACCAAAGCCCACCAGAGCACCTTCCAGTACGGCTACCGACAAGCCCTTTTCCACCAGGGTAAGGGCGGCTGACAATCCGGTCAGCCCCGCCCCCACCACGCAAACATCGCAGCGCACCACTTCGCCCAGCACCGGGTAGCGTTCGCGCTGGGGAGCACTGGCGGCGTACCAGGAGTTGACGTGATGTCCGTCAAACTGACTGAGATGGGGTGCATGTTCGCGTTTCATCTGGCCTCTTTCATGCCTGACCAAGCAGATGGCGGTATTCCCAGGCTGTTACGGTCTGGTTGAATGCCTGCCATTCGCTCAGCTTGAGCTGACAATAGCTTGCAACAAAGTGCGGTCCCAGTAATTCTGCCAGTGCCTGATTGCCAGCCAGTCGTTCGATGGCTTCCAGCTGCGTGCGGGCAAAGGCATAGGGCCGGCCATAGGCGCTGCAATCGAGTGGGGCGCTTGGTTCCAGCTCCTGTTGCATGCCAAGCAAACCGCAGGCCAGGGTGGTGGCCAGAGCGAGATAGGGGTTGGCATCCACGCCTGGCAGCCGGTTTTCCACCCGGCGTGCCTGCGGGCCGCTATGTGGAACACGTAGCCCGCAGGTGCGATTGTCATGGCCCCATTCCACATTGATGGGCGCTGCGGTGAACGGTGCCAGCCGGCGATAGGAATTCACGTAAGGGGCAAGCAGCAGCAGGGCATCGGGCAGATAGCGCTGCAGGCCGCCGATATAGTGGGCAAAGCGCGCGGCAGGCTGGCCATTGTCCTGCGAGAAGGCATTTCGCTGGCTGTCGGCATGGATCAGGCTCTGATGGATATGCATGGCGCTACCGGCATCGTTGGCCAGCGGCTTGGCCATGAAGCAGGCTTCCAGGCCATGGCGTGATGCAGCTTGCCGGACCATGCGCTTGAACAGGAAGGCCTGGTCGGCCAGAGCCAGTGCATCGCCGTGTTGCAGATTGATTTCCAGCTGACCGCAGCCGACTTCCTGCAGCAGGGTGTCGGCGCCGATGCCCAGCAGCTCGCAGCCATGGCGGATGTCTTCCAGCACGGCTTCCAGGTCGTGCAGCCGGTCCAGTGCATAGGGTTGGCGCAGGCTGTCGCTGGCCTTGCCGTAGCAGGCCGGGGCTTGCGGTGCCTCATCCAGCCCCTGGCGCCGGGCGAACAGGTAAAACTCCATCTCCGGTGCAACTACCGGCGTCAGCCCCTGTGCACGGTAGCGCTCGAGTACGCGGCGCAGCACATTGCGCGGTGCAAATTCCACCAGGCTGCCGTCCTCGTGATGGCAGTCGTGAATCAGCATGGCCGTGGGTTCGCGACACCAGGGCAGGCGGCGCAGTGTGCTGTAGTCGGGGTACAGCACCATGTCCGGGTCCAGTTCGGGAACCAGCTCTTGCAGGCAGTCGCCGGTGATGCTTTGCATCAGGCCTACCTGGGAGAAGCGCAATTCGCTGCCGCTGGCCACGCTGCTAGCGGGGAGAATCTTGCCGCGCGCGCTACCGGTGATGTCGGAAAACAGGCATTCGACATGACGAATGCCGTGCTGATGCAGCCATTCTGCAGAAGTGTGCATGAAGGGGTCCTTGTGCGTTGATTTGTCGAGAGCCGCCCTTTGGGCGGGTAAAACGGCAAGACGCTAGCGGTGACCGACTGCAGTGAATGGCTGGATGAAAAAGCCCAGCGACAGGGTGGTCGGATTGACCCAGGCGCACGGCACCGACACTGCAGCAGGCAGTGCATGGCGCATGGCGATGGGTGAATGGACGGGCATGGTCGCTTGGTTTTCCGTGTGGAGTGAAACAGTTGTTGTGCTGGATTTTTAAACGCCTTTGCCCTGCAGCGTCAATTTATTTCATGCCCGGGTAAAGCCAGTGTGGTGGAATCGCAGCTTGTGCCTCGCGTCAGGCGCATGGCAAGAGCTGTCGAAATGTGCAAAAATTCGGTCAACTAGACGAATTGCAGGTTTTTTTCATGCTGGACCGGGACGGATATCGCCCCAATGTCGGAATCATCCTCATCAACGGAAAAAATGAGGTGTTCTGGGGCAAGCGGGTACGCGAACATTCCTGGCAATTTCCGCAAGGAGGCATCAAGCCGGGCGAAAGTCCGGAAGCGGCAATGTACCGCGAGCTTCTGGAGGAAGTCGGGCTGTTGCCGCAACATGTCAAGATTGTGGGGCGAACCCGCGACTGGCTGCGTTACGAAGTGCCCAGCAACTGGGTGCGCCGCGAATGGCGTGGCAGCTACAAGGGGCAGAAGCAGATCTGGTTCCTGTTGCGGCTGACCGGGCGGGATTGCGACGTCTGCCTGCGTGCCAGCAGCCATCCGGAGTTCGATGGCTGGCGCTGGAATGATTACTGGGCACCGGTGGATGCCGTCATCGAGTTCAAGCGTGATGTGTATATCCGCGCGCTGACCGAGCTGTCCCGTTTCCTCAAGGGAATGGAAAGCTACGACGCCTTCCTGCAGCGCATGCGCCAGCCGGCCAAGGCGGCGCCGCTGGCCGAAGGCCTGCCGGGCCCGCAGCAGGATCACTGAACCGCCTGGCGGTTTGTTTCACCCATCTAGCAAGCGGCGGCCCTGGGCTGCCGTTTGAGCATCATGGCCATCCCCGCAGGGATGGTGACATCACCAGGCAGGCCCTGCGCACAGGGCCGCTACAGGCGACGATATATTTATGACTCAACAGTACGACGAATCTTCGGTACGAGTGCTCAAGGGGCTGGAGCCGGTCAAGGAAAGGCCGGGCATGTACACCCGCACCACCGACCCCACCCATATCTGTCAGGAAGTGATTGATAACGCGGCTGACGAGGCGCTGGGCGGCTATGCCCGCAAGATTGCCGTTACCGTGCACCAGGATGGTTCCTTGTCGGTGGAAGACGATGGCCGCGGTATTCCGGTGGGCCTGCATCCACAGGAAGGCGTGCCGGTGGTGGAACTGGTATTCACCCGGCTGCATGCTGGCGGCAAGTTCAACAAGAAGGATGGCGGTGCCTATGCCTTCTCCGGTGGCCTGCATGGCGTAGGTGTGTCGGTGACCAATGCCTTGTCCACCCGGCTGGAAGTCGAGGTCAAGCGCGAGGGCGGCGTGCACCGCCTGGTGTTTTCCGGCGGTGATGTGATCGAACCCCTGGCCCGCGTTGGCGACTGCGGCCCGCGCACCAGCGGCACCCGGGTGCGGGTATGGCCGGATGGCAAGTATTTTGAAAGCCCGCGTTATTCCTTGCCGGAACTGGAGCGCCTGCTGCGCGCCAAGGCGGTGTTGCTGCCCGGCGTGGCGGTATCGCTGACCGTTGAGAAGCCCAGTGGCGACGAGGTCAAGGTATGGCAGTACCCGCAGGGCCTGAAGAGCTATCTGGCCGAGCTGTGCAACGGCGACGAGCCGATTGCACCGCTGTTTGCCGCCGAGGCCTATATCGGTGACGACCACGAGCAATTTGCCAAGGGCGAAGGCGTGCAGTGGGCGATGGCCTGGTTTGAAGACGGCGCCAGCGGTGAGAGCTATGTCAACCTGATTCCCACCCCGTCCGGCGGCACCCACGAAGCAGGTTTGCGCGCAGGCGTGTTTGATGCGGTGAAGAGCTTCATCGACCACCACAACCTGCTGCCGCGCGGTGTCAAGCTGATGGCTGAAGACGTGTGGAGCCGGGTGCGCTTCGTGTTGTCGGCCCGTGTGCTGGACCCGCAATTCCAGGGCCAGACCAAGGACAAGCTCACCAGCCGTGATGCGCTGAAACTGATTTCCAGCCTGTCGCGCGACCCGGTGGAGCTATGGCTGAACCAGAATGTGGAAGCGGGCAAGAAGATTGCCGAATTGGCCATTCGCCAGGCGCAGTCGCGTCTGAAGTCCGTCAAGAAGGTGGAAAAGAAAAAAGGCTCCGGCGTAGCCGTGTTGCCGGGCAAGCTGACTGATTGCGAAAGCGAAGACATCGAACGCAACGAGCTGTTCCTGGTAGAGGGTGACTCGGCCGGTGGCTCGGCCAAGCTTGCGCGCGACAAGGAATACCAGGCCATCCTGCCTTTGCGCGGCAAGGTGCTCAACAGCTGGGAAACCGACAAGGATCAGCTGTTTTCCAATGCGGAAATCCACGATATTTCCGTCGCCATCGGCGTGGACCCGCACGGGCCGGATGATCACCCGGACCTGTCCAGCCAGCGTTACGGCAAGATTGCCATCCTGTCCGATGCCGACGTGGATGGCTCGCACATCCAGGTGCTGTTGCTTACCTTGTTCTTCCGCCATTTCCCGCGCCTGATCGAAAACGGCAATATCTACATCGCGCAGCCGCCGCTGTTCCGCGTGGATGTGCCGGGTTCGGGCAAGAACCGTCCGCCACGCAAGATTTACGCGCTGGACGAGGGCGAGCTCAATGCCATTCTGGACCGTTTGCGCAGCGAGAACGTGCGCGAAGGCAGCTGGGGCATTTCCCGCTTCAAAGGTCTGGGCGAGATGAACCCGGAACAGCTGAAGGACACCACCATGAATCCGGATACCCGCCGCCTGTCGCGGGTGCAGGTGCGTCCGGGTGAAATGGCGCAAACCCTGTCCACCTTTGTCATGCTGATGGGCAAGGGCGAGGCCTCCAGCCGCCGTAGCTGGATGGAAGCCAAGGGTAACGAGGTGGAAGCCGATATCTGAGCCAGTTGCTGTGTGGCGTTGATGGGCAATGCAAAAGGGGACCTGCGGGTCCCCTTTGTGCTGGATGGCAAACAGGCCTCAGTCGGCCAGCGTCACCACCACCCGCTTGTTGCGCGCGCCCTTGCTTTCAATCTTTTTCACCAGCAGGCGGCCGATTTCGCCGGTGCGGCGCACATGGGTACCGCCACAGGGTTGCAGGTCGACACCGTCGATTTCGATCAGGCGGATTTCCGGTAGCTCCAGCGGCGGGGTGACCGACATGGTCTTGATCAGCTCCGGACGGGCTTTCAGGGCTTCGCCGCTGGTCATCTGGATGCTCACCGCCAGGTCCTGTGCCACCAGCGCATTCAGGCCGGCCTCGATCTCGTCCTTGTCCAGCTCCATGCCTTCCGGCAAATCAAAATCCAGTCGACCGCCTTCTGCGGTCAGATTGCCGCCGGTCACCCCGGCCTTGATCACCACCGACAGCAAATGCAGGCCGGTATGCACCCGCATGTGACGATGACGGCGCGCCCAGTCCAGCGTCAGGGTGACGGTGCTGCCCGCAGCCAGTCGCGGGGCATCGGCAGCGGTGATGTGCAGGATCTCGCGGGTTTCGCGGTTGCGGCGGGTGTCGCTGATGGCCAGCGTGCTGCCGTCTGCCAGGGTCAGCGTGGCGGTGTCACCGGGCTGGCCGCCGCCCAGCGGGTAACACAGGGTGTCTGCCAGTACCAGGCCGGCATCGTCATGACGGATGACCGTGGTTTCCAGGGTGGTTTGGTAAGGGTCGAGGTAAAAACGCTCCGGCATGACAGCTCCTTGCATGGGGAATGGTCTGATCATGACAGGGTGATGGCGTTGCGCTGCCATTTCAAGTGGCAATTCCCCGGCAAATGCAGGGTGACAGCTTGTGAAGCTGGGCCGGGGGTAAGATAATCGCCGCTCTTTACTTATTCTGTTCCCCTGTTGCCGCCATGAGCCAAGCCCATAATCTGGAAAACTACACGCCGCCGCCGGATGCCGGCCTGTCAGTCATTTACGTGGATGACTGCCTGCTGGTGGTGGACAAGCCCTCCGGCCTGCTGTCGGTGCCTGGCCGTGGAGAGGGCAAGGACGACTGCCTGATCAGCCGGGTGCAAAAAGTGTATCCGGATGCGCTGACCGTACACCGGCTGGACATGGCCACATCAGGCCTGGTGATCTTTGGCCGTGGTGCGGCCATGCAGCGCGCGCTGTCCATCGCCTTCATGGATCGCAAGGTCAAGAAGCGCTATATCGCGGTGGTGGATGGCATCGTCCAAAGCAATAGCGGCACCATCGACCTGCCGCTGATTATCGACTGGCCCAATCGCCCGCGCCAGAAAATAGACCATGTGGAAGGCAAAGAGGCCATCACCCATTACCGCGTGGTGTCGCGTGATACCACACGCCAGACCTCGCGCATGGAGCTGGACCCGCAAACCGGGCGCGCCCACCAGTTGCGCATGCACATGCTGCATCTGGAAAGCGGCCACCCGATTCTGGGTGATGATATCTACGCGCCGCCCGAAGCGCTGGCCAAGGCCGACCGCCTGCTGCTGCATGCATCGCGGCTGGTGTTGCGTCACCCGGTGACGCAGGAAGAAATGGAATTCGACGCGCCGACGCCGTTTTGAGTGTGGTGTGGCAAGCAGATGAAAAAAGGATGCCTGGAGGCATCCTTTTTGTTTGGTGCGGAGAAGTGCTTTATTGCCGTGCCGTCCGGATATTGTCCGTCGGTGCCTGCTCGGCATTGCTGCGCCAGGGGTTGATGTCCAGGCCGCCGCGGCGGGTGTAGCGGGCGTATACCGTCAGCTGTTCCGGCGCGCAGGCGCGCAGGATGTCGGTGAAGATGCGCTCCGCGCATTGCTCGTGGAATTCGTTGTGCTGACGGAAACCGATCAGGTAGCGCAGCAGTGCTTCACGGTCCAGCTTGGGGCCGGTGTAGCGGATCTGTACGCTGCCCCAGTCCGGCTGGCCGGTCACCAGACAGTTGGACTTCAGCAGATTGCTGCACAGGGTTTCGCTCACGATATTGCCGGTATCGGCACGCAGGATGTCCGGGCAGGGCGCGTAGTTGTCCACGGCGATGTCCTGCTCGTCGATGTAGTCGCCGTCCAGCTCGGCAATACGTTCTGCGGCAAAGTCCTGTGGCAGCTGCACGCTGACCGTGACGCTGCCGCCTGCCGCGTTGGATAGGTCCAGCGCCAGTTGGGCCTGCAATTCGGCCAGGCTGGCGATGCGGGTCTGGTTATAGCTGTTCAGGTAGAGCTTGAACGACTTGGATTCGATCAGGTTGGGGCTGTCCGCCGGAATGCGGAAGGTAGCAATGCCCACCTGCGGCTTGCCGCGCGCATTCAGCCAGGACAGTTCGAAACCGGTCCAGATATCCACGCCGGCAAAGGGCAGCGCCTGTTCGTCCACGCCGATTTCATCGCGTTTCATCTTGCGCGGAATGGGAAACAGCAGGCTGGCGTCGTATTGGTCCTGATAGCTGACCGTCTTGCCCAGCGGGGACTGTTCCGGTGACATGGCTTGGGGTTTCATGGCGACTCCTTGCAAAACGGTATCAATGTTCACGGCGCATGAACTGGCGCGGGCGGAAGCCCAGCGCAAACAGCATGGCGAAATAAGTGATGGCGCCAGCCACCACCAGCAGCGTCAGCCAGAGCACCCGTTGCCAGGCGTGACCATCCCAGTGGATGGGCAGCACGGCTTGCAGCAGCAGTAGTACGGCGGCCATGGCCAGGATGGCCAGTGCCATCTTGCCAAGGAAGCTGCTCCAGCCCGTTTGCGGCTGGTAGATCTTGCGCTTGAGTAGTGTGGAGAGCAGCAGACCGGCATTCAGGCAGGAGGCGAGGCCGATCGACAGCGCCAGTCCGGCATGCTTGAGCGGGAAGACAAAGGCCAGGTTCATCAACTGGGTGCAGCACAGGGTAATCAGCGCAATGCGCACCGGCGTCTTGATGTCCTGCCGCGCATAAAAGCCCGGCGCCAGTACCTTGACCAGAATCAGCCCCAGGAGGCCGAAGGAGTAGGCGATCACCGCCTGCTGTGACATCAGCGCGTCGTGGGCGGTAAAACGGCCATACATGAACAGGGTGGACAGCAAGGGGCCGGACAGCAGGCCCAGGCCTACGGTAGCCGGTACTGCCAGCAGCAAGGACAGGCGGATGCCCCAGTCCAGCAATACGCTGAATTCGCTATCGGACTTGCTGGCAGCGTGCTTGGACAGCGAGGGCAGCAGGATGGTCCCCAGTGCCACGCCCAGCACGCCGGAGGGAAATTCCATCAGCCGGTCGGCGTAATACATCCACGACACGCTGCCGGTGGGCAGGAAGGAGGCAAAGGTGGAGTTGATCAACAGCGAGATCTGCGCCACTGATACGCCGAAAATGGCGGGGCCCATCTGGCGGATCACCCGCCATACCGCGGCATCCTTGAAGTCGAAGATGGGCATGGTAAGCATGCCGATCTGCTTGAGAAAGGGCAGTTGCCAAACCAGCTGGATCAGCCCGCCAACAAACACTGCCCAGGCCATGGCCATGATGGGCGGGTGAAAACTGTGGGTGAAAAACAGCGCAAACACGATGAAGCTGAGGTTAAGGAAGGTGGGCGTGAAAGCCGGAATCGAGAACTTGCCCCAGCTATTGAGAATGCTGCCGGTCATCGAGGACAGCGAAATGAAAAAGATATAAGGAAAGGATATGCGCAGGATGTCGGCAAACAGCGCGGCCTTGGCCGGTTCGCGATAAAAGCCGGGGGCGGAAATCCACATGATGGCCGGGGCGGCCAGCATGCCGATGGCGGTGACCAGCAACAGCACCGAACCCAGCACGCCGGTTACCTTGGCCACGAATTCGCGGGTTTCCTCTTCGGTTTTCTGGTTCTTGTATTCGCCCAGAATGGGGACGAAGGCTTGCGAGAATGCGCCCTCGGCAAACAGGCGGCGCAACATGTTGGGAATCTTGAAGGCAGCATTGAAGGCATCTGCCGACATGCCGGCACCAAATACGCGGGCGATAAGCGTGTCGCGCACCAGGCCGAGAATGCGCGACACCATGGTCATGCTGCTGACTGCAGCCAGCGCCTTGAGCAGGTTCATTGATGATGGGTGGGAGGGTTGAGCAAGCCGGCTAGTTTACGCTGGCGGGTTTATTGTTGCAAAACCTGCTGTTAAGGCTTAGAATCGCGGGTTTCAGATTCCGCTCATCAGGAGAAAGATTCATGGCTAACAGCGCACAAGCTCGCAAGCGTGCACGCACAGCCCTTAAGCAGCGCGCGCACAACGCCAGCCTGCGTACTGCGTTCCGTACTGCAGTAAAGAAAGTGCTTAAGGCAATTGAAGGTGGTGACAAGGCTGCGGCCAAGGTTGTGTTCCACGCTTCCACCAAAGTAATCGACCGTATCGCTGACAAGGGCGTGTTCCACAAGAACAAGGCAGCTCGTCACAAGAGCCGTCTGTCCGCTCAGATCAAGGCCATGGCCTGATCCCAGCCCAGCGCTGCAAGAAATACATAAAAGCCCCGCATTGGCGGGGCTTTTTGTTTGTCTGCGTGGCATGCCGTGTTGTGCATTTGCCACGCCATATTGCCTACTGCTTTAGCAGGTCAAATGCCTGTCTGGCCATTTCGCCTTCTTCATCGGTATCCAGCACATAAGCGTGGTGCTGGCTGTCGGCAGTGGTCAGCTTGCGTGCATGTGCCAGATTGGCTGCATGGTCGATAGCAAAGCCCAGCCAGCCCAGCTGGCTCAGTACCCGGCCACGTACTTCTGCCGAATGTTCGCCAATGCCGGCGGTGAAGATGATGGCATCCAGCCCCTTCATGGCAGCGGCCAGCGAGGCAATTTCCCGCACGATGCGGTAGCAGTACAGCTCTACCGCTTCACGTGCTGCAGGCAGGGGGCTTGCCAGCAGCTCGCGCATGTCGGCCGACAGGCCGCCGGAGACGCCCAGCAGGCCGGAGTTCTTGTACAGCTCGCGCCGTACCTCGCGCACCCCCATGCCTTCATGTTCCATCCAGTACAGCACCACTTCCGGGTCCAGATAGCCCGGTCGCGTGCCCATCATCAGCCCGTCCACCGCAGAAAAACCCATGCTGGATGCCACGCTTTGCCCATGCTCGATGGCGCAGGCACTGCTGCCGCTGCCCAGATGGCACACCACCACCTTGCGTTCGGCCAGCTTCAGCTCCGGCAGGCGACGGCTGATGGAGGCATAGGACAAACCGTGAAAGCCGTAACGCCGCACGCCTTCTTCATGCCAGTGCCGGGCAATGCCAAAGCGGGTGGCGACTTCCGGCTGGCTGGCATGGAAGGCGGTATCAAAGCAGGCCAGTTGCAGCAGCCCGGCATCCACGGTGCGGAAAGCTTCGATCACTTGCAGGCTGACCGGCTGGTGCAGCGGGGCCAGCGGCACATAGTCATCCAGTGCCTGGCAGACAGACTCATCCAGCCGGGTGATCTGATGGAAGCGACTGCCGCCGTGTACCACGCGGTGCACCACGGCGGTGACGGCAATGCCGTGATCGGCCAGGGTGTTGATCATGGCGGCCACGGCAGCTTCGCGGCTGTCATCACCCAGTTCGCGCTCTTCCAGTTGCTGATGCAGGGTGTCGTGCAGGCTGAGGCTGGTGTGCGGCTGGCCGAAATGGTCGATCAGGCCGCGCATCAGCAGCGCACCACCCTCCATGGCATAGGCGCGGAACTTGAGCGTGGAGGAGCCGGCATTGACGGCAATCAGGGCCTTGATCACAGGCTGGCTCCGCGGCGGCGGTGCGCCAGGACATTGGCGACGGCGGCAGAGGCCAGACGGCCGGTGGCGTCTTCGGCACGGCTGGTCAGCACAATGGGCACGCGTGCACCCATCACGATGCCGGCGGAGGCAGCAGCCGCCAGATAAGTGAGCTGCTTGGCCAGCATGTTGCCGGATTCCAGCTCAGGCACCAGCAGGATGTCCGGGTCGCCTGCCACCGGGGACACAATGCCCTTGGTGTCGGCGGCTTCATGGGAGATGGCATTGTCAAAAGCCAGCGGGCCATCCAGCACGGCACCGGTAATCTGGCCGCGATCAGCCATCTTGCACAGCGCCGCGGCATCCAGCGTGGCGCGCATGGCCGGGTTGATGGTTTCCACCGCCGCCAGAATGGCCACCTTGGGGCGGGCAATGCCCAGCGCGTGGGTGAGGTCGATGGCGTTCTGACAGATGTCGCGCTTGGTCATCAGGTCCGGTTCGATGCTGATGGCAGCGTCGGTGATGAACAGATAACGCGGATAACTTTCCACTTTCATGATGAACACGTGGCTGATGCGGCGGTCGGTGCGGATGCCGGTGTCGCGCGCCAGTACTTCAGTCATGAATTCGTCGGTATGCAGGCTGCCCTTCATCAGGATGTCGGCATAGCCGTCACGCACCAGTTTGACCGCCTGTTCGGCCGATGCATGGCTGTGCGGGGTGTCGATCAGCTCGAAGCGGCTGATGTCCACATCCAGCTCTTCGGCCAGCTTCAGCAGTTTGCTGCGCGGGCCGATCAGGATGGGGGTGGCAATGCCGTGATCGGCGGCCTCTACCGCACCCAGCAGTGCTTCACGGCTGCAGGGATGAGCCACCGCCATGGGAAGCGGGCCTTGAGCGGTGGCCTGTTGCAGGATGTCGTCAAATGCTTTGTCATCGCGGGTCATTCAGGGTCTCCGGAGCGCAGGCAGGAGGAGGCCAGCGGCATCAGGCTGCTGGCCGTGGTGTCATCAGGCCATGATGTGGTGGCCGCCATCGACATAGATGGTCTGGCCGGTCAGGCTGCGGGCGGCGTTGGAAATGAGGAAGGCGCAGGTCATGCCCACGTCTTCGATATCCACCAGCTTGTTCTGCGGTGCACGGGCAATGGCGTCGTCGATCAACTGGTCGAAATGGGCAATGCCGGAGGCGGCACGGGTCTTGAGCGGGCCGGGCGAGACCGCATGCACGCGAATGCCCTTGTGGCCCAGTTCGCTGGCCATGTAACGCGACACGCTCTCCAGTGCCGCCTTCACCGGGCCCATCATGTTGTAGTTTTCCACCACTTTGTCCGCGCCGTAGTAGCTCATGGTGATCAGCGAGCCGCCATCCTTCATCAGCGGTTCGGCATGACGGGCCATTTCCACAAAGGAGTAGCACGAGACATGCATGGCCTGCATGAAGCCCTCGCGCGAGCAGTCCACCACGCGGCCATGCAAGTCTTCCATCGGGCAAAAGGCAATGGAGTGGATGACAAAATCCAGCTTGCCCCACAGTTGTTCGATATTGGCGAACACCTCTTGCATCTGGCCCGGCTGTTCCACGTCCAGCGGCAGTACCAGCGGGGCTTCCAGTTTTTCCGCCAGCGGGCGGACATATTTTTCCGCCTTGTTGTTCAGGTAGGTGACGGCCACTTCGGCACCCAGCTCGCGCAGCACGCTGGCGCAGCCATAGGCGATGCTGTTTTCGTTGGCAATACCGACAATCAGGCCTTTTTTGCCACTGATGATGTTGCGAATGCTGTCCATGGAATCCTCTTGGGTTTGGCGGGTCGATGACGGGTTTGATGCATCCTGGCAGCGCGATATTGCGAGTGCGTGAAAAACAGCATTTTTGTATTGCGGCGTCAGTCGGATATAATCGTCCGTTTGCGGGCTGGCGACTTGCATTTGCCTGTCCTGACCGCATTTTGCATCATAGGTCACATGACCCGCGTTATTGTGCACCGTAGCAAAATCTATGTTGCACCGTAGCAAAAATTCATGTTGCACTGTAGCAAGAATACGCCATTTATGCCATTTAGATAGTGGTTGGAGCAAGGAATATGCCGATCTACGAATACCGCTGCACCGCCTGTGGCGCAGCAAAGGAACATTTGCAGAAGATGAGCGACGATCCGATCGCCCAGTGCCCGGCTTGTGGCAGTGCCGACTATCACAAGCAGCTGTCTGCTGCCGGTTTCCAGCTGAAGGGTTCCGGCTGGTATGAAACCGACTTCAAGAACGGCAGCTCCGGCGGTGGTGGTCACAGCTGTGGCAACGGCTCTTGCGGCGGCGGGTGCGCTTAAACCCCCATGACACACATCAAAATGACCGTACGGGGCTACCTGGTTGCCGGCCTGCTGATCTGGCTGCCGCTGGGTATCACCCTGTGGGTGCTGAGCCTGATCATTGGCTCCCTGGACCAGACGCTGAACCTGCTGCCGCATGAATGGCAGCCCGAACAGCTGTTCGGTTTCAGCATTCCGGGCCTGGGCGTGGTGTTTGCCTTCCTGATGCTGCTGGGCACCGGCATGCTGGCCGCCAACGTGCTGGGGCAAAGGCTGGTGGATTTCTGGCATGGCCTGATGTCGCGCACGCCCTTCGTCAAGTCCATCTACAGCAGCGTCAAGCAGGTGAGCGACACGCTGCTGTCGGATTCCGGCCAGGCCTTCAAAAAGGCCCTGCTGGTGCGCTGGCCACACCAGGACAGCTGGACGGTAGCCTTCCAGACCGGTTCGCCGGCACCGCAGGTGGTGGCGCAAATGGGCGAGGAAGAACACGTCAGTGTGTATGTGCCGACCACACCGAACCCGACTTCCGGCTATTTCATCATGGTGCCCAAGCGCGATACACGCGAATTGGCCATGAGTGTGGAT
This sequence comes from Aquitalea pelogenes, assembly GCF_041914625.1. Taxonomy (NCBI): domain Bacteria; kingdom Pseudomonadati; phylum Pseudomonadota; class Betaproteobacteria; order Neisseriales; family Chromobacteriaceae; genus Aquitalea; species Aquitalea pelogenes. The sequence continues at coordinate 82,704 of NZ_JAYSDA010000017.1, read as the reverse complement.
GATGCCCTCAAGTACGTGATTTCCATGGGTGTGGTGGTTCCCGCCCCGGCGCCAGATGCCCAGGGTGGCAACAAGAACCAGCAAGCTTAAGCGTTCTGCCGGCATGCTCCGGCAGACGCTCGTTTCATTCAGAATGACCAATACAGAATTCAATACTAAGGGTTACCCGATGCGTACCGACTACTGCGGACTTATTGACAAGAAATACCTCGGCCAGACCGTCACCGTGAAAGGTTGGGCGCATCGTCGCCGTGACCACGGTGGTGTGATCTTCATCGACCTGCGCGACCGCGAAGGCCTGGTACAGGTGGTGATTGACCCGGATACCCCGGAAGCCTTCAAGCTGGCCGACAGCAGCCGTAACGAGTACGTGCTGGCCATCACCGGCATCGTGCGCGAGCGCCCGGCCGGTACTGCCAACAGCAAGATGATTTCCGGCGAAATCGAAATCCTGGCCAAGGAAATCGAAATCCTCAACAGCGCCGCCACCCCGCCGTTCCAGATCGACGACGAGAACATTTCGGAAAACGTGCGTCTCTTGAACCGCGTGATCGACCTGCGTCGCGCCCCGATGCAAAAGAACCTGCGCCTGCGCTACCGCGTGGCCATGGGCGTGCGTAATCACCTGGACAAGCAGGGCTTCATCGATATCGAAACCCCGATGCTGACCCGCTCCACACCGGAAGGTGCGCGTGACTACCTGGTGCCGTCCCGCGTGCATCCGGGCGAGTTCTTTGCCCTGCCGCAATCGCCGCAGCTGTTCAAGCAGCTGCTGATGGTGGCCGGCTTCGACCGCTACTACCAGATTACCAAGTGCTTCCGCGACGAAGACCTGCGTGCTGACCGTCAGCCCGAATTCACCCAGATCGATATCGAAACCTCGTTCCTGAACGAGGACGAGATCATGGACATCACCGAAAACATGGCGCAGGAAATCTTCCGCGACGTGATGAATGTCGAGCTGGGCAAGTTCCCGCGCATGACTTACAACGACGCCATGTTCTACTACGGCTCGGACAAGCCGGACCTGCGCGTGTCGCTCAAGTTCACCGAGCTGACCGACCTGATGAAGACCGAGGAATTCAAGGTATTCCGCGGTGCCGCTGATTTGCCGAACGGCCGCGTGGTGGCCCTGCGTGTACCGGGTGGTGCTGCCCTGTCGCGCAAGGAAATCGACGAATACACCCAGTTTGTCGGCATCTATGGTGCCAAGGGCCTGGCTTACATCAAGGTCAACGACAAGAGCAAGATCACCAACGACGAAACCAGCGGCCTGCAATCCCCGATCGTCAAGTTCCTGTCGGTGGCTGCGCTGGAAGAAATCATCGCCCGTACCGGTGCTGACAACGGCGACATCATCTTCTTCGGTGCCGACAAGGCCAAGGTGGTGAACGAAGCCATTGGCGCGCTGCGTATCAAGATTGGCCACGAGCATGGCGAGAAGGGTGCTTACTTCGTACGCGAATGGCGTCCGCTGTGGGTGGTGGACTTCCCGATGTTCGAACACGACGAAGAAGCCGACCGCTGGACTGCCTGCCACCATCCGTTCACCAGCCCGAAACCGGGTCACGAAGACCTGATGGACACCGATCCGGGTGCTTGCCTGGCACGTGCCTACGACATGGTGCTGAACGGTTGGGAAATCGGTGGTGGTTCGGTGCGTATCCACCGTGCCGACGTGCAGGAAAAAGTATTCGCTGCGCTGAAGATCACCCCGGAAGAGCAGCAGAACAAGTTCGGCTTCCTGCTGGACAACCTGAAGTTCGGTGCACCGCCGCATGGTGGCCTGGCCTTTGGTCTGGACCGTCTGGTTACCCTGATGGCCGGTGCCGAGTCCATCCGCGACGTGATTGCCTTCCCCAAGACCCAGCGCGCCCAGTGCCTGCTGACCAACGCACCGAATGCGGTGGACGACAAGCAGCTGCGCGAACTGAACCTGCGTCTGCGTCAGAAAGCCGAACCGGCAGCCTGAGCCTGATGGCAATGGCAGCACACAAGAACGGACACCCAGGTGTCCGTTTTTTTTTCATGCTGCAAGCAGTCAGGCAGAAGCTGTCCGGAAAGCGAGGCTTGAAACCGGTAATGGCTGACCTCATCTGTCATGGGTAGTCATTTTCGGCGGCATTCATTGTGAAACTTTATCGACACGATATGGATTTACAATTTGCCCGTCCTCTGCCGCCTGATTTATAAAGCCCCCGCATTCCGCAGCGTTTGCGTATTGCCCGATACCGCAGACGCTGTCATATCAACAACGCAAGGAGATCCGCATGGCCGTACTCGTTGGTAAGCAAGCACCGTTCTTCGCTGGTGAAAAAACCTTCTCCGCCGTTCTGGGCGATGGTCAGATCGTTGACAACTACTCCTTCCAGGAAGCCACTGCCGGCAAATACGCCGTGGTGTTTTTCTACCCGCTGGACTTCACCTTCGTCTGCCCGTCCGAGCTGATCGCTTTCGATCACCGTCTGGCTGAATTCAAGGCCCGCAATGTGGAAGTGATCGGCGTGTCCATCGACAGCCAGTTCACCCACGCTGCATGGCGCAACACCCCGGTGGAAAAGGGTGGCATCGGCGAAGTTGGCTACACCCTGGTGGCCGACATCCAGCACGACCTGTGCAAGGCCTTTGATGTGGAAGCCGACGGTGGCGTGGCATTCCGTGGTTCCTTCCTGATCGACAAGGCTGGCGTGGTACAGCATCAGGTTGTCAACAACCTGCCGCTGGGCCGCAATGTGGATGAAATGATCCGCATGGTAGACGCACTGCAATTCACCGAAGAACACGGCGAAGTGTGCCCGGCTGGCTGGAACAAGGGCAAGAAGGGCATGAAGCCGAGCGCCGAAGGCGTTGCTTCCTACCTGGCTGAAAACGCCGCCCAGCTGTAAGCAGCCTTGCTGACCGGCATGACCGGTCTGCCCTGTTGTCTGAACCCCGCCATTGCGCGGGGTTTTTCATGTGATCTGCTATACCTTATTAACAGATCAAGCAGACAGCGGAGGCCAATTTGAGCACGTCGCTATCCGGAGAGGACGCGGCAGTCCAGTTGCACATCATCAAGCGCTTTCGCGCTGCACTGCCGTATTCCATTGTGGCCGGTGCCTTGTTGGCGCTCGCCATGTCCTGGCATGCGCCCTTGCGTAATATCCTGCTCTGGTGGGGTGTGTTGATCAGCTGGCAGTGTCTCTATGCCCAATGCCTCAGGCATTGGCTGAATGCTGCCACTAACGGCGGACTGACGTCGCGACAGTTTAACGGTTTTGTCCTGATGACTACCCTGGCCGGCATCTGGTGGGGTAGTGCCGTCTGGTGGCTGGTGCCGGACGCAGATCCGCTCTACCTGATCGTGGTCATGCTGTGGCTGGCAGCAGTTGCCGCGTCATATGCTGCTTATCTGACAGGTATCCGTTCCTTGCCCTTGCTGGTGCTTGGCCTGATGCTGCTGACCGTGCAACCTCGCTTGTGGATGGCTGATTCCCCGGTGCTGCACCTGGCTGGTTTGTCCGTGCTGCTGTTTACTGCCGTACTGATCACCATGACCTGGCCCTTGCATCGTTATTTGCGTGAGAACTACGCGGTGCGCGAAGAGAACAACCGTTTGCTGCAAGACATGACGGCCCAGCAGGAAACGCTGGACCAGTACAACCAGCAGCTGGAACAGCGTGGTCGCGAGCTGGATATTGCGCTGGCACGCGTGGAAACCCTGGTGGCGCATGACCCGCTGACCGGGGTGTTGAGCCGGCGCGCCATCATGATTCAGGCTGAGCACCGTCTGGTGGAGGCGGCAGCGGGCAAAGCCTTCTGTTTGGCCATGCTGGACCTGGATCATTTCAAATCCATCAATGATGGTTACGGGCATCTGGTGGGGGATGAAGTCCTGCGCCAGGTTTGTCGCCTGGTTGGCGCGCAAATGCGCTGCAACGACAGCCTGGGCCGCTATGGCGGCGAGGAATTCATGCTGCTGCTGGAAGGAATGAACCTCGAGGCGGCCATATTGCGGCTGGAGAGTATCCGGGAGGACATCGCCCGGCATGATTGGTCCGGCTTGCTGGGTTCGCGCGGGGTGACGGTGTCGATGGGGCTGATGCACTGGCAGCCGGGCCTGGACTTGCCGCAGATGATCAAGCGGGCGGATGACTTGCTGTATGCCGCCAAGCGGGCCGGGCGTAATCAGGTACTGACCGAGGCGCTGGCCCGGCAACTGGTCAGGGGGCTGGCATGAAGCGGTTGGCGTATCTGCAACAGGAAAGCCCGCACTGGCGTGAAGAGGCTGACCTCACCCGTTATTTTGTCGATGCGGCCTACCAGTCCATCGGCCCCGCGGTGTGCAGCACACCCGTACTGGCCTGGATTGCCTACGAACACGCTTCGCTATGGCGCATGCTGTGCTGGATGGCGCTGTTCTGGCTGGTGGAATGGCGGCTGATTCTGGTGGTACGCAGCTTCCGCCGCAACGATACCCATCCGCTGGTGGTGTATCAGTACTATCCGGCCATCCGCGATTGCCTGCTGGCCAGCAGCCTGTTGTGGGGCAGTTGTATCTGGTTCATGGCACCCATCGAGCCGGACCGGCCTTATGAAATGCTGCTGCTGCTGTGGGTATCCGGCATTTTTGCCTTGCTGTGCATCATGATGTCCGCCTGTCGCGATATCCATGTGCTGTTTTTTGCCGCTTTCTGGGCTTTCCCGGTGTTTTCCTTGCTCAATGACGGACAGCGGCTGGAGATGGTCGCCCTGCTGGGGGTGGTGTTGTACCTGTTGTCGCAATGGCGTTTTGTGCGCGGCTTCCGCCAGACCCTGTTCGAGACGGTACAACTCAAACATGCCAATCAAAGCATGATGGAGCAGCTGGTGGAAATGCATGTGCAGGCCAGCATGAAACGCGAAAGCCTGGAACAGAATCGCCTGGCATTGCAAACCGCACTGGCCGAGGGAGAGCGCTTGCTGGAGTGTGATGCGCTGACCGGCTGTTTCAATCAGCGGGCATTGCGTCGTCAACTGGACCTGTATGCCGCCCAGAGTGCTGAAAACGGACAGGGCTGGTCGTTGTCCATTCTGGACCTGGATCACTTCAAGCAGGTGAATGACACTTTTGGTCATCAGGCTGGCGATGCCGTGCTGGAGCAACTGGTACACAAGGTGAGCGAATTGCTGCCGGACGGAATGCAGCTGTACCGTTACGGGGGAGAGGAGTTTGTCGTGCTGGCACCGCAGCAGCCGGCGGCGGTGCTGGCCACCGCGCTGGATGCCATTCGCCAGCAACTGTCGACCTCGCGCTGGGAAGCGCTGCCGGCCTCCTGGCAGCAAACCGTTTCAGCCGGCGTGGTGGCCTGTCAGCCCGGCGACCCGGTGAATCACAGCCTGCAACAGGCCGACATGGCGCTCTATGCCGCCAAGCATCGCGGCCGCAATCGCATCTGCATGGCCAGCGAGCTGGCCACCCCTGTGCTGCAGGGGTTCTCCCACTCTTCCTGAAGTTTTATTTCAAGGGCAGCTTGGCCTTGACGGTGCGCATCATGGTAGCTTGTACGCTGGCTACCGGGTGCAGCCCGTCCGGCTGGAATTTGCTGATGTCGGTGGCAAAGCCGGCTACCAGCAGCGGAACGTAGGCCAGCTGATTGCGCTTGGCAACACGGTCGTACACCGCGCGGAACTCTGCGGTGTATTGCGGGCCATAGTTGCTTGGCAAGGCCATGCCCACCAGCACCACCCGGGCCGCCGCCTTGCGCGACAGGTCTACCATCTGCTGCAGGTTGTTTTCCATGCGGTTCAGCGGCAAGCCACGCAGGCCATCGTTGGCACCCAGTTCCAGCACCACGATGTCGGGTTTGTGACGGCGCAAGGCATCAGGCAGCCGCGTAAGGCCCCCGTCGCTGGTTTCGCCCGAGATGCTGGCATTGATAATCCGGTGCTTTGGCTCCAGATCCTGTTGTAACAGGCTGACCCAGCCTTGCTCCGGTGTCAGGCCGTAACCGGCTGACAGGCTGTCGCCCATTACCAGAATGGTGGCGGCGCTGACCGGCAAGGCCAGCAGGCTGATGCACAGCGTGCACCACAGCTTCAATTTTGCAGAAAGCATATGACTCCAATACATGACAAGGCGGTATTGTCGGCGCGGGATCTGGCCAAACAAGTTGTTTTCAACGGCGCGCCGCTGGACATCCTGCACGCGGCCAGCCTGAGCGTACAAGCGGGGGAGAGTGTGGCCATTGTCGGCGCTTCCGGTTCTGGCAAATCCACCTTGCTGTCCTTGCTGGCCGGACTGGACCAGCCCAGTCAGGGCGATGTCTCCCTGTTTGGCCAGTCACTGTCCGGCCTGAGCGAGGATGGCCGCGCTTTGCTGCGCAGGGACAAGGTGGGGTTCGTGTTCCAGAATTTCCAGCTGATGCCGCAACTGACCGCCCTGGAAAACGTGATGCTGCCGCTGGAGCTGGCCGGGCACAAGGATGCGCGTGACACCGCCAGCCAGATGCTGGGCCATGTCGGCCTGGCACACCGGCTGCGTCATTATCCCAGGCATCTGTCCGGTGGCGAGCAGCAGCGCGTGGCGCTGGCGCGTGCCTTTGCCATCCATCCGGGCATCCTGTTTGCCGACGAACCGACCGGGAATCTGGATGCCGCCACCGGCCGCCAGATCATCGACCTGTTGTTCCAGCTCAATAGCGAACAGCATACCTCGCTGGTGCTGGTGACTCACGACAATGAACTGGCCAGCCGTTGCGATGCCATCTACCGTCTGGTGGATGGCCGTCTGAATGGAGCGCGTGCATGAGCTGGTGGAGCCGCCTGTTGCTGGCCGCCCGCTTTGTGCGGCGGGAAATCGTCTCTGGCGAGCTGAGCATTCTGGCCCTCGCGCTGTTGGTGGCGGTGACTGCGCTGACCAGTGTCAGCTTCTTTTCCGACCGGGTGGCACGGGCGCTCACCACCCAGGCCACCCAGCTGCTGGCGGCTGACCTGGTGCTCAATGGCAATCAGCCGGCACCGGCTGCCATCCGTCAGGAAGCACAACGTCGCGGCCTGCAAGTGGCCGATAACATCAGCTTTCCCTCCATGGTGTTTGCCCAGGGCCAGGCTACGCTGGCCACTTACAAGGCAGTCAGCAACAGCTACCCCCTGCGCGGCGAAGTGACGGTGCGCCGGGTGGACGGCCAGTTGCAGACGGGCAGGCTGCACCCGGCGGCAGGCATGGTATGGGCCGATGCGCGTCTGCTGCGCAAGCTGGGAGTGAAGCTGGGTGAGCGCATCAATGTCGGCAATATCGCGCTGCAACTGGATGGCGAAATCCTGCGCGAGCCGGATGGCGCCATGGATTTGTACAATTTTGTACCACGGCTGATGTTCAACAGTGCCGACCTGGCCGCCACCGGGCTGATTCAGGAAGGCAGCCGTGCGCGCTGGCGGCTGATGCTGGCCGGGGATGACCGTCAGATCAGTGACCTGCGGCAATGGCTGGCGGCGCGCTTGCCAGCTGGCAGCCGCCTGGAAAACGTGGAAGAAGCACGCCCGGAAATCCGCACCGCACTGGAGCGGGCCCGACGCTTTCTTGGCCTCACCGCCATGCTGACCGTAGCCCTGTCCGCCGCCGCCGTGGCGCTGGCGGTGCGGCGCTACCTGGCGCGGCACTGGCAGCCAGTGGCGGTATTGCGCTGCATGGGGCTGACCTCATCCGAGGTGCTGGGTCTGTTTGTCTGTCTGTTCCTGCTACTGGGCCTGCTCAGTGGTGTGCTGGGCACGCTGGCGGGTTTTGCCGTACAGCTGGGCCTGATGCAACTGAGCAGCCGTTTTGTTGGTGAAGTACTGCCCAACCCTGGCTGGCAAAGCTGGCTGCTGGGGCCTGCGGCATCGCTGCTGTTACTGGCTGGCCTCGCGCTGCCGCCGCTGCTGGCGATTCGTCAGGTATCGCCGCTGGCGGTGCTGCGTAATGACGTCCCGCTGCTGCGCAGCAGTCTGGTGGCACCCTTGCTGGCCGTGCTGGTGTTGCTGCTGCTGGCGGCATGGCAGATGGACGATGTGGTTCTGGCTGCCTGGCTGCTGGGTGGCATGCTGGCTTTTTTTGCCGGTGTCGGCCTGCTGGCCTGGGGCATGTTGTCCTTGCTGCGACGCCTGCCCGCAGGGCGGCAGGTGGGCTGGCGTTACGGGGTGGCGAACCTGGCGCGCCGTCCCTGGCTGGCCATTGTGCAGATCGTGGCATTGGCGGTGGGCATCATGGCCTTGCTCACCCTTACCGTGGTGCGTGACGACCTGATTGCCGCCTGGCAAAAAAGTGTGCCTGCCGATGCGCCCAACAAGTTTGTCATCAATATCCAGCAAGGCCAGCGTGCCGCCCTGCAACAGCAGTTTGTGACGGCTGGCCTGCCGGCACCGGCCTTGTCGCCGATGATTCGTGGCCGCTTGCTGGCCATCAATGACAAGCCGGTACGGCCTTCGGCACTGCAGGACGAGCAGGCAAGGCGGCTGGCCGAGCGTGAATTCAATCTTTCCTGGCGGGATGAGCTGCCGGAAGGCAACCGCATCCTGTCCGGTCAGTGGTGGCAAGCAAAAGCCAGGCCGCAGTTTTCCGTGGAGCAGGGTCTGGCCAGAACACTGGGCATCAGGCTGGGCGACACGCTGGCATTTGATATCGGCGGCACGACATACCGCGCCAGGGTCACCAGCCTGCGCAGCGTGGCCTGGGACAGTTTCCGGGTGAATTTCTTCGTGCTGGCCCCGCCATCCCTGTTGCAACAGCAGCCAGCCAGCTGGATCAGCAGCTTCCGCCTGGATGCTGCCCAGGAAGACTTTGCCAACCGGCTGGTTGCGGCCTTCCCCAATATCAGCATCATCGATGTCAGCGCTATTCTGGATGAGGTGCGGGCCATGGTGGACAAGCTGACCCGTGCCATCGAGGCCATGTTTGTGCTGGCGCTGGCGGCCGGTGTGCTGGTGTTGTGGGCGGCACTGGCGGCCACGCGTGACGAGCGCCTGTTCGATATTGCCCTGATGCGCGCACTGGGCGCGTCGGACCGTCAGGTCCGTGCGGTGATTCTGGCCGAACTGGCCTGGCTGGGGGCTTTCACGGGCCTGCTGGCCGCACTGGGGGCGATGGGTGTGGGTGGAATTGCCGCCAGCAAGTTGTTCAACCTGCCGTGGAGCATCAATGCAGGCTTGCTGCCTTTGGGCATGGGCTGTGGCATGCTGGTGGTCATGCTGGCAGGGTGGCCCCTGGTGGGTCGGGTGACACGTACTTCACCACTGGCGGTATTGCGTTCCGTATGAGCGGCGTCAGGCGACGCCGTGCCATGACAAAGCAGGCAGGAAAGCCTGCAAGGAGTTTGGAGATGGATTCCCAGGTATTGGCTGCCATGGCCAAGTGGCCCAATGTCCCGGCGGTATTTGGCTGGTTGCGGCTGGATGCTCGCGGCCAGTGGTGGATACGGGAGGAAAGGCTGAGCCACGATGGCATGGTGGCTTTTTTTAACCGCAATTACAGCCGTGATGCCCAGGGCCGCTATTACGTGCAGAACGGGCCGCAAAAAGTGTTTGTCAGCCTGGATGCCGCACCGCTGGTGGCACGTCTGCAGGATGGCCGCTGGCAAACCCTGCCGTGTGACGATGATGTGCAGGCCCGCGAGGCTTTCATGACCGAGGACGGACAGCTGTTCATCGAAATCGCCGGAGAGCTGGCCGTGGTGGATGATCGCGACCTGCCGGACATCGCCGCTGCAGGGCTGGCTGGTTGGGATGGTGACACTACCCGCCTGCCGGCCAGCTTGCAACTGGCGGAACACCCCTTGCCCCTGAGCCGGCACAGTCTGGCTGAGCTGTGGCAGCGTTATGGGGTGGTGGCCCGGCCGCACGCCTGACAGGCAAGCGCTGCGTCCGGATTCAATCCAGACGCCGGGCTTGTGCCTTCACCGTTTTCTTTCTGCCTGCCAGCACGCCGGAACAGAGCGCTGTCACGGCAATGCCGCCAAACAACCAGCCCACCGGTGCCCAGTTGCCTGCCATGTCGTGGATGATGCCGGCGGCCAGCGGGCCGCATGCGGCCACGGTATAGCCCACGCCCTGGGCCATCCCGGACAGATGGGCGGCCACATGCGCATCCGGCGCACGCAATACCAGCAGGCTCAGGGCCATGCTGAAGGCACCGCCCTGACCGATGCCCAGCAATACCGCCCACGCCCAAAGCTGGCCAACCGGCGCATACAGCATGCCCAGCAGCCCGGCCAGGGTGAAACTCATCACGCAGGCAATCGGCAGGCGCTGGTCGGCCCCGCACTGTGCCAGCAAGGGAACGCCCAGCGAGGAAAGCACCTGCGTCATGATGGACAGCGACATCAGCAGCCCGGCTTGCAAGGGCGAGAGGCCCCGTTCGATCAGCATGGACGGCATCCAGCCAAACACGATGTAAGACAGCGAAGACTGCAAGCCCATATAGGCGGTGACTTGCCAGGCCAGTGGATCGCGCCACAAGCCGCTGACCTGCCAGTGGCCGGCATGCTGTGCTTGCCGGCCTGACAGCTGTGGCCACCAGACAATCAAAGCCAGCAAGGCCGGTGTGGCCCAGAACGCCAGTGCCGCTTGCCAGCTGTGGCCAAACAGCTGATCCAGCGGCACGGTGGCACCGGCTGCCAGCGCGGCACCCAGACACAGGGCCATGGTGTACACCCCGGTCATCAGCCCGGCCCGGTCGGCAAAATCCCGTTTGACAATGCCCGGCAGTAGCACACCGCAAATACCGATGGCTGCGCCGGAAAACAAGGCACCCAGTAGCAGGCCGACATAGCCCAGCTGGCTGCGCAGCAGGATGCCGATACTCAGCAGCAACAGCGCGCCGGCAATGCTGCGTTCACTGCCAAAGCGGCGCGCCAGCTGCGGTGCCAGCGGGCCGAACAGGCCCAGGCACAGCACCGGCAGGGTGGTGAGCAGGCTGGCCATGGTGGCTGTCAGGCCAAGGTCGTGCTTTACCTGGTCCAGCACCGGAGCCAGGCTGGAAAGTGCAGGGCGCAGATTGATGCCGATCAGCACCATGCCCAGCACCAGCATGGCGCGTGTGCGGGCGGGAGGGGCTTGTTGCTGCACACCCTCGTCGTCGATTTCGGCATCAATGAGTAGTTCTTCTGCCAACAGCTTGCTGTTGCTGGATAATGGAGGGGGCATGCTCAATCTCGTGCAGTTGTCGGTGGGGTGGGGCTGGCCGGGCTGACCGGCAACAGGCTGTCCAGTATCTGTAGCAGGGGGCGGGTGACTGCGGCGGCGGCAGCACCGGCGGCCTTGCCATCACCATTGGCAATGGCATCGACAATGGCCTGATGCGAGGCCAGGTCGGGGTCGGGCAGGGCTTCGTCATGCATGGTGCGCAGGATGCTGTCTTGCACCGTCAGGGTGAAATAGCGGTACAGCTCGGCCAGTGCCGCATTGCCACTGGCCTCGGCAATGGCCAGGTGAAAGTCCAGGTCACGGTGGATGAAGTCGGCGGCGTCCGGATATTGCTGTTGCTCGCCGCGTACCGTCAGCAGGTGGGCGATGCGTGCCACATCCTGTGGGCTGGCCCGTTGTGCGGCCAGGCGGGCGGTATGTTCTTCCAGCAGGGCGCGGACTTCCAGCTGTTCGCGCAGGCTGGCCCGGCTGATGGCGCGCATGGCCTCGGCCGGGCTGGTGGTGGCCCGGACATAGGTGCCGTCTCCCTGCCGCACCTCCAGCAAGCCGGCATACAGCAATACCCGCACGGCCTCGCGTACGGTGTTGCGGCTGATGCCCAGCAAGGCTGCCAGTTCCGGTTCGGTGGGGATGCGGCTGTCGACCGGCCATTGACCGGCGGCAAGGCGCTGGCCGATATCTTCGACGGCAAGGTCTACCAGCGAGCGTCTGGCTTGGTGCAGTGGCGGCATGGTTTGTCTCTATTCATCCAATCATCCGATGTATTTTGACGTGGGCCGACGGATGAGGCAAGTTTTTAGCTGGAGCTGGAGCTGGAGTGAAGAGTGAGGGGTGAGGGGTGAGGGGTGAGGGGTGAGGGGTGAGGGGTGAGGGGTGAGG